>CAIYZD010000234.1 GCA_903930585.1 uncultured Geobacteraceae bacterium | reverse complement strand
TCGCAAAAAAAACACCGCCACCTTGCAATTATCTGGCGCACCAATACAAAGAGGGCTACCATCAGTAGCCCTCTTAAACAACCAGGTACCCGTTTTTGTGTTCAAACGGCCACTTGAATATACGTGGCCACACACTCCGCTAACGCGCTGTAAAAGCCGTTATCGCTCTCTTCTTGAATGTGAGTACAAAATGGCGGTACCCATTTGGTGAGGAAATGAGTGCGAAACTGATCCTGTTTAAACCGGTATGCCTCGGCCAGTACCATATCTCCCTTTTGCAGGGCCTCTACCCGGCGATAGCTGAGGTAATACATAAACTCCAGCTCCACGGCAATATGGTCGGGAAGTTCATGGAACGCCTCGTCTCTGGTAAGCCCTTCCTGTTCGTAGAGCCCGATGGTTTCCATGGTGGAAGACCCCATAACAGTACCCTCACCATCCAGGTAAACGGAACCATACGGTGGAGCCTTGAGGCCGAAGGGGCCTACGAAGAGCCGGGCATATTCGACAACCAGTTCTTCTTCAGAGTACGAAGCGAGATGTTCCTGCATGCGCCGGGAAAACGGTACGGCTTCAGGGCAGACCTCCTGCAGATTCTGCGTCAGAGCAGGAAGTAACTGTCCGGTGACGAGCGCTTCCTTTTTCGGCTGATAGAAACATGCAGCCAGAAAGCGGTAGCATTCTCCCCGCATCAATTCATGTACGGCTTGTTCGTTGTTTTGCATGGGGCTCCTCGCGCCGGAAATGAAAGTATGGTTCTCGTCCGGCACAGGCGGACAGACATCCACCCATGCCGGTTTCACACAAAAGTACGTACTACACTTTCTTATAGTTCCTGATGTAGTAGTTATTGGGTTGCGTTCCCTTCTCATCAGCCTTCAGATATTCTCCCTTGTTGTTCTTCAAGCGCACCGCCTTGTATTTTTTGAGCAGCGAGCTCACCTCGCTGGCCGGATCGTTGATATCGCCTGCGGTACGAGCCTTGGCCGGACAAGCGGCGACACAGTATGGCTGTTCACCATTCCGGATGCGGTGGATACAGAAAGTACATTTTTCAACCCATCCGCCGGAGCGAACATCTTTCATCTCCCCTTTGCCGCGGGTCACTTTAGGGTCACGCGGGTTCATGCCATCTTTAAAAACATACTCGTTTCTGTTCGGAGGGGTCATCCCGGCCGCCTGGGCAACAACTGCACCGGACGCGGTGCACCCTTTGATGAGTTCGGCTTTGTTCTTGTAGAACTCGTTGACCTCAACACCGACTTCATTGTAGCTGATGACGCTGTACTGCACGTGTTGTTTGTCCACATCAACAGCACTGTAGGGACATTTTTCCTGACACTTTTTGCACTGGATACAGTACTTGACGTTATACAACGTCAACCCTTCTTCCGACTTGTACAACGCCTGGGGCTTCGGGCACCCCTTGATACATTCCGGATCGGTGCAATGATTGCATCGGGTCGGTATGGTTTCCGCGTAAACATCGGGAAACGTCCCCCCTTCCGATATGTAATAATCGGCCCAGTTGAACGTCTGCCCCCGGTTCCTTCCCTGGGTATTGTTTTCGGTTTTGCAGGCCAGGGCGCACGCCCCGCATCCCACGCATTTTTGCAGATCTATGACCATTCCATATTGTTTTGCCATTTATGTAGTCCCCCCTTTCTATGCCTTCTCGATCTTGACGCCGGTGAAACCGCCGTTACGGGCTGTAGCACCGCTCAAACGGTCATAGTCGTCAACAAGTAGTTCGTTATTGTTGCCCCCACGGGGTTGTGCCTTGGCATAATCCTTGGCGGCCACCCGGCCATAAGCCCAGTGTCCCTGACCGAAACATTTGGCAACCGTACCGGGGCGTACCCCTTCCCACAGCCTGGCCTTGGTGATGATACTGCCGGTGGTGGAGGTAAGGCGAATAGTGTCGCCGTTCTTGATGCCCAATTTTTTGGCATCAATGGGATTGATCTTGGCCACATCGTCCCAGCTCTTGTCGCCAACATCCACCTTTTTGAATTCCTGGTACCAGGGGGCATTAGCGCTGCGCCCTTCGCGATTGAGACGCGACTTGTGATCGATGAAGGTGAAAGGGTATTCCGCCTGACTGCCGTGACGCTTGGGTGATTCATAGTGCGGTACGAACGCCAGTTCACCCTGGGCTTCATACCCGCTGACCTTGAGTATGTCATCGATGGTCGTCTTGTGTTTCTCAGCATGCTCACCAAGGGCCTTTTTCATGGTTTCGCTGTAAAACTCGAACTTCTTGGTCTCAGTCTTGAAATGCCCTTCAAACTTTTTGGTTTCGGGATTATCCTTACCCCAGTTTTTCTTGTATTTGTAGGTTTCTGAATTGTAGATGCCCCTCTTTTTGAACTCCTCCCATCCGGCGATCTGGTCACCTTTCATTTTCTCCTTGCCGTTCCAGACCTTCTGACTGGATATTTTGGCGGCGATCTCGGTGAACTCGGTTACGTTGGTCGGCTTTCTATTTGTTTCAGGATCTTCAAAGGAGGCGTAGTAATCGTACAGGTTGGCAAACCCCTTTGCCTTGAGCTTCTCGGCCAGCAGCCACATCACCTCGGTCTCTTCGGCTTTGGCCTGCCAAAGCGGCTTGATCACCGGCTGCTGGATTGAAATATGGCCATGCAGGTTGGCCATGTTGCCAACTATGGAAAGCTTTTCAGCCGGAGCAAACGTTGCCGGAAAGACAATGTCGGCATACTGGGTCATCTCAGCGGCATTGGTAACCATATGAACGAAGAACGGAATCTTTTCCATGGCCTTCTCCCACCTCTGGGCGCCGGTCGCCGAAAAGACGAAGTTACTCCAGGTGCTGATAAAGACCTTTATGGCTCCGGGATCTTTCAACAGCGCATTCGCCACGTTGTTCGTGACAACGCCGCTTCCCGGCTTTGCTTCCATCATGGCCGGCATATCCTTGGCGCCACGACCGTCGATCTTCTTGCCATGGCCGTGGTGTTTGGCCAGTTCATCAATAAATTTGTCAGCTGAAGGAAATTTCTCCACCGGGGCACTGGAGCTCTGCATAACTCCCCCCTCGGTCTCGATGGAGCCAAGAATACCGTTCAGAGCGTAGACCGCCATGGCCGAGTAAGTGCCGCGAGGGGTCATGGCTACGCCCGGCCCCATCCAGACGGACGCCTTGCTGCCTGCCTTGCCCATGAGGCGGGCTACCCGAATGATCTGCTCTTCCGGAATCAGGGAAACCCTGGCGGCCCAGGCCGGAGTTTTATCTTTCAGTTCCAGGTTCCAGTATTTGACGAGTCCGTAGGTCTGCTTCTCAACGAAAGCGGCTTCATCAACAGTCTCACCGGCCTTGAAAAGGTTTTTGCCATCCGTGAAATCGCCAACAAACTCTTTGCTCCAGAACCCTTCAGTCAGCAGCAGATGGGCAATACCGGCTGCCAGGGCGCCATCCTCGCCCGGCTTGATGGGAAGCCATTCGGTCGCCTTGGCAGCAGACGTTGAGAGACGGGGATCGATGCAGACAACAGTGCCTCGATCAAGGATATCGCCGAATTTGTTGATGGTGTTGGGAACCTGACGGTTGGAACTGAGCGGATCGGTTCCCCAGAGCACCAGGCAGGTGGTTTTGGCCAGATCGTAGTCGCGGTAACCAAAGAACCCCTGAGTGTATCCGGGTCCCATCTTCTCGGCCTCGGCGCAGAGAGCACTGTGGGAGTAGTAGTTGGGGGTGCCGTAAATCTTTGGAAGCGTACCGTACAGCAGTTCCGTGGAAGTTGAAGAATAGCGGCCGCGCATGTACAACAGCTTTTCCGGTTCGTTATTTTTACGCAGTTCCAACATCTTGTCGGCAACCGTATCCAACGCTTCATCCCAGGTGATCGGAACAAATTTGGGATCGACACCGCGACCTTTAACAGGGTTGGTCCGTTTCATCGGAACCTTGATACGGTCCGGATCGTAAACCTGCTGGACCATAAGGTGACCGCGGGGACAACAGTAGCCGTTGTTTGCCTTACTGAGCTGGTTGCCGCGCACCTTGGCAATGCGCCCTCCCTGTACAAAAAACTCGATCGGACACCAGGCTGTGCACCCTTGACAGGTGGAAGGCATCCAGGCACCAGGCTTGGCTCCCCCCTCGGTTCCGGCAAAAGCGAGGGCGTTGAACAGCGGGCCGTCAAGGGTAAAGACCACCCCGGCTGCCAGCGACGCCTTCAGAAAATCCCTTCTGTTAATATTCATGCGTTTCTCCCTTCGGGGCATTCCCCATGAGTTTCTCCACCACATTCCTGAAAGAACACTTCCTCCTCCCGTGACGGACCTGAAGGGCCTATAGGAGGGTATTACTGCGGCTTCTCATCAATCCCCCCTTTCGGCACAGCTGCCTTCAGCTCCGATATGACTTCCTGGAAACTTTGTGCCGCCATATCGAGTAACAGCATGGCGTATTTCTTGTTGTGGACACCACCACCGGCGGTCACGACCCTGAGATTTTCCTGTCCCAACTTCAGCTTGGCAGCAGCTTTGGTAAGAACCGGCGCCGGGACAGCGCCCCTGGCCTGCTCTACCGCTTCCAGTGCCGTTTTTTCGGCCAGCTTCGTCTCCGCCACCGCATCCGCGATATCCTTGGCCCACTGGACCGTCATCTTCCCGTACTTCGGATCATTGTGGTGGCATTCGGCACAACTCTTGTCCGAGCCTTTTCTGACCTTGTTCCCTTTTTCGTCGCGACTGTCCTTCTGATGGCAACCGGTGCAGTTGGTTCCGAAAGAGTGCATCAGTGAAGGGAATTTTTCATTAACCCCCACTCCGCCGACACCCGCCAGAAGCTTTTTGGTATAGAAGTGCGGTTCCGGATGACAGGCCGCGCAGTTTTGTACCGCCGCATCCAGGTATGACGACTTCTTGTGGTCGATTGTCTCATGACACTGATTGCAACGGGCGGTCTGTTTGGTGACATGCTCCATATGCATCAGTTTTTTATTGTTTACTTTAGCCAGCAATTCTGGGGACGCATCGTGATGGCATTCAAGACAGAGATCCATCTTCAGCGCGGTGCTCCCCATGATCATTTCCATATGGCAGCGATTGCATGACACCTTCGCCGCTTCCAGCTCCTTGTGGGTAATCGGTTTTTTCGGCTTATCATCGCCTCCCTCTTCGTGACTCTTTTTCATCTCCAGAGGTTTTTCCGGGATTTCATGGCATACGGCACACTTGGCCCGCCCCTGATTCTCCGGCGCTTTCCGAAAATGGCAGATAAAGCACAACTCTTTGGGCACTTCAAAATGCCTGCCCCGTGACTGATGTAAATGACAGGAGGTACATTGTAGCTTCTGGCCGTCTATCACCTTTTCGAGATGGGTTTTATGTTCAAACGCCTTGAGATTCCCTTTATATTTCGTGTCATATTTCTTTTTGTAATCAATCTGCTTTACAAGAAGTTTGTTTAACGGGTGGCACTGGGCGGTTGTACAGCTTAAATCGCTCACCGACGGCCGTTTACGCACCTCTTTGTCGCCGGTTGCCAGATATGAGAAAAGTTGTCCCAACCCCCGGAACTTTGCCTTTGGCGTCGGTTTTTCGCCCGGCTTGTAGTGACAGTCTATACAGCCGGTAATCCTTCCGGTTTCCTTATCCGGTTGACTATGCTTATCCTTCTTCCATGTCTCATAATTCGGTTTCATGATGTGGCACTGGGTGCCGCAAAATTCGGAGCGGCCCGAATATTTTTCCGCCGCCAGCAACGCAGCCAGCACCCCCGCAGCGATCACAACAAGTACAGCCACCACAATGACCAGCCATCTCCATATCCGCTTCTTCTTATGTTCTCTGGTACTCGTTTCTTCCACAGCGTAACTCCTCCTTGACCTCTGTTTTTTCACCGCCAGGCAATTCGAATCAAAAACATTCCGGAAGCCGTTGTCAGCACGTTCAGAACAGCGGAAGCTGTTACGACATCGTAACGTCACCGGTTAATTCACCTGATCAACCGGGGACAATTATTCCAACTCCCTGTACCATCGCACGGCAGTAAAACATCGCAACGCCCCGCGGTGTACCGCCTCCGGCAGGCCGAAACGGCAGATATCTGTGTACGGCACTACCGCCTGTTACCGCGTATCGTATTGAGTGATTACAAGAAGTCTGCCAATGAGGACGTGTGATGTATCAGGAGGGACGAGCGGTGTGCTTTAGTGTGGGAATATGTGTGAAAACGAGGGGGCGTACGGGGAGCGTTATTCTTTGTGCCGATGGACAAGCGTACGGATCATTGCGCGAATAGAATCATAATTTGCGTCATCTCCGGCAACGAACCGGTCGATCATCATCCCTTTCAGGATATCATTACCTTCGGGATCGGTTGAAGCGGACAATAAAACATCTTTCAACCGTTTCTTAATCAAGGGGTCAAGTCCGGGACGAACTACCACCGGCGGAATGCCGTAAGGATCTGACCGGGCAATGATCCGGAGCAGTTTTATCTGCTCTGGCTGCATCCAGGCCACATACTCCCAGATCAGGCTGTCCACCGCGGCGCCGTCCACACGCTTTTCAGCCACTGCCAGCATGGATTTATCGTGGCCATACGTAAAAATATAGCGGCCAAAGAAGCTGTCCGGCGTCTCGTTCATCCTGGCCAGCATGTAGGTAGGTACCAGCTTTCCGGTATTGGATTTTGGATCCGCAAAGGCGAAAACCTTGCCCCGCAACTCCTCGAACTCCGTTATCCGGCTGTCCTTGCGAACGATGATATATGAGTAATATATCGCTTTACCTTTAACCAGCGGCATGGCAAGAAGTTCCATGCCAAATTTCTCCTTCCCCTCCACATACGGCCCTGCGCAGACAAAGGCCGCATCCAGGTCACCCGCTTCAAGAAGACGATTCATCTCTTTATAGTTGCCCCGATCCACCAGTTTAACGGTACGACCAAGCTTCTTTCCAATATATGCCTGTAAGCGTTGATAGTAGACATAGCCTTCCTTTGGGGTAATCATCGCCCCCATACCGATACGCAACGGCGTCTGCTCGATTTGGGGAGGCAACGAATGCGGGACCGGGACCACGGCCTTTACGCCGACCTGAACCGGTTCCGTACGATTGCAGGCCGTACATGCCAGCAGCATTCCCAACACAGATATCGCCACAGACCATCGTTTCATGTCAGTGCCTCCGAAATTATGCCGTATGATGTAAGGATTCACTGTTTATAGAGTATGCGAGGTTTCGATGACAAGGTCAAGGATGCGAGCTAATCCCTGCCGGCAATTCTGTTCAGTTTTTCCCAGAGCACCTTGCGGGAAATGCCCAGCAGTGCCGCAGCCTGCGTCTTGCTGCCACCGGCCGCCCTGAGGACTTTCTCGATGTAGCGGGCCTCAAACTCAAGCGTCGCCTCCCGAAGCGGTTTTTCCACAGTGAAAGTCTCGAACAGGTTGCCGATATAGGCGGAGTCCCGCATATGAGGGGGAAGTTGGGCCGGTTTTATCTTCTCGCCGGGATAGAGCAGGGAGAGGTGTTCCAGGATATTGCGCAGTTCGCGCACATTGCCGGGATAACCGTACAGGGCGAGGATATCCAACACCGGGGACGACAGGGTTATGGGCGCCTCGACTCCCGACGACTGAAACAGTTTCAGAAAATGGGCCGTAAGCAACGGGATATCCTCGCGCCGGTGCCGCAGGGGTGGAATGGTCACGGCAATCACATTGATACGGTAGTACAGGTCTTCACGGAATTCCCTCGCCTGAACCACCTCGGCCAGATCCCTGCTGCTGGTGGCAATCAGCCGGAAGTTTGATTGCCGCTGCCGCGTTCCACCCACGCGATAGAAGCTGCCGTCCTCCAGCACTCGCAACAGTTTCCCCTGGATTCCCAGGGGAATATCTGCGATCTCGTCCAACAGGAGTGTTCCGCCGTGGGCGGCTTCCACATACCCGATCCGTTCTTCCACCGACCCGGTGTAGGCCCCTTTGTCCGATCCGAACAGTTCGCTTTCAAAGAGAGAATCCGGAATGGCGGCGCAGTTGACCTTGATGTAGGGCTTGTCTTTTACTGCGCTCAAGCGTTGGATATGATCCGCCAGCACCTCCTTACCGGCGCCGCTCTCTCCCAGAAGCAGAATAGATGCACCAGTGGCAGCCGCAGTTTCCGACACCTGGATAACCTTGCGCATGTCGGGCGAGCGGGTAATCATGGCCATCTTCCTGCATTCTGCCGATTCCACCAGGTTTGCCATGTCGCGGAACTCAATCACTCGCCGGATCTTGATAAAGACCAGTTCAAGATGAAACGGTTTGATTATGAAATCGAAAGCGCCTATTTTCATGGCTTCGACAGCATTTTCAATAGTGGCGTGACCGGTCATGACCAACACCTTGCAGGAGGGGTGATGCAGGGTAATTTCCCGCATTATATCCAACCCGCTGGAGTCGGGCAGATGCAGGTCCTGAAGGAGCAGATCAAAGCTTTCCTCCGCCGAGGCGGCCAGGGCGTCAGCCCCATCCATGGCAACGCGCACACGGTACCCCTTGCTTTCCAGGGCGTATTGCAGCGGCTGCCAGAGTAGCGGATCGTCTTCTACAACTAGAATTTTGATCATAGCCCCTAAACCTCGTTTTCCAGTGGAATACGGATGGTAAAAACCGTCTCACCCACCCGGCTTGCCACGCCGACAGTACCGTTGTGCATATCGATGATGCTCTTGCATATGGCCAATCCCATTCCGGTACCTTTGCCGGCCGCCTTGGTGGTGAAAAAAATATCGAAGATCTGTTCCTGAATTTCTTCCGGTATCCCTTCACCGCTATCAGTGACAGAGATAACGTACTGCGTGTCATCGACCGAAGCCAGAAAACTCACCACCCCCTTCCCTCCGCAGGCGTCAGCGGCATTCATGAGCAGATTAAGGATAACCTGGTGTAACTTGGCCTTGTCCATGCGTACCGTAACAGTCGGGATACAGGCATCATGAGCCTTGAATAATACCGGCCTCTTTTTGAGGGCCATGGAACCGAAGGTTGCCGCTTCCTGGAAGAACAGATCGCTCTGCACCTGCTCGATGGTCAAGTTGCTGGCGCGGCTGAAATCACTCAACTGCTGGACAATTTTATGGATGCGGGCCAGACCCTGTTTGAGCAGAGCCGTCTGCGTTCCAACTGCTTCCGACGTCTCTTTTTCCAGAAAATAAATGGAACTGGATATGGCATTGAGCGGGTTGTTGACTTCGTGAGCCACACCGGCCACCAGTTTGCCGATGGTGGCCAGCTTCTCGCTCTGAATCAGGCTTGAGAAAACCTGACGACGCTCATTCTCGCTCTCCCGCAGACGCACCAGCATGGCGCTGAAACTCTTCTGCAACTGTCCGATCTCATCATTCCTCGCCTCCGGCAGATCAATTTCGAGGGTTTGCGGGTCAATTGCCGACATGGCGCCGGCAAGATCCTGGATTGGACGGGAAATGGTCTGTCCCACGAAATAAAACAGAAATGTGCCGATCAGGAAAAAGAGGATCGAGAAGGAAACCACCTTGAACCCCATGAGGTAGAGTTCATGTTCGAGCGGTTTCATGGAAAAACCGACCCTGAGGGTGCCCCAGCTCTTGCCGAAAATACGCAACGGCATGGCAATATCGAGAATATGCTCACTCGTCGCACCATCCTGAACAACCCTGGAAATGAACGAGTCGCCACGCAAGGCTTCCCGAGTAAGATCATCCGTATAGACAAGGCCGTATTCCAGATAGCGGTTATGGGCCAACACCTTCCCCTTGTCGTCGGTCACAAAGGCGTACAGGGTAGGAAACTCCTTGTTCGCGACGATCTCCTCCACAAAATTATCAAGAAGTCCGCCTTCGGCAATGACCCCCATTTCCTCGTATACGAGCGCGTTGATAATCGGTGTTCTGAGCGAGGTGGCCATGCTGCGGGCGTTACTTACCAGGCGATCATACAGGAGCCGTTTTTCGTTGCGCCATGCCCAGCTCCCCCAGAGTATGGAGGATACGGCCACGATCAGTGCGGCGGTCAGGACGAATTTGCCCTTTATCCCCAGGAAGAAACGCATTTTCATCGATGACACCCGTAACCGCACCCTGTGGGTATCTCGCGGATCATGCTGAAGATCTTCCGGTAGTCGCTGGAGTTCGCTTCCGCGAAACCGTATTTGAATTCATCGTCCCAGGTGGACATGATCTTCCTGTGTTCCAGGTTGTTCCGGTCAAGCTTCAACAGTGCCTTTTTAACGGCCCCGATAAACTCCGGGGAGGCCTCTTTTCTGACCACAAACGGGACCGACGGCAGCGGTTCGGAATACGCCAGAACCCTCAAACCGTAATTCATGTATTTTTTGGCTATCACATCCTTGACCGCCCCGGCATCGTATTGCCCCTTCAGAACAGCCTTGGCAACGGCATCATGGTGTTTCAGATTTGTGAACAGGGCAAGATCCTGAAGCCTGATACCGCTGTTCCATAACATATACCGGGGGATGAGATTACCTGAGGTGGAGTGGGGCGAACCGAATACTACCGTATTATCCTTGAGGTCCTGCAATGATTTAAGCGGCGAACCATGTGGCACGATAATGGCTGAGCGGTAATAAGGGGTACCGTCTTCGTTGAGCGGCTTCAATATCGGGATCGCGCCGTAGAGCGTGCTCGCCTCGGTAAAGGTGACGTCCCCCAGTGAACTGATCTGGGTGACGCCATCCCTCAAGTATCGGACTGCTTCGGGATAGTCGCGGCTGATTGTCAACTCGAAGCGGTAGGGGGTATTCTGGGTGAGGTAGTCCATGATCGGCTGGTAGCGCTTGTACATGACCACCGGATTGTATCGCGGGATGACGCCGAACCGGATGAGCGGCTTGTCGGCACCGAAGACGGGACTTACAAGAGTGACGAACAAAATTGAGAAAACAATGGCTGTAAACTTCATGACATTCCCCGTGTGAGGGCACTTCGATCCGGTTGGTATACATATATCTGCTTTAGCGGATAATTGGAACAGTTTTGACGGCAACCGTTTACAGATTGGTACAGCCCCGACGTCACCTCCTGGGTAACGCCACAAGGTATTGCTGTTTGACAATAGGGCGTGGTATAGGTTTTGTGTCCGGTGGACTATCGGAATCGAACCTGATGCAGGCGTATGCGCTCTCGACACGGAGCAGATAAAGAAGTGCATTCACAAGAACAGATTGCCGGAAGGTGACGCGATGAATTCCCCCGATTCGAAAGACCGAACAACACCTCAAAAAATACTCCGCAGCGTCGTTGAGCTATGCGCCGACTGCGATACCTGCCGTACCCTGATGGATGAGGATTGCCTGTTTTTCCTGGAGCTCTACCGTCTTTGGGATCAGGAGAAAGAAAGCGGCGTCCCGATTTCCGAGGCGGAACTGCGCAATCTGGTGGGACTCTGTACCCTTTGCGGCATGTGCCCCTGCCCCGGAATCCCCTCTGACTTGATGGAGGCAAAGGGGCGCTATATCGACCGGGAAGGGTTGCCCCTGACAACCAGGCTGCTCACTGATGTCCCCCGGCTCGCCCGTCTGTGCGGGACTTTTCCGCGCCTGGCTAACATCCTTCAGTCGAATAAAACCGTCAGTTCACTATTGAAAAAAGTGACTCATATCCATCTTGAACGGGAACTTCTTACATTTCCGGAACAGAATTTTTTCCAATGGGCCACGGAAAGAGGATTGACCGGCAGAAGAGAGGGTGAACGCACCGTTGCCTATTTTGCCGGCTGCACGGCCGGTTATCTTTCCCCCCAAATTGGGAGGGCAACGGTAGAGGTACTGGAGCAGAACGGCGTGACGGTGTCTGTTCCGCCTCAGCACTGTTGCGGCATGCCCCATCTTGTGGAAGGCGATCGCACGACCGCGCTGAGGCGTGTTCAGTCCAATATGAATGATTTGCTGGAGTCGGCAAAGAGAGGAGATGATCTCATCTGCTCATGCCCCACCTGCGGTTACTTCATGAAAATTTTCCTGAAGGAGAGAGCCTGCTATTCGGACGCATATCAGAGGTCGGTAAATGCCGGTGAGGATGAGATAAAAGTTCCGGTTTCAGGCGGGAGAGATCAAAAACACCGGGTACTCAAGAAATCAATGTATAAAGACATCCTGAAAGATGACGGTTTTTTTTCTACACTAGACCCTCTGGCCCGCATTAATCTGGCCGACTACATATCCGACGCCGGGGAGTATCTTGCCCGTCTCCATGCAGAAGGGCGTTTCGACACCAAATTCACTGCCATCTCCGAACGGATGGTCTATTTTGCACCCTGCCACCAGCGGGAGCAGAATATCGGCAGTCCGTATCCGGAACTCCTGTCGCTGATTCCCGGAATAACCGTCGAACGGTTGGAAGGAATGTACTGTTGCGGTATGGGAGGCAACTTCGGATTCAAGACCGGCTTTCACGAAAAGTCCCTTGAGGTAGGCCGCCCCCTGATGGATAAGATCCGGGAAAAAGCACCTCAAGCGATCATCACCGACTGCATGAGTTGCCGGCTGCAGTTCAACCACGCACTGCCGTATCCCGTCTTCCATCCAATGGAGATTCTGGCCAGGGCCTATCGTCATGCAGAGGATGAAAGAATCACTATTTAATTGACTACGTATGAAGGGTGGTTCCCATTAGACATTTAGCCCAAACATTGAAAGCCCTTTCCGACCCGATCCGCCTGCGCATCATTTTGCTGCTGCAAGCCGAAGGAGAACTCTGCGTCTGCGACCTCATGGCGGTTTTGGGGTTACCGCAGTCCACGGTGTCGCGCCATCTGGCCTACCTTAAGCGGAGCTGCTGGGTTGACATTCGCCGTGAGGGGGTCTGGAAGTATTACACCCTCAGCCGGGAAAGCTGCACAATCTGCAACGAGTTGCTCCATACTCTCAAACTGCATGCAGGCAATCTTCCCGAGTCTGCCTCCGACCGTGCCGCCCTTGCCGCCGTCCTGAAAAACAAGCCGTCAGGATGTCTTTAATTTTGTTTGGGTAAGTACCGCACGAACAAATCAGTTGCAGTACTGGAGTATTTTATTTAATAATGCGGAATAATTAATTTACTACCCATCATCGGGGGAAAACGTATGTCACAACAGAATTTTTCACTTTCGTCCACACGAGCAGGTAGAAAAACCGGGATTGCCACCAAGATTCTTCTGGCGGCATCCCTTGCCCTGGTGACAGGTCTGCTCATCGTTGGTGGAGCGGCACTCTACCTGGAAAAACAGGCTCTTGTAGGTCTGCAGCGAGACAACAGCCTGACTTTTGTCGATGCCATGGGTGACGACATCAAAAACGCCATGATGGCTGATGACATGAAAAAAGTAGATGCGTACAAAAAGGATGTGATTGAAAAGAAGCGGGCTGTTGCTTTCTCCATCTATAACGAAAAAGGTGGGGAGCGCGGCAGCGGCATACAGGGCAACGCCCTTGTCGCCGAGGTATTACGCAGTGGCAAACCGGCAAGCTCCGAGGAGATACAGAACGGCACTCATATACTGAACACCATATTACCACTCCCCAACGAAGAACGGTGCCAAAGCTGCCATGACAAGGAAACAAAAATGCTGGGAGCACTCAAACTGAGCACCAGTATCGAGCAGGGATATGATGCCAGCAGAAAGGCAACCCTTCTGCTTCTTATCGCAGGAGCGGTAGCCGTTACGGCCAGCTTTATCTGCCTGATGATCGTTCTGAGGCTGACCATTACGCAAAAACTTAATGACTTTGTTGACAAAGTTACCGATCTTGCCAGAGGCGAAGGAGATCTCACCAGACTGATCAACGTAACATCCAATGATGAATTCGGCCAGTTGGCCGACGAGATCAATTCGCTCGTGGAAAAAATCAGAAGGATTATCTGCCAGATCGCACAAACCAGTGAGCACGTTTCTTCCTCAGCGGTGCAACTCCAGTCCAATTCCGTTCAGATGGCAGCCGGCGCCGAGGAAGTGGCGGCTCAGGCCGCAAGTGTTGCCACGGCAGGTGAAGAAATGTCCGCCACATCCGGCGATATTGCCCAGAACTGTCAGATGGCATCCGAAGGTTCCCAACTGGCAAGTGCCGCCGCAGTTTCCGGATCGCGAGTGGTGGAAGAGTCTATTGCGGTCATGAGCAGTATTGCCGAACGGGTGAAAAGCTCCGCCAAGGCTGTTGAAAGCCTTGGCAGCCGATCCGACCAGATCGGGGATATTGTCAGCACCATCGAAGATATCGCCGACCAGACCAATCTTTTGGCGCTGAATGCGGCCATTGAGGCGGCCAGAGCCGGTGAACAGGGGAGAGGTTTTGCCGTTGTTGCCGACGAGGTCCGGGCACTGGCCGAGCGTACTACTCGCGCAACCCGTGAGATTGGCGAGATGATCAAGGCCATCCAGCAGGAAACGAAAAACGCCGTAATCGCAATGGAAGAAGGGGTCACCGAAGTTGCCAGAGGGAGCGAGAAAGCTGCTGAGTCGGGCAAGGCGCTCGAACAGATTCTCCAGCAGATCAACGACGTCAACACCCAGATTCATCAGGTTGCCACCGCCGCCGAAGAGCAGACTGCAACAACCTCCGAGATCAGCCACAACATGCAGCAAATTACCGAGGTTGTCGCCAAGACCTCGCGGGGAGCACGGGAGTCTGCTTCCGCCGCCAACCAACTCTCCACGCTTGCCGAAGATCTGCAGCGAATTGTGAGTCAGTTCAAAGTTTCATAGGTACCGCCCCCACCGGATTCAGGCCGACAATGCCGGAGCGCTCCACGACTCCGGCATTTTTTTGCTCTTTCGCCACGAATTGCCATACCCACCCCTCTTCCAATTTCCTTAACCCGTACATTCCAAAAGATTTCTCCTGGTTGTCCGCCTCCGGCACGTCACTGCGTTTCCGTTCTTGACGGAACCGCATGTCGCGATACACTTTCAGTACCACGCATTTTATTTTGCCGGCAGCGGAGGTTCTCCGGAGATGAAAGAGGTTGGCTCCATCGTGGAGGCGCACGGTCCGGTAGTGCATATTCAGTGCGATGTACTTCCCCCGCTTCAGCAGGCGCTGACGACCGAACAGGGAGAATCGGGCTGTACTTTCGAGGTATACCAGCATCTTGACCGGCACCATCTCCGCGCCATTGCCCTGCAGCATACCGCGGGACTCCGGCGGGGAATGCCGGTCTACGATACCGGCGGACCGCTTCGGGTACCGGTATCACCCGAATGCCTCGGTCGGTTATTAAACGTTTTCGGTATACCGCTGGATGGCGGTCCCCGCCTGGAGACGGATGAGTTCCGCAACATCCATTCCTGTCCGGCGCCTCTTCACGAAACTGTTTCAGCCAGCGGCATCCTTGAAACCGGCATCAAGGTCATCGATCTCCTCTGTCCCTTCGTCCGGGGAGGAAAAACCGGACTTTTCGGAGGCGCCGGAGTCGGCAAGACGGTTCTCATCATGGAGTTCATGCATGCCATTGTTGCCCTTCACCAGGGTGTTTCGGTCTTTGCCGGAGTGGGGGAACGAATCCGGGAAGGACACGAACTCTGGCATGAAATGCGTGCGGCCGGGGTAATGCCCCGGACACTCATGGTGCTCGGCCAGATGGACGAATCGCCCGGAGTCAGGTTTCGGGCCGGACTTTCCGCCCTGACCTACGCCGAGTATCTGCGCGATACACTCGGAAAGGAGGTCTTGTTCCTGATGGACAACGTCTTTCGCTTTGTTCAGGCAGGGAGTGAAATTTCCGGACTGCTCGGGCGCATTCCGGCAACGGTCGGCTATCAACCAACCTTGATGAGCGAGGTGGCGGAACTTGAGGACCGCATAATTTCCACCAGCCATGGTTCCATCACCTCGGTGCAAGCGGTCTATGTACCGGCCGACGACATGACCGACCCGGCTGTCAACGCCATCCTCGGACATCTGGATTCACAGGTAGTACTCTCCCGGAGCCAGGCGGGAAAAGGTATCTACCCGGCTGTCGATCCACTCCTCTCCACCAGCCTTCGGGACCGCAGAATCATCGGCGACCGGCATTATGACACGGCGGAAGAGGTGCGAAAACATCTGGCCCGTTACCGGGAACTGGAAGATGTCATCACCATGCTCGGCATTCAGGAATTATCAGAAGTGGACCAAAAAATTGTTCTGCGCGCCCGCAGGCTCCAGCGCTACCTGACGCAACCATTTCACGTTACTGCCGAACATAGCGGCATCAAGGGCGTCACCGTACCACTCGCGGAAACTTTGACGGACTGCGAAGGATTCCTGGGCGGAAAATTCGATGAGCTTCCCGAAGATGCATGCTACATGCGCGGCGGAATGAAAGAGGTGACGACATGAGCGGATTTACCCTGCATCTTCAGGATGCCATGCACTCCGAACGCTTTGACGACGTCACATCCTTTGTGGGAGAGGACTCGTCCGGCAGCTTCGGCATCCTTCCCGGGCATGATCGGATTTTAACTGTTCTCGGCTTCGGGCTGGCCCGTTTCCGCCATCTTGACACGACCTGGCAGTTCATCGCCCTCCCCGGCGGCGTGCTCTCGTTTGTCGACAACGAGCTTGTTATCAGCACACGCCGCTACGTCAGAGATGCCGACCACCGAAAAATAGGAGAGACGCTGGCGCATGAGTTACGACGTGAAGAAGAGGATCTTGGAGCTATCAAGGCAAGTCTGCGGCAACTTGAACAAGAGATGCTCAAAAGTCTCTGGAACCTGAAACGGAACCGGTGAGGAACCGATGAATAACAACAATAAACTGAAGGAGCGCGTGGACAACCAGTCGAGGCAGATGGATAAAGCCGAGCGAGAACGGCCGACGGTCATCGGCCAATTAGCTTTTCTCGGCACTCTGGGGCTTCTCATGGTCCTGCCGGCGGTTGGCGGCGCCTATCTGGGACGCTGGCTCGACGGGATGATGCAAGGATATTCGATACGCTGGACGATTTCTATGCTTTTTCTCGGCTTCGTCATCGGTACGACAAACGTGTATCTGTTCATGAGGAGATAACCAATGGAAACCGCATCCCATATCGCCCTGCACCTTGGTTCCCTCGTAATAACCCGTACCGTGGTGACCACCTGGGGAATTATGATCCTCATGGCAGTGACGTCGTGGTTGATCGGACGACGGCTTGGCCCCGATCCGGGTATGCTGCAAACAGCGGCCGAGGGAGTGGTGACGGCCATTGCCGACACGATTAGCGCGGTAATCCCTGATCAGTGGCGCCGGGTATTCCCTTTTGTCGCCACCATATGGATCTATATCGGCCTTGCCAATCTGAGCAGTCTTGTCCCGGGAGTTCATGCCCCGACCGGCGACCTGTCGGCAACTGCGGCCCTGGCGGTCGTGACCTTTCTGTCGGTTCACTGGTTCGGCATCAGGATCGCAGGGATGCGGAAGTACTTCCGCCACTACCTCACCCCAAGCCCGATCCTGCTCCCCTTTCATCTGATCGGCGAACTGACCCGCACCCTGGCCCTGGCAATCCGCCTCTTCGGCAACATGATGAGCCTGGAGATGGCGGCCATGCTGGTGCTGCTGGTCGCCGGGCTGCTGGCGCCGGTACCGATCCTGATGCTTCATATCGTCGAGGCCCTGGTGCAGGCATACATCTTCGGCATGCTGGCGCTTGTTTACATCGCGGGAGGGATCCATTTCACCGGTTCCGACCGTAATCACGGCACATAATCGAGTAAATGCTCAGCGATACAGGGCCATAACAGCTGTAGTACGCTCATCAAGCCGCATAAAAAAAGGAGCCACCAATGACCTCGGTAACTTTGATAGTTCTCGCCTCAACCGTTGGAGCGCTGCTGGCTATCGCCATCGGCATCATATCCCCGGCTAAAGCCATGGGGAATGCCATCAGCACCGCTTTTGAATCGCTGGCCCGCCAGCCCGAGGCGGAAAAAGCGATCTCTCGCACCCTCTTCATCGGCCTTGCCATGATCGAATCCCTGGCCATCTATTGCCTGGTAATCGTGCTGATCGTTTTGTTCCGGAATCCGCTCCTGGAGTATCTTCTCAAATAGGGAACGCATGGATCGTGCAAAGGATCAACCATGGAACTGGATTGGACAACTTTTTTTCTGGAGAGCATCAACTTTCTGATCCTTGTCTGGATCATGAACCGCCTCCTGTACCGGCCGGTTATGGACGCCATCACCGCCAGACAGGAATGCCAGATTCAAAAGGCAGCCGAGGCGGAACGTCTGCAAAATGAGGCCGCAGACCTTGAAATCCGTTACCGGTTACGGCTGACGGAATGGGAAAAAGAAAAACAGGATTTACGTACAATAATGCTCGCTGAACTAAGCGCCGAGCGGACCCGTCTCGAAGCAGCCCTTCACGTATCTCTGGAACAGGAGCGGGCAAAGGCGGCTGCGATCCGTGAGCGGGAAATGCACGACAAGCTCCGGGAGATGGAACAGACCGCCCTGGCTCAGGGGGGACGTTTCGTAGCACGGATTCTGAAAGAGACCGCTACCCTCCAGCTGGAAGAGCGGCTTCTGGAACTTTTTTTCAGCGGCCTGCCCATGCTCCCCCCGGAGCAAATCCGGCGCATTGCCGATGCATTACGTGAACCGGAAGGTGTCGTTCGGGTAGCGACCGCATATGCCTGCCCCGAAACGCACCGCATCAGAATTCACCAGCAGCTGACGGATCTCTGCAAGTATCACGGGAATATAGAATTTATCGAAGAGCCATCTCTCATGGCCGGCATACTGCTGCGCGTTGGCCCATGGATACTTGACATCACGTTGCGCGGCGAGCTCACTTTTTTTACGGAGGGGGCACATCATGACGACAGCCCCGTGTAACGCGTCCTCGCTGCTGGAGAAACAGGCGCGCCGGCTCGATGGTTATCGACCCGTGATCCGGATACGCGAACGGGGCAGCGTCGTCTCCATCGGCGACGGCATCGCCTGGGTAAAAGACCTTCCCTCGGCAGCGCTGGAAAGCATTGTCAGTTTCAACGATGGAAGCCGGGCCCTCATATTTCAACTTGCCAGGGATCTGGTCGGCACCGTGCTTCTTCATCAAAGCGACAAGCTGAGTTCCGGATCTGAGGCCTTTCTCTTCGGAAAACAGCTGATGATTCCGACCGGAGACCCGCTGCTTGGCCGTGTGCTTGATCCTCTCGGCACACCGCTCGACGGACTTCCCCCCCCTGATACGCAGTTACGGCGCCCTGTATTCACCTCATCGCCACCTATTACCGAGCGTGACTTTGTCACCCGCCCTCTTTACACCGGCACTACGATTGTCGACACCATGATACCCATCGGTAGAGGACAACGGCAATTGATTATCGGGGGGAGCAGTACCGGCAAGAGCTCCCTCGCCGTTGACGCCGTGATCAGCCAGAGAAAGACGGGAGTCCGCTGCATCTACGTCATTATCGGGCAAAAGAGATCAAAGGTCGTATCGATCATTGAATCTCTTCGAAGCGCCGATGCACTCGCCTACAGCACGGTCATTGTCGCCGAGGCGGGGAGTCTGCCCGGCATGAAATACCTTGCCCCCTTTGCCGGATGCGCGGTAGCAGAGGAATGGATGCATCGCGGCATGGATACGCTTATCGTCTACGATGACCTTACCCTTCATGCCCGGACCTACCGGGAGCTTTCATTGTTGCTGCGGCGCCCTCCGGGGCGGGAGGCATACCCGGGGGATATTTTTTTCCTGCACGCACGACTGCTGGAGCGGTCCACCTCCCTTGCCGCGGCCAGTGGCGGCGGCAGCATGACCGCTCTGCCGATTATCGAGATCCAGCAGGGAGAGATATCCTCCTATATCCCCACTAACCTGATATCCATTACCGACGGCCAGATATATCTGGACCAGGACCTCTTCTCAGCAGGATTCCTCCCCGCCGTCGATGTCACCCGTTCCGTCTCCCGAATCGGCGGCAAGGCGCAACATGAGCGGATCAAGCGTGCTGCCGGCCGGATGAAGCTCGACTACCTGCAGTTCCTGGAGCTGGAGCTGTTCACCCGCTTCGGTTCCCGGCTGGAGGCATCAATGGAGGCAAAAATTCAACGGGGACGGTTGTTGCGTGAAATTCTCCGCCAGGAACGCATGGCGCCTCAGTCGGCCGAGTTCCAGGCGGCATGGCTCACCGCCTTCAACGAAGGCTATCTGGACAATTTGCGGCCGGCAGAGATTATTGCCCGGCTCCGGCTTCTTGAAACGGTGGCAACGTCCGGGAGCATCTCACTTGACGATGATCAAAACATGTGGCGGGATGCGGTCTCCGTCCTGCTTGGAAAGGAGAATGCCAATGGGGAAGCGAAGTGATATCGAGCGGCGTCTCCACACCTTGACGGACATCAACGCCATTTTGCGCGTCATGCGGACTCTAGCAATTATGGAGATGGCTAAGCTTTCCCGTTTTCTTACCGCTCAACGCCGGGTGGTAGCGAGTATCGAGGACGCAGCGGCCGATTTCCTCCATTTCTATCCGGAGGTCGTCCCCACAGCTGAAAACAGTGTAACGGTCCGGCTCATGATCGGCTCCGAAAGAGGATTCTGCGGCGACTTTAACGAGACGGTCCTTCGGGCCGGGATAAAACTCCAACCGGACCGGCCATCGACGGATCAGATTATAGTAGCGGTCGGTTCCCGGATATGCAGCAAAATCCGCGCAAAAACAATTTCCCTGGCAGGAGCAAGCACGGTGGAAGAGGTACAGACGGTCATCAGCCGTGTCATTGAAGCGTTGAATAACGTAACGGCTCCGGGTGGAGACAACTCGCTTCGCCTGACCGTACTCTGCCATGATGAGGGGGACGGGGATATGCGACCCCGCACCCTGCATCCGTTCCCTCTCGATCTTGCGCCACGCTCCCACCGTTCGTTTCCGCCAATTCTGAATCTCCCGCCGGTGACTTTTTACTCCGAACTGGCCGGACACTACCTCTTCGCCGCCCTGCATGAAATGTTCTACCAATCGCTCATGGCAGAAAATCAGCAGCGCCAGCGTCACATCGACAACGCTGCGCGCCGTATTGACGAAAAAATCGGAGAACTCAATCTAAAGAAAAATATGGTGCGACAGGAAGAAATTATAGAAGAGATAGAAACACTCCTGTTGAGTGCCGAACCGGAATTCCATCACGGCAACGATCTGAACCGGGCACATGAGCATCTACCGGGTGCGGTACGGATGTGAAAAATTCATGGCTGCTCACCTTAGGAAATCAGGGTATACCTGCGCATCAACGCTACCAGATCGGCAAGAATGATCGGCTTGACCAGGTAGTCGGTACAATCCCCCCGCCAGATTGCCTCTTCCATATCCTCTCGCGCGTTCATGGCGGTAGTCATGATAATTACTGCTTTGTGCGTGGAGACTCCCCTATCGGCCTCGGCCTGACGCATACGTTTCAGCGCCTCTTGACCGTTCATTTTGGGCATCTGGATATCAAGACAGACCAACTGATAGGGACGTCCCTCAGCCAGGGCTCGTGAAAACATCTCCACCGCAACTTCTCCATTATCGGCACTGTCGGAGTCCGCATAGTCAGATAGAAAAATTCCCATCATTTCCCGTTCAAATTCCACATCTTCTACGATCAGACACCTCATTAGTATCCCCCTTGTGCTCGCGACATCACACGAGTCAATTCAATGCAACGGCAGCATAATGCTGAATTCGGCTCCAGCACCGCTGTTTCTGACAGTGACAGTTCCCTTCATGCTCTTCTCCACGAGGGATTTAACCATGTACAACCCCAACCCCGTCCCTCTTGACGCATCCTTGGTGCTGAAAAAGGGGTCAAACACCAGATCGATGATCTGCTCCGGAATCCCGCCGGCGTTGTCGGACACCCTGATAAGATTCATAGTGTCGTCACCGGTCACGGAGACAGTGATCGCAGGCGCTGCCACTTGACGCTCAAGCAGCGCATCACGAGCGTTATTGAGGAGAGTGAGAATAACCTGCGACAGCTCATTTACATGCCCGCGGATAGTTGATCGAATCCGTATGTCGGTTGTAATGGCAATCGTGTCAACACTACAGGTAAAAAAAGCGACAACTCTTTCGACCGCTTCATCGAGACCATAATAGTGCGGCTCACTTTCAGGGCTGAAGAAGTTACGAAAATCGTCAATGGTCTGGGACATATATTTCAGGATCTCCAGCGATTTTTCGCAGTGGCGATCCATGAACTCATTCGTCAGAGCACCTTTGGCCTGAGTCAGTTGCAGCATCTGGACCGACAAACCGAGCATATTGAGAGGTTGTCGCCACTGATGGGCGATACCGGCCGCCATCTCACCCAAAGCGGCAAAACGGGACTGCTGCATAACTATGCGATCTTTTTCGCGGCTTGCAGCCAGGGCATCGTCGATACGCTGTTCAAGTGAAC
This sequence comes from uncultured Geobacteraceae bacterium, assembly GCA_903930585.1. Taxonomy (GTDB): domain Bacteria; phylum Desulfobacterota; class Desulfuromonadia; order Geobacterales; family Pseudopelobacteraceae; genus JACRCG01. The sequence goes on along the minus strand of CAIYZD010000234.1, from coordinate 2,993 downwards.
TGTTCAACAATTCCAGCGCCTTCTGCTGTTGAAGTAACAACTCTTCGGCAGTAGAGCGCGCCGTTATATCGATAACCGTGCCGGCCAAAGAGCGCTGGTCGTTGAAATTGATCGAAGTGGCATATATCTCGACAGTAACGACACGTCCGGACTTATGAAGCGCACGGCTCTGGTAGTGGGAATGTGGAATCTCACCGCTTAGTCGTTGCTGATAATTACTGACCAGCAGGGGGATTTCATCCGGATGGATAACGGAGAGAAAACTGACTGTCCCGACCAACTCCTCAGGCCGGTATCCCAACATGGAAGCCAGCGCAGGGTTGACATATTGAAACAGCTGTTCCCTGTCGATGATGTAAACACCGACCATGGCGTTATCAGTGAGAAGTCGGAAATACGTTTTGTCTATCGGCATGGAAACCTGCGCCAGAGAACATGATAAGTAGTTGTTACTTTATCATTATAGATATCCACGGATAAAAGAAAGGATTATTTTTGTCAAACCTTGCGCGAAACATCCGGATTGATCCTATTGTCGTTTATTTGATTTCAGTCAAAGCTGTCGCATGATTTACGTGATAGCCTGTCATGGTTCAAGATCAAATCTATCGTACAGTTTTCGGGAGAATACGTGACCATCAGGAACAGATTGACCGGGCTGCCTCGGCGCTGCAAAGCGCCGCTCAGGGGGCCACGTCCACAAATGTCACTGCGTTACGCCATCTGGAGTTTCCTTAGTGGTACTGTGGGTATTCTGGCAATTTGCAAAATAACCGCGTTGGTAGGTCATCCGTTGCTGATCGGCTCGTTCGGCGCTTCTGCGGTCCTTCTCTTTGGCGCAACAGATTCACCGCTAGCCCAGCCGCGCAACCTGGTAGGGGGGCATCTCGTCTCAGCCGGGGTGGCTGTATTGGTTGTCGCATGCCTCGGCTCTACACCATCAGCCATGGCACTTGCGGTGGGACTGGCCATATTTGTAATGAATCTGACACATACAACCCACCCTCCGGGAGGAGCCACCGCCTTGATCGGTGTGCAGGCGGCAGCCGGTCCGGAATTCATACTGTTGCCGGTTCTGGCCGGTGCTCTTATTCTTCTCGTTACAGCAATCTTCACAAATAACGTGGTCTATCACCGCTCGTACCCCAAACATTGGTTATAAGGGACTCGTTTTACAAAAACCTGCGATGGAGTAAAGCCTGCGGACCATCCGTCAAAAACGGTGGCTGACAAATTGCTGATCAACCACAATTAGCTGGAGGAGGGAGAGATTGCCGTTATTCGGAAGTCGGGGGCTTCCGATCATTCGTCGCTTTTCTTTTTGATTTTTCCCGCTTCCACATACTCTATCAGGCGATCCACCACCAGCGATTTAGTTGCAACCGGTCGGTTTGAGGGAATAATTGTTGAAAAATCCTTGGTTTCACCCGGCAGGACTGATCGCATAATGACTGCTTTTTCTTTACCCAGAGTTGAACAGTTTTGGTTACCCGCCCCTTCCTGGCAGTCCTTGTACACGATCCGTAACGCAACTGCATTTAAGAGGTATTTTGGAGATTTATTTGTGATGCGACCGGACAATTTGCGCAAACCCGAGTCTTCCATCTCTTTTAGATCAGAAAGAACCACTTCTGAGGGAGTAATATATTTCAACGCTTTTGCTTCATTCACCTTTCCCGAAGCAAAACCAAATATTTTAAGGACCAGAAACAAGCAAAACAGTATAACAGCTATCCGTTTAAAACGTGGTGTGTCTGTAGACATATGTTCTCTGAGCCTCCATTTTACTGACATACGCAAGCTGGTTAAGGAATCTACTTGAAGTCTGTTTCATAGTCAATCTTCCTGAGCACCTCAAACAGCAGTTAATTCACTTATTACGCCATGGTTGTCCGGACATCCGCGTCCCTTACGTGCAGAACGAATATGTATTCCTTCCGCCATTCTTTGATTCATACATAGCGGCATCAGCTTTTTTCATTATTTCTATTACGGTATCTCCATTGATCGGGTATGCGGCAATACCTATACTTGTGGTAATGTTCAATGTATTTTCTTGTATCTGTATGGGTTGATTTATAGCAGACATGATTTTATCCGCTACAACAGCGGCATCCTCTAACTGATTTATTTCTGATAAAACAACAATAAATTCATCTCCACCTTGCCTGGAAACCGTATCAATACTCCGAACACACGTATGAAGCCTTTCTGCTACAACCTTTAGCAGTTCATCTCCTACTTCGTGCCCCAAGGTGTCATTTACCTGCTTGAAATTGTCAAGGTCGAGGAACATCACCGCCATGGAACGTCTAAAGCGTTTCGCCTGTGCAAATGCATGCGTCAGACGGTCACCCAACAACCTCCGGTTGGGAAGGTTCGTGAGAGAGTCATAGTATGCAAGTTGGTTAACTTGTTCTATTGCCGCTAACCGCTGTTTCCAGTTCCTAAAATACAGCCAGGAGGTCAGCAGAGTAAAAAACACGAAACAAACCGTTATTGCGCTCCCCTGCACTACAAGCTTCTGCCACTCTGCTAAATAGTCACCAATTGCAAAACTGACCACGATGTAAAAAGGATATTTGTCTACCTTGCGAAAAGAAATAATACGCTCAACATTTTCCGCACCTGTAACCGTACTGTAACTACCTGAGGTCTTACCGGATTTCACCAACTCTTGAAACTTTTGAGATACATTCTTCTTTCCAATATCTTTCTCGATGCCCTCATATTGAGGGTATCGTGCGACGAGAGCAAGATCTTCCCTCAGCAGAACAACAGAACCGTGACGACCGACATCAAGCATTCCAAAAGTATTACTGAGTCGCTGTAATGTTATCGTTGCGAACGTAATTGTCACAGTCTATAATTCTTCATCAGAAACAGATGATGCAGTTCTGACATGATCGTCACATAAGATCTCGGTTCCTCTCGTCAACGTAGTATTACGAGAGGAGACTGAAGATGACTGAATCAAATGGAAACGTTGCGAG
>CAIYZD010000233.1 GCA_903930585.1 uncultured Geobacteraceae bacterium | reverse complement strand
GGGATGAAAAGACCAAACTCATCTCTCATCTCTCATCTCTCATCTCTCATCGATTCTTTATTCGCCTCTGAGACTCCTGACCGGATCGAGTTTAAATACCGACACCATCGGCCCGACATTCCCCAACAGGGCAAGAAACAGACTGACTCCCAGCGAAATTCCGGCAAACCAGGGAAAAAACTCAGCAGATGCCGAGAAAACTGTTTTGGTTATGAACTGAGCAATGATACTGCCAAACAGGTACCCTGCAATTCCTCCCAGGACGCCAAGCATTGCCGCCTCTCCGCAAAAGATCAGCATGACTTCCCAGCGGGTCCCCCCCATTGCCTTCATAAGCCCGATCTCCTTGCCCCTCTCCAGCACCGTCGTACTCATCGTACCGGCGACACTGCTTCCGGCGGAAACCAGCACCACCACCGTCACCATGAGCATCAGCAACTTGACCTTGGCAAGGAGTCCTTCCGAGGTTCGGGCTGTCTGCCGGACTTCGTTAACCTTTGCCGATGGCAGGAGCTGTTGCAAGAGTGCGGCACTCTTTTTGAGACTGTCACCACCAGCCGTCACCATGAGCCGAACAAGGCTGACCTCCCCATCGAGACCAAGCAGTTGTTGCAGCTCCGGCAAGGCCACAAACAGCAGTCCGTCCTCTTCACCGCCGGAAGCAACAATGCCGGAGATGCGCATACGTATCGTTTGAGCCTTTCCCGTAAGCTCCATGGTATCGCCCGGTTTTAATTTCAAACGGTTCGCCAGATCACTGCCGATTACCATCTCCCCGGAAAGCGGCCACGCACCCTTAAGTTGCCACCAGGGAAAGAGCCGGCGAATATCGGCAAAAGTAACCCCCTCTACCATAAGGTCGGAATTTTTCCATTGCAAGGCGCCGCGCAGATGAAACGAGCGCTCCGCTTTCAGAGAGCTTTTGGCGAGAGCTTCCTCAACCTGATGCTGTTGCAGGTAGGCCGGCTCACTGACAACACCAAAATTAAGCCCCCCGCTGCCGATGTCAAGCCTCGCAGCTTCCGGAGTGATGATCACGTTCGCCCCGTACTTACGGACCTCTTCCGCTACCCGCTTTTCCATGGAATACGAGACAATGCCGAGAGCCGTAGCCAGACTCGAAGCCCTGGCCAAAACAGCAAGCAGAAGGACCGTACGGCCCTTGCGATGGGCAAGAGCGCGTAGTACCACGTGTAATAACCAGCGACGTCTGTTCATTCTGTTCCCTAGAAATCAGTCCATTACCGCAAAGCAGCGAAGGTCGCAAAGAAAGTCAACGACTACTGCTATAGGGGACTCAGTAATTACGAATATCCCGTTTTTGTAGACCCGGTGGGTCGCCCCGGTGCCATAGCCGCCATTTTTGCATATACCAATTTGATTTACTTTGCGTTCTTTGCGTCTTTGCGGTTCAAATGCCCATATTTTTATCCCTTCAACACCTTCACCGGTTCGATCAAAAGTGCCCGCTGCAACGGGACCACACTGCCGGCAATCGCAACAATCAGGGCCGATACCAGTGCTGTGGGAAAAAGCCACAAGGGGGATGCAAGTGCGGAGTTAAAAACCGTCCGGCTGATGATCCCGGCAAGCTGGTCACCAAGCAGATACCCGATAATTCCTCCGGCAACTGAGATAATCAGGGTTTCTCCGACAAAAATGGCGCTTATTTGGAAACGATCGGCGCCGACAGCTTTCATCAAAGCAATTTCCGGGCTCCGCTCAGCCATGGAAGCCATCAGACTGGTTGAAACGGCAGTGGCTGAAGCCACGAGCGCCAGGACTGTCAGGAGGAGCATCACGCTGTTCAGTTTCTTGAGCAGTGACCCCTCGGCGCTGGCGATCTGCCAGATCGGCTTGGCACGGCTCCCCGCCATCACCTCCTCCACATTCTTTGCAACCGAGGTAACGTATGCGGTACAATACCATTTTTCGTATTCTTCCTTGCTCATGGAAGCGGGGTCTTTCTTCCCGAAATCATCCATCGGAACGGTGAGGGCGCTCACCTGAACCCGTGAGACCTTCCCCGGCTGCTGCAAAAGTGACTGGACCGTTATCAGAGGAGCAAAAAGCTGTTCCTCCTCATAGCCTCCAGTGGTAACGACACCTACTACGTGAAAACGCTGAGTCCGTCCATGGACTACCGCGTCAAGCTCTTTACCGACAACTATTCCCAGCCGTTTTGCCAAAGTTGCGCCGATAATCGCCTCATCCGGACCAGCTGGCCATCCCCCCTGGACGTCCCACCAGGGTGCAATCCCTTTGACACCCTGAATTGACGGATCTTCTCCCGGAACCTCAAGCTGCTTGGCAAACCAGGTACCGGAAACGATGCCTCGTTCCTTCTTCCCGCCTGCGGAAAAGTCGGCTACTCCAAACAGGTATGGGGTGAACCCGGTAATGTTGTATTTCCAGAAAACCGTCTTGATTTTCGGCAGGTCATCTTCACGTAAAAAACCGCCTCCCTCGACGGCAGACGGTTCAAGTAAGATGTTGGCGCCATAGTTTCGAAGTTCCAGCGCCATCTTGTGGGAAAGTTCACCTGCAATACCGAGGAATGCCGTTGCAACAGCCGCCCCCATGGCAATGGAGAGAAATACCAGGAGAACAGCCTTGGGGCGCTTCAGAAATGAATTTTTGAGGATACGGAAAAGCATTATAAAGACCGATGAGAGATGAAGGATGAGGGATAAGAAAATATCATTTTTACTCTGTCCTTAATTGTGCGTTGCGTAGAGCTGACAGTTTTTCTGAAAGTGTACAAATAGAGTTTGTAACTGACGAAAGATCACTTTCCAGGACGAAACCGAGATCAAAAGATATTTCCATTTGACATGCAACTTCCATTAACGACCCATACGCTATCTGTGTAAAATGCGCCTGATCCTTGCGGTTTGTGCGGCCACTACCTTCAGCTATATTCGAAGCGACAGATATGACAGCACGATTGATCTGAGAAACAAGTCCAAATTTCTCTTCAGCAGGAAAGCCCTTCGTAATTCGATAAACTTCTTTAACAAGATCCTTCGCTAAATGCCAAACCTTGAGTTTGTGATAGACAAAAGTAGCTTTCATCCTTCATCCCTTTTAAACCGATGAGAGTTGAGAGATGAGAAGGTCAAAATCCCTCATCCCTCATCCCTCATCTCTCATCTCTCATCTCTCATCAGTTTTTTAAAGCTTTTCCCGCATTTCTACCGGCAGGGACTCCTTGAGCAGCGCTACTTTTTTCTGCATGCGACGCCACGCGATAATACCCCATACCACCACGGTAAACATCATAACATGTTTTACAGCCAATGCCGGTATTTGCAGTTTGTCAGCAGCGTTTGCCCATTCGAAACTGGTGTAAAAGATGGTGCGCGGCACGCCGCCCAGCACCACCCACCAGAGAGCAAACCTGAACAGCTTGACCATATGGCGATTTGTCTTCAGAAAAAAAAACGTTGCCTCGGGCGTATTTGTGGCCGCTTGTATGCGCATGATGGCATGCAGGGCGAAGCCGCTCCCCACCAGTAAGCCGGTGGCCATGTCGTGAAAATAATTGTTCATCATGATGACTACGCCAAGCCCGGGGCCTATCTCAAATGTCGGCATGATTATTTTTCCTTCCCGAGCGAATCCGGCACAAAATGGGTGTAATAATGCGTAAACTGATCTATGGAATACTGATCCCAGTCAAAGCGCGCCTCAATCACCATTTTACCCGCTTTATCAATAAAACCGCACTTATCAGCTACCCTGACAGGAGCAATACCATTTACGAAAATAGATCCGGCATCAAACTGCGGCTTGATCACCATTTCGCCCTTTTTATCCATATAGCCGACTTTACCCTTGACCATTACCGGCGCAAGTCCTTCGGTGAAAATGGTTGGCGATTGAAATTCCCGGTCGATTATCGGCTTGCCGGTTTTATCTATCAACTGCCAGGCGCCTTTCATTTTTACGGCAGCAACCCCGTCGTTAAAGCTGATGGCTTCATTGTATTGCGCAGGTATCACCATGGTACCGCTATGATCGATAAAACCGACCATACCGAATTTACCGTTAATCTTGACCATGGCCAGACCATCACGGAACATGGCAGCCTGAAAGAACTGCTCAGGAATTACCATTTTTCCGGTTTTGTCGATATATCCACGTTTGCTTCCGACTTTAACAGCGGCAAGCCCTTCGGAAAACTGGGCGGCATCGTCAAATTTCGGCTTGATTGCAAACGAGCCTTTGTCGTCGATATAACCGGCCTCCGCTCCGTTCCCCTTGGCAAGTACCACCGCCGCCAACCCATCCGTAAAGCCAAAGGTAGAGATGTAATCGTAATCCGTAACACTCTTACCGGACTGGCTGATATACCCCCACTTATCCCCTTTCTGTACCGAGGCCCTGCCATTCAGGAAAATAGTTGCTTTGTCGAAGGTGGGAGGGATTACCATTTTCCCGTTGGTATCGATGAAACCGTTCTTGCCGTTGACACGTACCGCGGCAAGTCCCTCGGAGAATATGGCAGCCGAGTCGAACTGCGGCGGAATAACGGTAACCCCCCCTTTATCGCAGTATCCATATTTTCCATTCATCTTCACCAGAAGACGCAACGAGTTATCCAGCACGACTTTTTTTTCTTCATGCCGGCAGGCAGTACATACTACCAGTGTTGCAAGTACAAGAATCAGTAAGCGTTTCAATGTATACCCCCTTAATATATGATGAGTGAGGAGTGAAGAGTGAGGGGTAAGGAGCGACTCATCCCTCATCAGTTTCATCTCATCTCTCATCTCTCATCTCTCATCTCTCATCCCTCATCAGTTTCATCTCATCTCTCATCTCTCATCCCTCATCAGTTTCATCTCATCCCTCATCAGTTTCATCTCATCTCTCAACCCTCATCGGCTTTTCTAAGCTCTCATCCGATTTTCCCACAATTCCCTCGAACAGCTTGTGTTTGTCGTCTTCTGCAAGACTTTTATAGTACTCGGAGCGCCCGGCGATCACCAGGCAGGAGGCTCCATCCTGCTCCCGCACAGCTCCAACGATCTCTCTCCGATAGAAAAGCAAGCGCCAGATAACTCCAATTGTTGCGAGGGCAAAACCGGAATAGAGAATTGCAAGCCCCCGCTGTTTTACAACGTAAAAACGCACCCAGAACGGCATATCGCGCATTTCAAGGTGATATCCGTTAAACTCAAGCGAGCCGCTCTTCTTGACAATCCCTTCCCCGACTTTTTTCCCGTCGCGCTGCGCAGAGATAAAAAATACGGGATTGTTGAACTCCATGGAACGCGTCGCACGCTTACCCGCTTCCATGACAAAGTCAGGGTAGAACGTTGCCGTGAATTCAAAACCTCCCAATACGAACCGGTCCGGCTTTCTTTGCAAAACATCAAGCTTTATGTAAGCGCCACCGAGCTCTTTACCGGCAGGATCTTTGACCACAAACAGCGGCGAAACACCGAGATGTTTAAAGACAAACGATGTCTGTTCCGTCTTGTAGGGACGATTGATATCAACTTCATGACTCTGCCCCTGGCTGTCAACAACCTGGACGCTGATTCCGGTCGGCGTGTTCCTGGTAACATGTGGAACAATACTTTTAATAGTGAATGAAGCATTCGGTGGAGAGCCGTATACCGGCATTTTAGGTACCGGTGAATCATTATAACGATTAAGTTCTCCCTGAAACGACTCCCCCTGCGCAAGGTCGAGATAGCCGATAAATTCGGTATACACACTGACAAGGCCGCCGAGAAGAATCAGAAAGAAACTCAGGTGAAAAAGCATGAAGGCAATGGGAGCAAACCGGTTTTTCAAGCCATAAAATCCGGCTGGGTTACCAAGTACCGTGAAACCGCTTTTCTTCAACAGTTCGATTACGTCTTCACCGTCAGATCCGGCTTGCAGAGGAAAAGAACGCCGGAACGGGTACCCGCCAACCGTCGCAGGGTCGGCAATTTTCGCATCGGACAATGCTATCCGACTTTTTACGACTGGCCATCGTTGCCACAACACCAGTGACAGATTCAGAAAGAATAAGAACCAGAGTGTCAAGGTAATTGGAGAGGTATAGATCGTGGTCAACCCGAACATATCGAGATACGCTACCAGAGCAGGAGAGTTCTTCTGCCACTCAAGGTAGATTGTTTTAAGCAATCGCTGCTGTGGAATCCAGAGACCAATGGCAAATATCAGGCCAAGCAGACAGATGAGCAGGATAGTAAAACGGAGAGAACTAAGGTATTTTATTGTTTTTTTGATCATATCTGTAGAACGAGTGAGGGATGAGAAATTATAAACCGTTGAGGGATGAGAGTTGAAAGATGAGATAGTCTTCCCTCATCCTTCATCCCTCATCTCTCATCTCTCATCTACATTATCTCAACCGTCTTATTACCTCACCTGGAATATATGGAGACTGGTATTAACAACCAGATTGACGCCAAAGAAACAGATGATAACGCTGCTCAATGCGGCAATAGCCAACCATGCCAATCTCTTTTCACGCCAGCCGAAGGTCACCCGCAAATGTATGGTAATGCCGTAGGTAAGCCAGGATATGAGTGACCATGTTTCGACCGGATCCCATGCCCAGTAGCTACCCCACAGGTCTTTTGCCCAGATTGCTCCGGCAGAGATCATTATCGTATCGGTAATAAAACCAAAAACCACATAGCGAAAAATAAGCTCGTCAAGACGCCCCAGCGATGGGAACCGCTCATAGGAGGGATTCGGCACCGGCAATGTTTCACTCTTCTGTTTCAGCAGGAATATAACCCCGGCAGCCATGGCAAGAGAGTAGGCGCCAAAGGATAACCAGGCAAAATAGACATGAATGTATAGCCAGATTGTTTTAAGACTGGCAGCCATGGGGGTTAACGCCGGATTCTGCATATAGCCGTACCCCATCATGATCACAACAAGTGGCGTTGTGGCAGCGGCCAGGCCTTGCAGCAGCTTGTTCTGCCACCCGACAAACAGAGTGCCCGCAATAATAAACCACCCGCCCATCAGGGCATACTCATAATGTCCCGACCAGGGAAGATGTCCGGTTGCAGCAAAACGGGCAATAATTGCGCCCGTATGAGCCATAAAACCACCGGCGACCAAAACGGTGATTTTCGGCATGACCCGAGGGTTTTTGAAAACAAATGAATACGTGCATCCACCTGCAGCCAGAGCGTATGCCACCAACGCTACCCAGTAAAAAATTATTTCCCATAATGCCATAATAGGTACCTTCGTTGTTCGTAATTAACGTATTTAATCATCAACCTTCTGCACCAAGCAACCCGACGATATTCACACCAACTGATGAAATGCGGGACCTCTCACCTGACTCTTCAAGCCAGACACGCTGCGGACAAATCATTATCCGCACCAGTAACCCAAATAAAGCGACAAGCGCAGCAGTTATCAAAGCACTCTTATGCCTTCTGTGTATAACATGAATTTCAGACCATTGCCCCAACTTTGCACACGAAATGATGTAGTCGCCCGCTGTTACCTTTTGATCTACCTGAAACACCAGGTCTGTGACAACTTTTTTATCACCTCTGGTTATAACAACCATGAAAGAGTTTTTCTCGGGCTGGTAATACACTCCACCACCAATATATGCACCCTGGAACAGGCCGTAGAAACTATATACGCCTCGTTTTTGCACCAGCGGGTCAATCCTGACTAATGCATCATAAAGGGTCTTTGAGTCTTTCGTCGTGATTACTATCTGGGGCTCGAAAACAATCTTTGTCATGTCGATATCATAGCCGGAATACGTAACATGGCTCCCCGGCTTCAAAATCATCTTCTCGGCATTTCCGTCATCCGGCTTAAAGATGACTTCAGTTGCCCCTCTGGGGTACATACTATCCGGCAACATTTGGCTCACGATCTGCATTTGCGGCAATGAAGCGGGTGTCGCAGCCAGCGCCCCCTTGGTAATTGAGCGGTAAGATTCGACCTTGTTAAGATTAGTCGAGGGCCCCATTCCGTCCAACAACACACCATGAAACTGTTGCAGGTTATCCCAGCAGCCAACCGAAAGGAGGACAAACAAACCTCCATACAGCAGTATAGTGCCAAAATAACCAAGATCCCGCTTTTCTCCGTAGCTCCCGTCGGCATTAAAGAAGTAGCCGGCCCTGCTCAGTGTACTTCGCACGTCAACTGCAGGAACCGTGAGAGTAACAGCGTGTTCTGGCTGTTTATAGAGCTTGCCGTATCTGATACTTCTTCCCATTACGACAAGATATCGAAGCAGGCGACAGAGGACAAAAGAAGCAAAGCAGATGTTATTTATGAGAAGCGACGTGGGGGATCCGGCCAGAGGGATCGTTATCTGCTTCGTGATGCTCAGAATAACCAGAAACGGTATAACGATAAAAATGAGCAACGGCCATGGAGATACCAGCGCCAGCCTGGAAAACGTGGATTCTGCTTTCATAAAAGGTTCTGTTTCCTTCTCATACGTAAGTGCATACCAGATGCGAAATTGACGTCTGTTTGTATCAGATTAGATAACAAATAGTAAGCGAAAAGTACTTTATCCGTTCACTCCTCACTCCTCACCCCTCAGCCCTCACCCCTCTACGCTCAACCGGCTTATCAGCTATTTTTTCACCTCATCATGCTGATTTAACCCGGCCAGCTCCATTTTTCCGCTCTGTGAGCGGGTAAACGTCAGCCGCATATCGGTGTTATAGCGTTCATTTTCAAGACGGTAGACAAATACATACCCATTACCGGGGAGTGTTTTGGAGCTGGTTTCCACAGGATTTTTAAGGACCCCCACATGCTGCCGGGTTTGTTGAAATTTTGCAACAAATTGACTTTCGCTGCCAATTTGCTTGAACCCCGCAGCTGCATCCTTATAGATGGAGGAGAAGTCGCCCACTTCCATCAAGGCAAGAACACGAGCAGCGGCAGTTTGAGCATCGGCCTTATCCTTGGGCAACATTACGGGGGCAGCTGCTTTATCCGCCGATTGCACACCAGTGAGGCCAGCAGTTTTTTCCTGCGGTGCGCCGGCAGTTGCACCACCTTTATCCTGTTTGGATTTACAGCCGACAAACGCAACCAAAATAACGAGCAGGAAGGCAATTTTGATACAGAATACTTTATTCATTTCTGACTCCATGAAATAGGATAACAGC
>CAIYZD010000232.1 GCA_903930585.1 uncultured Geobacteraceae bacterium | reverse complement strand
ATGGTAAAATAAATGGATTTTTTTACTAACACAAATGTCAGCTCTGCGCATACAACGTTTAATCAACCGTTGCGAGTACTCATCGTAGAGGGCGATTCAGGGATTCGATCTCAATTACGTATGCTTATTGGCGCAGAAGATCGTGAAATTTTTGAAAGCGCTTCAGGTAGCGATGCCATTGCAAAACTTAAGGTAAAAGATATAGTTCTTGTCCTGCTGAATATGCAGCTCCCTGATACTTCCGGCCTGGATGTTATGGACTGGATCTCGAATTTTAAAATTTCAACGAACGTAATAATGATTAGCGCCGGCGAAAGTATCGATTCAGTTATTCGTGCATTTGGCAGTGGGATTGTGGATTTTATCCGCACGCCATATGATCCTGAAGTGATCAGGCACAAGGTTGACAATGCCCTTGGCCGGAGTCGGCAGGAGCGCAATAAGGTGATGATGGCGGCCCAGCTTGAGCAGTCTGAGCGCCTTCATCGTTTCATGGTGGAGAGCTCTCCTGATATCATCTACACCCTTGACGCAAGTGGTTGCTTCATCTTTGTAAATGGTCGAATCGTGTCGCTGCTTGGTTATGAACGGGACGAACTTATTGGACGCAAGTACACGACAATCGTCCATGACGACGATATTGGCCTGGCTCAGTATGCTTTTACCGAACGTCGCAGCGATAACCGCGCCACTACAAACGTTGAAGTGCGGTTGAAAAGTAAAAACAACAGTTATCGTCAGTTTGAGACCCGCCACATAGTTGCCATGGTAAGTTCGATGGGGGTTTATGTTGAAAGTTCTGACAAGCATAATGCCTTGACGAGACGCTTTATGGGAACCTATGGGGTTGCCCGCGATATTTCGGAACGCAAGGTTGCCGAGGAATCTATCAGTTTTCAGGCATTGCATGACCATTTGACCCAACTGCCGAATCGAAGGCTCTTCAAAGACCGGCTTGAACTTTCCGTTACGCAGTCGATGCGTAATGGCGGTCTTGTTGGTGTCATGTTTATTGACCTTGATCGATTTAAACTGGTGAATGACACGTATGGCCATGCCGAGGGTGACACATTGCTTAAAAGTTTGGCGCAGCGCCTCCGGGGGTGTGTGCGTGCCGGCGATACCCTGGCCCGTCAGGGGGGGGATGAATTTACGGTTCTTCTGCCGGATTTGAAACATAACGAGGATGCCGGAATTATTGCCGAAAAAATAATGGACGTCCTTAAAATACCTTTCATTGTCGGTGGACAGGAGTTCCGTGCTACCACCAGTATTGGTATTGCCGTGTCACCAAGCGACGGCAGTGATGCAGATGAGCTGATGAAGAATGCCGATATTGCAATGTACAAAGTCAAGGCCAGCGGTAAGAACAATTATCAGTTTTATAGCAGTGATATGAATGCCTGCTGTTACGAACGTGTCAATTTCGAAAACGAATTACGGCAGGCAATCAAGTCCTCGGAATTTGAATTGCATTATCAGCCGCAGTTCAGTGTTTGCGGAGACAGGGTTGTCGGATTGGAAGCGCTTGTAAGATGGCGGCATCCCGTACATGGCCTGTTGGACCCGGCCAGATTCATTGAAGCTGCTGAAGAATCCGGATTGATCTGTAATATAACTGATTGGGTTCTGGGGGAAGCTTGTCGGCAAATAGCCCACTGGCGTGATGTCGGGATGGACGATCTGCGCATCTCGATTAATATCTCGCCCCTGGATCTTGTCCGTAACGATATTGTTGAACGAATAATTAATAATATAAACGCATATCGACTTCCGGAAAATGTTTTAGAAATTGAGATCACTGAAAACTTGCTCATGCACGATGTCTCGGGTGTATGTGAAAAAATGTGGCAGTTGCATGATCAGGGGGTACGTATCTCGATTGATGACTTTGGCACTCGTTATTCCTCGCTCAATTACCTGAACAAATTTCCCATCAGCACCATTAAGATTGATCGCTCTTTTGTTCAGGATATATGTGAAGAAAAGGGTGCATCTCCTATTATCCATGCGATTGTCGGTATTGCCCGTGGCTTCGGACTGCTGCTTGTCGCTGAGGGTGTCGAATCAACGTATCAGATGAATGCGTTGTATGATCTGGGCTGTGACGAGATGCAGGGTTTTCTGTTCAGTAAGCCGCTTCCTGCCGAAGAGGTTGAGTCGCTGCTGAAATATTCTCTCTCAAATGCAACAGCGCTGGCTTGCTGATTCTGAATACACTGCAGTTTTTTACATTCAACCAATAATATCGATGTATCCCTCCTCAATATGTGAGCTGCTTTGCTTCTGTCGGAATTCTTTACATGCGGCGTTGATCTCGTTTAAATCATAATAACATGCCGTAATTATAACATAAAAAAATATGGCGCGTAATTTGCTGGTACCTCTATAACGGTTATTGTTCGCTATAGATAACAACGTGCCGACACCAATGACGAGTAATTTGCTCTGTGTTGTGCATAATGCAACCACTTTAGAGAGGTATCAAAAATGTTTCATTTTATGAAAACAAAAAAACGCGGGAAAATAACCGGGTGGGGTGAGGTGGTCGTAATGCTGTTACTGACGCTTGCCTTGTCCGCTACGGCAGTTCAGGCAGCTCCGCTGAACTTCATATTGCAGACATCGCCCAACATGTTTTCCGATGCGATAGATGTAAACTATGACTCTGCCAGCCAAACCCTGACCGCAACCGGTTTTGCCGAGCATATCGAT
>CAIYZD010000231.1 GCA_903930585.1 uncultured Geobacteraceae bacterium | reverse complement strand
TACCGGAGATTGACTTGCCCGCCTCCACGGACAATGGAGAAGAGACCAATGAAGGAGCAAGCAAATGAACCGAACAAACGTAATTATGGTAACGGCGCTGCTGGCACTTGGGATGCTTCTGTCCGGCTCGAACGCCCGGGCACAGGAACCGCCTAAAATGCCCTATGTCTTTGAAATGTATTGTTTTATGTGCCATAAGGAAGGCGTACAGATCGGCCCGACAGGAATCTTTGACATGGTGTCGAAAAGCGGCAACCCGTTGCATGAACAATACATCCGTAACAATACGCGTTTCGGCTATAATGCGATGCCGGCCTTCAGGTTGTCGGAAGTCAGTCCGAAGGAATTGGATGCCATAGTTGCCTATCTCAAGGAGGTAGCCGCATACCGGAAAGCCAATCCCGGTTACAAGCCGGCGCCGACACCGGCGGTAGCTGCGACAGGAAGGGGTAAAAAATGATGAATACAAGCAGAAGGGCATTTTTTAAGACATTTCTCTCCGCCGGGGCAGCCCTGGCAGTTTCCGGCACCGTCGGCCAGACACGGCAGGCCGATGCCTCCACCCAGGGGCAGATCAAGGGAGTTTGTCTGTTTGTTCCAACCCTGGGCAAGGCGACCGACTTTGTCGACTTGATGAACAAAAATGCACGCGGCGACTGGACGGTGCACCCCCTGACCGGCTCGCTGACCGACAATTACTTTACAACCAGAAGCCTTTACGAAGACGCCAAAGGCACGGCCAACACGTTTGTCGGCGTGGTGGACCCGGCGACCTTTGCCATTGTCCATGAGGCGATAGTCGACTGTAGCGGCTGCTTTCACTACATCACCTATGAAGACCGGAACCGGGTGACTTTTTCCGTACAGCTGTAACCGAGGAGGTTTGAGAACATGAGTAATTTCATTGCACTTCCCAAGGGAGTGACAGAAGAAGACTTCACCAAGGCAATCAAGGAATATCGCGCACTGCTGGGCGAGGACCGGGTCCGCACCGATCCGGCCTCTCTGCAGTCCTATATGAAGATCATGATCCCTGAAAGCTCGGAACTGCACAAACCTTCTGCGGCCATGTATCCACGGACGGTGAAAGAGATCCAGGCCATTGTTGCCATTGCCAACAAATACAAGACGCCGCTCTGGACCGTCAGTACCGGCAAAAACATGGGATACGGCTCCGCCGCCCCGGCCACCCCCGGGCAGATCGTGCTCGACCTGAAGACCATGAAAAAAATCATCCATGTCGACGAAGAGCTGGGGTACTGCCTGGTGGAGCCGGGAGTAACCTACTACGACCTGCAACAGTACTTCAAGAAACACAAAATGAACCTGTGGGTCGATGTTCCCGCCCCCTCGTCGATGGCAAGCCCGGTCGGCAACACCATGGACCGTGGAGTCGGTTATTCCCCGTACGGAGAGCACTTCCTTTTCTCCTGCGGGATGGAACTGGTGCTTGCCAACGGCGACGTGATCCGCACCGGCACGGGCGGGGTGCAGAACTCCACCAGCTGGCAGTCCTACAAATGGGGGTATGGTCCTTACGTAGATGGCATCTTCACCCAGTCCAACTACGGCATTCTCACCAAACTCGGTGTCTGGCTGATGAAGGGGCCACCGCCGGGAGGCTATTTCCCTTTCCTGATGAAATTTCCCAAAGTCGAGATGCTGGCCGATATCATCAAAACCTTTATGCCGCTGCGTCTGGCTCAAATCATCCCCAACGCCTGTGTCGTGGTAAACGCCGGCTGGGAAGCGGCCGGACACTTCACCTATGACAAGAACGGCAAAGGGATCAACCGGGAGACCTTCTACAAGGGAAAAGGGAGTCTTCCCCCCAAAGTATTCCAGGAGATCATGGACAAATACAGCGTCGGCGCCTGGAACTTTTACGCCGCGCTCTACGGATCCCCTGAACAGGTGGCCCTGAACTGGAAATACGTCTCCGGTGCCTTCAAGGCCAAGTTCGGTAAGAATGTCGAGATCATTACCGAAAAAGAAGCCAAGGACGATCCGATCTTCGAATATCGCAGACAGCTGATGATGGGTGGCAGCACTCTGCAGGAGTTCGGACTCTACAACTGGCGCGGTGGCGGTGGTTCCATGTGGTTTGCGCCGGTTGCGGCCGCCCGTCCGTCCGAGTGCGACAAGCAGATGCGGCTTGCCACCGAGATTCTCAACAAATACGGTTTCGACTACGTTTCCGAATTCATCGTCGGCTGGCGCGACATGCACCACATCATCGACCTGCTCTATGACCGTACCCAGCCGGATGAAATGGCCAAGGCCTACAAATGCTTCGATGAGCTGTTGAAAGTGTTTACCAAAAATGGCTGGGGGACCTATCGCACCAACACCGCTTTCATGGAAAAGGTGTCCCACTCCTACGGGCCTGAAATGCGGAAAATCCATTACACCCTGAAAAGGGCACTGGATCCCAACAACATCCTGGCCCCTGGCAAGTCGGGAATCAACCTGGATATTCCTCTGTAATGAGACGAGGTGAGGAGATATAACTATGAGTAACTACATCGCACTGCCCAAAGGCGTGACGGAAGAAACCTTTACCAAGGCTATCAAGGAGTATCGCACACTGCTGGGCGAAGGGCGGGTTCGTACCGATCAGGCATCCCTGCAACCCTACCTTGCAATTACCATTGCCGAAAGCGAGGCGCTGCATGCCCCGTCCGCGGTGATCTATCCGGCGACTCCCAAAGAGATTCAGGCCATTGTCGGCATTGCCACCAAATACAAGACCCCGCTCTGGACGGTCTGTAACGGTGAAAGCGACAGCTACGGTTCAGCAGCGCCGGCGACCCCCGGCCAGATCATCCTTGACCTGAGAAACATGAAGAAGATCATCGAGGTCGATCAGGAATTGGGCTACTGCCTGGTGGAACCGGGCGTGACCTATTCCGAACTGCAGCAACACCTGACAAAGAACAAGATCAACCTTTGGATCGACGCTCCGGCCCCTTCGGCGAATGTCAGCATCGTCGGAAACATCCTCGAACGGGGAAGCGGCTATACACCGTACAGCGAAGACTTCCTCTTCTCCTGCGGCATGGAAGTTGTCCTGGCAGACGGCAGTATGCTCAAGACCGGCATGGGAGGCATTCCGAACTCCACCAGCTGGCAAGTCTTCAAATGGGGGTTCGGACCGTACGTTGACGGCCTCTTTTCCCAAGCCAACAACGGCATCGTCACCAAACTCGGCGCTTGGCTGATGGGAGCGCCGCCGCCGGGCGGCTATATGCCCTTCTGTATCAAATTCCCGAAAACCGAGATGATTGCCGACATCATCAAGCCACTCATGTTCCTCCGTCAGGCCCAGATTGTTCCCAACGCCTGTGCCCTGGTCAACGCCGGCTGGGAAGCAGCCACATGTTTTGCCCATAACAAGAATAACAGTGGCGGCTTCCTCAACAAGGGTACCGGCACCATACCGACCAAGAAACTTATGGATAGCTACGACGTCGGCGCATGGAACCTCTATGGCGCAGTCTACGGAACTCCCGAACAGGTGGCGTTAAACTGGATGTATGTATCCGGCACCTTCAAGCAGGCGTTCGGCAACAAGATCCGGATCATAACCGAAAAAGAGGCCAAGGGTGACCCGGTCTTTGAATATCGCAAGCAGTTGATGATGGGGGGAGTAACCCAACTGAGTCCGCTTGACAAATGGCGAAGCGGCGGCGGTTCCATGCGCTTTTCGCCGACAGCGGCCGCCCGTCCGGCCGAATGTTTCCAGCAGTCAAAGATTGCCGCTGAAATTCTCAACAAACATGGCTTCGACTACCTCAGCGAGTTCAGCTTCTTCTGGTACGATGCGCGCCACGTCATTGACCTCCGCTTCGACCGCACCAAACCGGAGGAGATGAAGCGTGCTTACAAATGTTTTGATGAACTGCTCAGCGTATTCACCAAACATGGCTGGGCAATCAACCGCACCAACAGCGCCTTCATGAACAAGGTTGCCGATGCGTACGGACCTGCGATGCGACGGCTCAACCGGACTATTAAAAAAGCGCTTGACCCGAATAATATTCTGGCGCCGGGAAAATCTGGCATCAGCCTTGATTAATACGGCGTTTTCAGCACATCCGAGCGCGGAGGAAAACATGCACGACAGCAAGAAAATCTTGATTATCAATCCCGGTTCCACTTCAACGAAAATCGGCATATTTTATGATGGCGAAATGAAGGTAAATGTTTCGGTAAAGCATGATGACGAAGAACTCAGAAAATTTCCAACTATCTGGGATCAATATGATTTCAGAAGGGATGCCGTTTTCCGTGTTTTGAAGGACAATAATCTTACCATGGGTGAAATGGATGCTATCGCGTGCCGTGGGGGCAATGTAAAACCACTTCCCGGAGGCATCTACCGGTTATGTCCCAAAATGATTGCCGACATGAAAAGCGGCATCTACGGCGGGCACCCCATAAACGTGGGCGGCCTGGTGTCATTCGATCTGGGTAATCAGTTTAATATCCCGGTCCTGACCGCCGACCCTCCCATGACCGATGAACTCTGTACTTCGGCACGCTATTCGGGAATACCGCAACTCACCAGACAGAGCAGCTTTCATGCGCTGAACCAGAAGGCGACAGCCCGGAAAACTGCAGCCGATCTGGGTAAAAAATACAGTGACGTCAATCTGATCGTAGCTCACCTTGGCGGCGGCATATCTGTTGGAGCCCACCAAAAGGGCAAGATAATAGATGTCAATAATGCCCTGGACGGGGACGGCCCCTTTTCACCGGAACGGGCCGGATCACTGCCGGCAGGAGATCTGGTCAAGCTCTGCTTCAGCGGCGAATACAGCAAGTCAGAGGTACTGAAACTGTTGACCGGCAACGGCGGACTGTTTGCCTACCTGGGAACAACGAATGTCATCGAAATTGAAAAACGGATCGATGGCGGCGATCAGAAGGCCGCCGAGGTATTCGAGGCGATGATCTATCAGGTTGCCAAAGAGATCGGCGCATGCGCGGCAGTGCTGGAAGGGAAAGTGGACGCCATCGCCCTGACCGGAAGTCTGGTTTATTCTCAGCGACTGTTGAACAGCCTGAAAGCAAAAATAGCCTTCATCGCACCCGTCTATCTGAATCCGGGAGAAAACGAAATGGAAGCCCTGGCGGATGCGTCAATGCGCTACTTCAACAAGGAAGAAGAGTTGTCCGTTTATAGAGGTAACGAAGATTAACTGAGCAGTGACGGGATATCGCAGCCAGCCAGGACATTTGTCCGGTGGCGCGATGCCGATAATCTACTAAAAGGAGACGATCAAATGGGAAGACTTACGGGAAAAGTGGCGATCATTACCGGAGCGGCACAGGGCATTGGCGCGGCATATGCGCTGGGACTGGCAAAAGAAGGGGCAAAAATAGTAGTTGCCGACGTGCTTGACGGGCAGAGCGCCGTAGAGGCGATTAAAAATGCCGGCAGCGATGCGATCTACGTGAAAACCGACGTCAGCAAGCTGGACCAATGTGATGCCATGGCCAAGGCCGCTTTTGATACGTTTGGCTCCGTTGATATCCTGCTTAACAATGCCGCCATTTTCGGCAGCATTGTCCTGAAACCGTTCATGGAGTGTACCTCGGAAGAATTCATGAAAGTTCTGGAGATCAATGTCCTGGGCCAGTTCAACTGCATGAAGGCGGTCTTCCCCTACATGAAGGAAAAAGGAGGGAAGGTCGTCAACATCGGTTCGTCCTCAATCAACGAAGGTGTGCCCGGTATGCCCCATTACGTGGCATCCAAGGGCGCCATCATGGCATTGACCCGTTCCATGGCACGTGAGATGGGCGATTTCAAGATCAACGTGAACACCATCGCTCCCGGCTTTACCCATTCAGCTGGCGGCAACAACTTTGACAAGATCAAGCAGCTGGACCTGCCGCCACTGGAAGAACTTCAGCTCAATGCCCGCTGCATCAAACGGGAAGCGGTGCCGGAAGACCTCATCGGCCTGGCCCTGTTTCTTTCCACCGACGACAGCGCTTTTATTACCGGCCAGATGATCGTGCATGACGGCGGCCTGTCTTTCCACTAGGCAACCACGGAGGTTTTTCATGAAAGAAGTAATCGAAATGCTGGCTGCTCCCTGCTTTGGCAGTTTGGCCACGGTGGATGGCGGCAAACCCAGAGTCAGGCCATTCGCCTTCATGTTTGTGGAAGATGGCAGATATTATTTTTGTACGTCAAGTACGAAGGAGGTTTATCGGCAGCTGACTGAATGTCCGTTCATCGAATTCACCAGGACCGGTGAAGACATGCGTTGGCTACGAATCAGCGGGGAGATAACGTTCGATGACAGCATCGGACCCCGTGAGAAATGTTTTGCACACTATCCCATGCTGAAAGATATCTACCAGTCGCCGGACAATCCGATCTTCAAGGTCTTTTACCTGGAGCACGGCAATGCATCAATCGACAGTATGACGGCAGATCCGCGCAAGACATTTGAGTTCTAATGTAAACAGGAGTGGTCGAACCATTAAATAGCGCAATGTCTCCGAGCTTTTGCAGCCTAACGGGTAAAAACCCCATGGTTGCGGGCCATCGGGTCCTGCTGGAAACGGCAGGACCTCCCTTTAGTAAGTGGTAAGTCATATTCTGACGGAATATGACTTCATTAACGCACTTATCCTGTTTATCAGGTTCGGAAAGGAGACACATTCCGAAAAATTAACTAAAAGGGAGAAAAAATCATGGACAAGATATTACGCGTCAACATGTCGGACTTGAGTTCAACAATGGAAGCAGTGCCCAAAGAGTGGGCCGGACTAGGTGGCCGCGCACTCACCTCCGCAATTGTTGCCGCAGAAGTTATCCCGACTTGCCACCCTTTAGGCAAAAACAATAAACTGGTCTTTGCCCCCGGCCTGCTGAGCGGCACCACCGCCGCCAACACCGGCCGTTTTTCCTGTGGAGCCAAAAGCCCTCTGACCGGTACAATCAAAGAGAGCAATGCCGGCGGCACCGCCGCCCAGATGTTTGCCCGTCTCGGCATAAAGGCCATGATCATTGAGGGCCTGCCCAAGGCCGACGCCTGGTACGGAATGCACGTCAGCAAGGACGGCGTATCCATCAGCGAGGAAACCGAATTGGTCGGCAAGGGGAACTTTGCAATTGTTGAAGCTCTGGAGCAGCGCTTCGGCAAAAAGACCGGAATCCTCTCCATTGGTCAGGCCGGAGAGATGCGCATGCTTACCGCCAATATCTCCGTAAAGGATCTTGACAGTAAGATCCGCAGTCACGGGCGCGGCGGACTGGGCGCCGTCATGGGCTCAAAGAAAATAAAATTCATTGCCATTGATGACACCGCCGCTCCCGGAATCAAGCTTGCCGATCCTGAAAAATTCAAGGATGCAGCACGCACCTTTGCCAAGGCCGTGATTTCACACCCAGCCACCGGCGAAGGCCTGCCGACGTTCGGCACCGCCGAAATGGTGAACATCGTCAACGCTGCCGGCGGCCTGCCGACCCGTAATTTCACTTATGGGCAGTTTGAAGATCACGAAAAAATTTCCGGTGAGACCTTGCGCGAAACCATCATCGAGCGCGGCGGCAAGCCCAAGCATGGTTGTCAGTCCGGTTGCATTATCCAGTGTTCCCAGGTATATAACGATAAGGACGGCAATTATGTCACTTCCGGGTTCGAGTATGAAACCATCGAGACACTGGGGGCCAACGCCTGCATAGGTGATCTGGATATAATAGCCAAGGCCGATTACATCATGGACGATATCGGGGTGGATTCCATCGAGACGGCGATCGCGTTCGGTGTCGCCATGGAGGCCGGCGTGCTCCCCTTTGGCGACGGCGCCGGTGTACTGAAAATGCTTACCGATGACATCGCTGCGGGAACCCCGCTCGGACGCATTCTCGGCAGCGGTGCCGGAAACGTCGGAAAACTTTACGGCATCACCCGTGTTCCGGTCGTCAAGAACCAGGGTATTCCTGCCTATGACCCCCGTTCGATCAAAGGGATTGGCATCACCTATGCCACAAGTACCATGGGCGCTGACCACACCGCCGGTTATGCCGTCGGTACTAACCTGATGGGTGTGGGGGGCGGCGTTGTTGACCCGCTCAGTAAAAACGGCCAGGTTGAGCTTTCGCGGCACCTCCAGATCATCACCGTCATGCTCGATTCAATCGGACTCTGCCTGTTTGTGGGATTCCCGGCTGCAGACATTCCCACCTGCGTTCCGGCCCTGATCGACATGCTTAACGCCCGCTTCGGACTGGAACTCACTCCTGACTGGATCGGCGGACTCGGGGTTACGACTCTCAAGACCGAGCGAGCCTTTAATACCGCCGCCGGCTTCAACAGCAGTCATGACCGTCTTCCGGAATTCTTTGAAGAGCCATTACTGCCTCATAACGCGGTATGGGATTTTACGGGTGAAGAAATCGATGAATTTTGGAATTTTTAACAGTGAGTCTCCGTGCCAGGATTCCGTTGGAAACGGTATTTGCCGGAAAGTCACTCTGTTGAGGAACTAAAACCAGGAGCGACCAATGAAGATAACTATCGAACTGTATGCCACCTTCAGGAATGGCCGTTTCAAGGATGAGCAGAGAGAGTACATGGATGGCATTACCGTTGGTCACGTAGTTGATGATCTGGGAATCGACAGAGGAGAAGTTGGTATGGCGCTTGTCAACGGGCGGCACGCTTCCATGGAGCAGGTATTGAGCGAAGGGGAAGTTGTCGCCCTGTTTTCGATGTTGGGGGGCGGATAGAGTGAGGTCGAGAACGGAGACATTTCAAACTACAAATAACTGCGAAGGAGAATGAAATTGATCAACTCATTTGACGAACTGATTGAAGCGGTAAAAGAAAAACCCAGGAAAAAGATCGTCATTGTTTCGCCCGAAGGAACAACGGTCATAAAGCTTGTAAAACAGGCGATTGAAGCGGGACTGGCTGACTTTGTCCTGGTCGGCAACGAAGAGACTATCAAGAGCATGTCCGCAGATGCCGGGTTCGATGCCCATCTGGTAACGATCATCAACATCCCGGATCAAAAGGAGGCGGCGGAAGAAGCCGTTCGACTGGTGCTGGTCGGAAGCGCCCACGCCATCATGAAGGGGAACCTGCCGACAGCAACCTTCATGCGGGCGGTCCTCGACAAACAGAAGGGTCTCAACGACAACAAGGTCGTCAGTGAGATCACCCTCTACGAGAAGATCATAAATCCATGCGGCGGCGGCTTCCGCTTCCTGACAGACTGTGCCATCAACGTCGCGCCGACCCTGGATGAGAAGAAGCAGATCATCGAGAATGCGGTCAGCCTGGCTCACAAGCTCGGCAATCCCCTGCCCAAGGTAGCGGTCATCTCAGCCGTGGAAGTCGTCAATCCATCCATGCCGGATACCATCGAAGCGGCGGCCCTGAGCAAGATGGCCGATCGCGGCCAGATCACCGGCTGCCTGGTCGACGGCCCCTTTGCCTTTGACAATGCCATCTCACCAGAGGCGGCGGAATACAAAAAGGTGGGAGGTGGTGTTGCCGGGAATGCGGATATCCTGATGATGCCGAACCTGCTGGCGGCAAATCCGCTGCGCAAATGCCTTGTGTATTACACCAAACAGAGAATCGCCACGGCCCTGATGGGGGCCAAGGCGCCGGTCATCATTACTTCCCGGACCGACTCTGCAGAGACCATGCTGTTGACTATTGTCCTGGCAGCATATATTTCATGACATTACTTTTCCGTTGACATGTTTTGCCTTTGAAGTTACCTTGTACACAAGAGGAATTTCAAAGAATGATCTCATACTTGGACAACATAGTTTTTTTGCTTGCCAAGGGCCACCAGCGGGCTCAGGGAGTCCTGAAAGGACATCTCAATGTGTTCGGGCTAACCCCGATGCAGTGCCTTTTCATGGAATCTCTCTGGGATGAGGATGGACTTTCCGTGGGAGATATCGGCCGTCGCATTTCGCTGGATACTGCCACATTGGCAGGAGTGCTGGATCGCATGGTTACGGCGGGGTGGGTTCGCCGCGAAGCCGATCCGGACGATGGCAGGGTGACTCGTGTGTATTTGACGGACAAAGCTAAGGGAGCCATTAGCGACCTGTCTGCGAGCATTGAACGGACAAACAATGAGTTGCTGAGTAATTTTTCGCTTGAAGAAAAACTTCTTTTTAAGCGGTTCCTGCGAGATGTAAAAGATTGATGCTTTTCTGGCTGTAAATATCTTGCACACAACTGAATGAAACCGAAACAAATGCAGCACCACACACCGAAGGAGGTGGATTTATGTACATGCCGGATTTTGAGTATCATGCCCCGAAAACTTTGGCCGACGCCTGCGTGCTTCTTGATGAACTGGGAGAGAAAGCCATTGTTCTGGGTGGAGGGTCGGATCTTCTTCATAAACTGAAGAATGGCCATCTGACTCCTGATCATCTTGTATCTCTCAAACACATGGCGCAGTTGCGCGAGATTCGTCACGAGGAGGGGCGTGGAGTCATTATCGGCGCTTTGATTACCCCTGACGGCGTCTACAGGTCGCCACTTCTACAGGAACGATACCTTTCGCTTCCGATGGCAGCGCATGAAATGGGCAATCCGCAGGTCAGGAATCGCGGAACCGTTGGCGGTAATATATGTAATGCTTCGCCACTGGCCGACCTTCCTCCGCTTTTGATTGCTCTTAACGCATCTGTCAGAATTGTAGAATATGCCGGCGAGAGGCTTGTGCCGCTGGAAGAATTTATCTGCGGTCCGGGCAAAACCTTGATCAAGCGTGATGAAATCCTGGCGGAAGTCATAATTCCCGATCAGGCTGC
>CAIYZD010000230.1 GCA_903930585.1 uncultured Geobacteraceae bacterium | reverse complement strand
GCCTCAATAACGCCGCTGTTGTTCACCACGGCACTGGTCAAGCTGTCTGCCGCCCTGGCGGTCATCACCACCATGCCGCCATCAGCCTTGATCAGCCCCCTGTTCTCGGCCAGCGCGTCAACTGCACCCTGTTCGACACTGTACTTCACGAGGCCGTCGCCGACAAAATCGAGGGCAACCTTGTTGCCAGCTGCCATGACCACACTTCCGTCATTGGCGGTGATGCTCCCTTCGTTGATCACCCGAGGGCCGAGAAAAGCGACATAGCCGCCATTGGCTGAGTGGATAGTCCCCTGATTAATGATTGCGCCGCCACCTCCTCCCCTTTCGAAGAGGTTCTTCCCGGACATGAACGTGTCATTGCTGAGGTTCAATGACGAAGCCACCAGGCCACCCACATCCACCTGGGCTGATTTACCGAAAATAATGCCGGCTGGGTTCAGCAGAAAAACCTGACCGTTAGCGGTAAGGTTCCCCATGATCTGACTGGGATTTTGATCCTGAATCCGGTTAAGTGCCACGCTGGAGGCGTCCGGCTGCTGGAACTGAACCGAGGCATTCTGACCGATGTTGAAAGTTCCCCAGTTGGCAACCATCCGCCCGCTGTTCTGGTTCACGGTCAAACTGTTGCCCGACTGGGCAATACTACCGCTGCCGGCAACAATCTGTCCGCCGGTCGGCAAGGCACCGGGGTCAAGAGTCCATGCGGGCACCGCTCCCGCCATAACCGCTGCCATCAGGGCCGCAGAACCGACGATCAGGGAAGAAAATGAGCCACGGCTCCTGACGGTCTCTGCAGCAACGATCCAGCAATCTTTAACAGCGCTCCAAATCAGTCTATATGTTCTGTTCATGGTATCTTTTCTCCTTTAAAACCAGACAGAGGCCTGTAACCAGAACCGGTTCGCTTCACTGAGGCCATCGGCATTAGCGCCATTATTGCTGCGACCGGCGTTATCTCCGAGAGTATGTGCCCAGGTGGCACGCAGGGAATAAAGGCTTGACTTGCTCATGTTGACTCCCAGACCGCTGCCGGTCAGCCAGTAATTGTTTTTACCGGTAGCGGTGGTAACGGAGTTGGTCCATTCCGTCTGGTGCAGCGTGATATTGCCGGCATCCAGAAAACCGATCATCTGCAAAGCACCGTATGAAACTTTGACCGGCACGTCGTAGCGCAGTTCCGTCGTAAAGCTGTGACCATCATCGCCGTTCGCTTCCCCTACCGGGTAGGAACGAACACCGCTGGGGCCGCCCAGAATGAACTTTTCCGATGAATCCAGATTGTTATTTGCCAACTGCCCGTTGGCTGAGACAAACAGTGACACATCGCCGATCAGCTGTTGGAGTCGGGAAACGGAATAGCCAAGTTTGAAGTAACTGCTGGACGCATTGGCGGTGGCTGTGTCTATCGATCCGGTAGTGACGGCCAACCGGCTGGAGGTAAGACCGCCGCCGTTGAAGGTGTCGTAGCCGCTGGACGTGAGATCGGCGGTAACCGCATGGATATTCCGATTACTGACAAGTGCACCGTTGTCGTTAAACATACGATATTCGTAGGAGAGGTTGCTCCAGAGACTGAAGGGACGGCTTCTGAGGACGGGATACGAGATGTTCGCCCCAATGGTGTTTGCATGCCCCGAGTAATTCAGACTTTTAAATTCTTTACCGAGTTCATAATAGAGGGATGAGTAGGAAATGCCGCCTCTCAAACCGCTGGAATGCAATTGGGCGCTGTAGCCTGCCCTGCCTTGATACAACCCATCGGCCTGGGAGTACGAAAGTGAGAGCTGGTCGCCGATACCTAATGGGTCGTTCACGGTTGCAGAGCCGGTGCCACGCCATACGCCGGTGTAGCGGTTGCCGTAGTTATCCACGGAAAGGCCGCCGGAGAGCAATGGTCCTTCGGAGACATCAACAACCACCTTGGTGCTTCCGGGCGTGGCACCCCGCTCAAGGGTCCCTCGGGCAGTGATGCCGGGCAGGTCGTTAAGGAGCATCAGTACACGTTCAAGATCGTTTTCATTCAGCACTTCACCGGTCTTCACCGCGCTGTCCACCATGGCGCGCAAGACGCGGTCGCGGATACTGCGCGGCTCCTGGGCCCGGATGTCGGCGCTGCCGTCAAGCCTGCCGCCAATAACGGCAATCTCGACAATTCCACTCGTAATATCCTGCTTGGGGAGATACGCGCGTGCCAGGAAAAAACCTTTACCTCGCAGGTAGCCGGTGATTAGTCCGGCCAGCCGCTGCAAGTCGGTCAAACCCTGTTCTTTGCCAACAGCATCTTTCAGTATCTTCTGCAATTCCGATTCGGTAGCCATGCTGGCGATACCGGTGCACCGGAACGCTTTGACAACAACCTTTACGTCGCTGTCGGTAAGTGAAGGACGCTCAACAGCCGATTCATCCGGTTTTGGCAGACGGTCCGGAAACCGCGGGCCCTGCTGTTGCTCTCGCAGAATAGAGCCGGCATCGGGAGGAGCTGCAAAGGCAGTGAGAGACGTGGTAAGGGACAAACTACAGAGCAATGCCAACATTTTTCGCATATATGGGTCTCCTTGCATTAAGAGATGTCAGTGAACCGTGACGCGGACCGCACTGCACAAACTATCACTAAACGCTTCAAAATGGTAACTTTTCCTTCGGCTCGACAACATGCAAGTCCACCGGTGGATAATACGAGCATTATGAGGACAATTCAATAACGGATTGTTCCGAAGACGCTTTTTTTGTAGGATCGCTATAACCAGAGGCCTCACGCCATTCAGCACGACCACGCCTGCTACTGTTCTTTTTCCCGCATCATCGTGAAAAAGAACAGCAGGGTAACCAGAGCCATGCCGCCGGTGGCGGCAAAGCCGACCGGATAGCCAATTGTTTTCAGGGTCACCCCCATCACGGTGGAACCGGTCATCATCCCCAGGTAGATGCAGCTGTTATACATCCCCATTGCCAGCCCCCGTTGCACGACCGGAACCAGTTCCGCGATCAATGCGCCGATAGCGGTAAACGTCAGAGCCATTCCCACCCCCATGACAACGGCACAGACCATGAGCCGTCCGAGCTGCACAAACTGACCGAACCCTGTCAACGCCACTGCCAGGCACATCAGGCCGACAGCCGCAAGGGTGCGGCGATCGACACGGTCGGCAAGACTTCCGATAGGTACCCTGCCGACTACATTGGTGATGGCCTGGGCGGCAAACAGCAGACCGACCTGGGCCGGGTCATATCCCTGCAGAGCTGCGTACAACGGGAGAAAGGTCAGAAACACGCCAAACCCGATACAGCTGCCGACGGTCGCCAGCAGACAGGCACGCAGGCGGCGATGGTGCAACAATTCAAAGCTGGCCGCCAGTGCGGCATGCAGTTCGGTCTTGTGCCGGGGAGGCCCCTTGGGTAGTATCGGCACTGCCAGCAGAGCAACCACTGCAAGCAGGCATCCGGATACGACAAAAACGTGCCGGAGCCCCACTGTTTTGGCAAGATAACCTCCGGTTGCCGGCCCCAGCGTCATGGCGATGTAAATTGCAGTGGTATACCAACCGTAAGCCTGACCAAGCCGTTGTTGCGGCATGACATCCGCCACCAGCGACAACATCCCGGGAGCAAAAGCGGCCAGTCCGGCGCCAAAAAGGACGTAGACCGCCGCCATTTCCCACGGTTTATGACATTGGGTTACCAGAAGCGAAGATGCTGCTGTTGCGGCAATACCCGCAATAATAGGTACGGTGCGACCGATACGGTCGGCCAGCAGACCGGCGGGAATGGATAGCAGACCGGCTGTCAGCATAAAAGCGCCGTTGATGGTTCCTACCTGGGCCGGACCAGCCCCCAGCGTAGCGGCCAGCAACGGCATAACCGGGATGCGCAGGTACGAACAGAAGAAAGCGGCGAACCCGATCAGACAGAGCAACAGAAACGGGGTAAGGTTGTGTGTCTTTCCTGTCATGAAACTTCCAATCACGATGCAATTGTGCCGCTGCACTATAGTACAGGCATCCGAGGAGGGCTACCACGGAATTATCCGCCTGAATAATTATCTTGCATAACATATTGGATAAGCAGAGAATGAAGATGTACGGTCGGGTGGCGAACCGGTCGCAGGGAGGTGAAACCCATGGCTATGGCAGCTCTATCTCCAAACAGTGTGTTGTCTACTTCTATTCAGGTTAACCCGCAAACGAGGACTGACCAGCAGACGTCAGTTCCTCAAGTTGCCCAGGATGCACGGAAAACCGGGGAAACGGTTCGGACCGACACGATAACTATTTCACCGCAAGCGCTCAAGATGGCTGATGACAAAAATATTGTCGCTAAGGAAGCTGCTGATAAAGCTGATGAACAAAAAGCCTTGCAGGCGGCAAGCGATAAAGCCGATGCCGTAAAGAGCGAGGCCCAGAGGAATGCGGTAAAAGCATATGCCACGGTAAGCGCGATACAGTAGTTCAAATTTAACATTTCACATACACAAAGAGAGGAAACCGCCTGACGATTTCCTCTCTTTGTGTATGAATATAAACCGTTCTGTTCCTCCCGTGAGGAGGACCTGATTTAAATCTCTCGCGTACCGTTTATGCCTTCGTGTTTACCGATGAATCGGATTGTGAAGCAGCCTCTTTCAGACGTAACATAAGCTCAGAAGGCACCTGATAGATAAGTCTGTTGGCGGAGTCCATGTACCGCACACTTAACGTACCTTTCTGATCATAGACGAACTGAACCTTTGACATTACCCCGTCGGATTTTCCAAGTGTGTTCGCTTTGCTCGCCTCTTCCTTTTTCGCTTTTTCCCGTTGTGCTTCCAGGGAGAGTGTTCCTTCATTCTTTACAACAACCCCTGCCTGGCG
>CAIYZD010000229.1 GCA_903930585.1 uncultured Geobacteraceae bacterium | reverse complement strand
ATCTGAGACAAAGGAACTATTGGCACCCAGATAGCGTAGGTTGGTATCCTTCCAGTAGATGCGCATTGGTGCTGTATTTATGATAGTCTGAAGCAATTTATGCGAGTTGATAATAGCCGCTTCTGAACGTTTGTTTTTCGTCACATCTCGGAAAGACCATACTCTGCCAAGCTTCTGCGTATTTTTTTGTTGTTGAGGAAATGAATAACGTTCAAATATCCTGCCATCCTTGAACTGAACCGTGTCAAAACTGCTCTCGTTCAAATTGTAGAGACGTGCAACTTCTTTCAGAAAGAGTTCCGGTTCAAGCAATTGCATCAGTACATGTCCGAGCAACGTATTGTCGTCACCGGTATCCAGAATGTTTTTTGGGATATTCCACAACTCACTAAAGCGACGATTAAAAAACTGAATTTTTCCGGCACCATCAACGGCAAGAATGCCATCTGCAGTTGCATCTAGCGTAGTGCTCAGGTTCGTTTGAGATTCCAACAGTGTTGTTTCTACATGTTTACGTTCAGTAATATCTCTGAGAAAAGTAGCGAGATACTCACCGTCCACAGGTCGATACAGAGCACTAACTTCAACATCAATAACAGTTCCGTCTTTTCGACGTTGCTGTGTTTCAAATCGGACCTTTTCCGCCAGTTTTATTTTCTGGATAGTAACTGCAATTTCCTCTGTAGACTCTTTCGCCTCAAGATCAGCTATATTCATTGAGAGTAGTTCTTGTTTGCTGTAACCGATTATGTGACAATATGCGTCATTTACCTCAAGGATTTTCCCTTCCATATTAACTAGCCAAAAACCATCCATGGCAGTTTGAAGTATGGTCCGGTGTTTTTCTTCACTACTTCTCAGCGCTTTTTCCGCCTCTAATTGTTGCAGTCTTTGCAAACCCTGCTCAGCAAGCATTTGAGTGAGATTATGGATAAAGGATAGATTGTTATGCAGCTTTTCCTCTGAAAATAATGGAACTTTGCGTAGAGCGTGCAGATATTCTGTTTCATCAAAACCATATTTGTGGGCCTGATTGATGAAAAATTCGTCGTCCGGTGCTTCCATAAACAGCTGACCAGTAAATACGTTGCCGAGGTGTACTCCTTCAATGAAAATTGGTGCCGCCGCATCAACCAACCCCATCGGACAGCGATAAACGACATGGGGTGTTTTTTCACCAAGTCTGGCGTCAATATGGAGATCACTTTCAATGCATAATTTCTCAGTATCACGATTGACACGATGAAACTTCGTGCAGATGTCCTGCCACGCGGTGGCTGTGAGGATATTTCCTTCTTTATCTAAGATGGCAGACGGCATACCATGGAATTCTTCGAGTGAGTTAAGGAGGTTATTGAGCTTCGGAATATCAAGCAGTTCTTTGAGCGAGAAATTCATTGCACCTCCAACCAAATATTCATGTGGTAAATGCCTTCATTACTATTTTTCCTGAGAATAGATTTATATCTTTATAATGTGGGACTACGTGAAAGTCCATTATAAATCCAGCGTTACAATTATTTGGGAGTGGGGTTGATAGCACCAGGTGGCAGAGTACTCTGATTTGTAAACCGGCCCCCAGTTTGAATCACTCACCTTAATGTCCCGGATTCCATCGGTAGCGGCGGCGGTCTGTTGGGCAAGTTCCTTGATTTGGGTCTAAAACCCCATACCCTCAAAAATGAAGATTGACAACCACCGTTTTTTAATTAAAATGAATGCCCGCTATAGCCACCACCTGCCATCCGACGAGGAACCTCCCTTTTCTCCGGATGTACCTTATATCAACTATGCTGCACTTGGAATGCAGGAGGTAAACCAGAACGTAGCTCAGACATCTGGCGTGGCGGATGTTATTGCTCACAACATTGCCGACACCAATCGGTCTGTAAGGGAAATATCAAACTACAGGAGTTATATGCGGCAGATTCCAATACCGTTTCGTGATGAAATTGATTCTATCACCCTGCCCTCGATTCCGCATGTGTTACTGCGGTTTCTGAAAGTGGTGGAGGACGATAACGCGTCGATAGCGGAGCTGGCAACGCTGGTCGGGCACGATCCCGCATTGAGCGCCCGCTTTATGACGGTAGCCAATTCTCCGGCACTGCGCCGCGACAAAGAGATAACAAGCCTCGAAAAGTGCATGATCACATTGGGAACCCGTCTGGCGCGGACCCTCGCCGCCTGTCTCGCCATCCAGACCGTCTTTGCCCGCACCACCGGTGAAATACAGTACGATTTCAGCGGTTTTTGGGGCCATTCGCTGAGAGTTGCCGAAATGTCCCGTGCTATCGCCGCCAGGAAAGAGTACTGCGATGTCGAAGAAGCCTACCTGTCCGGGCTTATGCACGATGTCGGCCTGCTGCTCCTGCTGGGAAGCGAGGGGGAACGATATGGGGATATCCTGCGCAAAAGCGTTGACGAATCGGTATTAAGCGACATCGAAAAGCCGATGATCGGCACCGACCATACCGCCGTCGGCGCGTGGCTGATTGATCACTGGAAATTATCTTCTTTCATGTCCGATGCGATTCTGTTCCATCATAAGTCACCCGACGAGATTGCCGGCGCCGACCCTTTAAGTCAAATCATCTGGTCTTCGCATATCATCAGCACCTATAACGAGAAACTCGATCTCACCCACATCGGGCATACTCCCGATCTTGTCGCGGTCACATCGATACTCGGAATTGGTATGGCCGATCTGGCGGCAATCCGGAACCAGACCTCCAAGCAGGTTGCCCTGATTGCCGAGGCGCTTGGTGTCGCGACCTCCGTCGAGACAGGAATGTTACCGTCATCTGTCGCTCCGCCGGAAACCTGCCGGGTACGCCGAAGCAGCCTCGATCCGGTGTATTCGGATATGGATGACATGGTGCGGGATCTGGCAATAATGCACTCTTTGCAGCAGAATCTCTCCTCGTTCTACAGCGAAGATGAGATGTATCTTGCCGTACGGGAGTCCGCCAGGATTCTGTTCGGCCTGGGACGCATCGCCTTTCTGGTTGTCGGTCAGGACGGGGCAACCCTTTCGGGTGCCCGGTTTGCGGGACAATCCGCATTACTGCAGCGCCTTGCGATAAAACTCGACCCGGCCGCCAGCCTCGCTGCCGCCGTCACTCTCTGCACAGAATCCGTACGCTACCTTCGACAATGATCGGCCAGCCGAAGTTTCCCTCGTTGATATTCAAATTGCCCATATACTCGACAGCGAAGGTTTATTGTATGTGCCGATGCGGGTCGGCGACCGGCATATCGGCAGTATGGTCTACGGAATTAGTGTGGCGCAGCACTCCCGGATTCAGCGCCGCCTTACCTGGATAGCCCGTTTTGGCCAGCTTGCGGCGACCAGCATTGCGGCATGGCGCGAAATGCGCACTACTGAGAACAGTATCAAGGCGGATGTTACGAACCGATTCGAATTGCATGCCCGCAGAATTGTTCATGAAGCGGGTAATCCTCTCAGCATCATCAAAAACTATCTCAAGATCGTAACCAGCAAGATCCCGGACGAAAATGGTGTCCATGAGGAACTGGCCGTCCTCAAGGAAGAAATCGACCGGATTTCACATATCTTGCAGCGTCTGAATTCCATAAGCGGCACCCCGCTGGTAGCGAGCAGCGTTGATGTCAACGGTGTAATAGAAGGAATGCTGACGCTTTACGGTGACACCCTGTTTTCGGCGCGCGGCATTACCATAGAAAAGACACTTGATCCTGCAGCGGCACCGGTCACCGGCGACCGGGACAGCATCAAGCAGATCCTGTTAAACATCTGGAAGAATGCAGCGGAAGCACTCCCCGATGGTGGCCGTATGACAGTCTCGACAAAGGACAACATCACCAAAAACGGACGTCAGTATGTCGAGATACTGTTGAGCGACTCCGGGCCGGGGCTGCCGCCGGATGTCATGCAGAGGCTTTTTCAGCCGGTGGGGGGAGAGAGGCGCCCCGGCCACTCGGGAATTGGCCTGTCTATCGTCGCCTCTCTGGTTGAGCGTCTCAAAGGATTTATTACGTGCCGGAGCGATGCCGGGCACGGCACCGGTTTCTGCATCCTATTACCGCGAATCAACGGAGAAGAACAATGACCAGCCTGGGAAAAACATATACCCACCCTTCCGACGACTGGTCGGACAGTCCCCAATGCATACTCATAGTGGACGATGAACCGCGCATGCGATCCAGCCTCCGACAGCTCCTGGCCTGCGCGGGGCGGTCCATGTTTGAGTGCGCAACCGGGAGCGAAGCGTTATCAACGCTCAAATCTCAAGAGATCGATCTTGTCCTGCTCGACATCAATCTCCCCGACATTTCCGGTTTGGAAGTGATGGAGTGGATAGCGGCCAACAATATTCCGGTCAGCGTGATCATGGTCAGTGCCGATGCACACATTGACTCGGCAATACGGGCACTGCGCAGCGGCGTCGTGGAGTACGTGCGCAAACCGTACGATCTGGAAGATCTTCAGCACAAGGTTGACAGCGCCCTGCACCGGCGCCTGCTTGAGCGCTGCAACATACTGATGACGGCACGTCTTGAACAGTCGGAACGCCTGCACCGGTTTCTGGTGGAAAGTTCACCAGATCTCATCTACACGCTTGATTCGGACGGGTGCTTCATCTTCATCAACGGCAGGGTCGAATCACTGCTTGGTTACACACGCACCGAACTGGTCGGAAGCCATTATACCGTCATTGTCCACGAAGAAGACCTCGAACATGCCGTCTATGCCTTTACCGAGCGCCGCAGCGAAGACCGTGCCACCTCAAACATCGAAGTCCGCCTTAAATGTAAAGACAACAATTACCGCCATTTCGAAAGCCGTCATATTGTGGCGATGCTGAGCGCAATGGGCATGTACGACAACAGGGTGGACGAACAGGAAGAACAATCCCGGCGTTTCATGGGGACGTACGGTGTCGCGCACGACATCACCGAACGCAAACGCGCCGAAGACACCATAAGCTTTCAGGCTCTGCACGATCATCTCACCCATTTGCCCAACCGGAGACTGTTCAAGGATCGCCTGGAGCTGTCGATGACCCAGTCGCACCGGCACGGAGGGGTGGTAGGCGTCATGTTCATCGACCTTGATCGTTTTAAACTGGTAAACGATACCCACGGTCATGCCGAAGGGGACGAATTGCTTAAATGCGTGGCCCAGCGGCTTTCGGGATGCGTGCGTGCCAGTGACACGCTGGCGCGTCAGGGTGGTGATGAATTTACCATCCTCTTGCCGGACCTGCATCATGGCGATGATGCCAGCGTTATCGCCGAAAAGATTCAGGAGGAACTGAAACTCCCCTTCACCGTCGCCGGACAGGAGTTTCGTGCTACCGCCAGTATCGGTATCTCCATCTTCCCCCGCGACGGTGATAACGCCAATATCCTCCTGAAAAACGCCGATATCGCAATGTACAAGGTCAAAGCCAGCGGCAAGAACGGCTACGCGTATTTTACCAGTGAAATGAATTCCTGTTACCACGAGCGTATAACTCTTGAAAACGAATTACGCCAGGCTGTTAAAAATGCGGAATTCGAATTGCATTATCAACCGCAGGTGAATGTGAACAGTAACCGGATTGTCGGCCTGGAAGCCCTGATTCGCTGGCGCCATCCGATACATGGACTTCTGAACCCGAGCGGCTTCATCGACATGGCCGAAGAAATCGGGCTGATCGGTACCATAACCGACTGGGTGCTGGATAAGGCATGCAGCCAGTTGGTCCTCTGGCGGACCATGGGTCTGAACGACCTCCGCATTGCGGTCAACGTTTCGCCACAGGAGTTCAATAACGACGATGTGGTCGAACGTATCGTCTCCCGCCTGACCAGACATGACCTCCCCGGTGATGCCCTTGATATTGAGATAACGGAAAATCTCCTGTTACATGATGTTTCAGGCGTAATCGATAAAGTGCGGCATTTGCGTGAGCGCGGCATACGCATCTCCATCGACGACTTCGGAACCCAGTATTCTTCGCTCAACTACCTGCGGAAGTTCCCGATCGATACCATTAAAATAGACAAGTCATTTGTCCGTGATCTGGTCGAACATCATAATTCCTCTCCGATTATTCATGCGATTGTCGGCATAGCACGTGGTTTCGGCATGCTTCTCCTCGCGGAAGGGATTGAAACCGACTATCAAAAGACTATCTTGCACGAGATGGGATGCGAGGAAATGCAGGGATATTTTTTCAGCAAACCGTTGCCGGCCAACGAGGCTGAACTCCTGCTGTTCGATTCGGGCAGATGGGGAATAACAGAGGGAATCTCAGGTGTTGGAGAGGCGATGTTTTTACCAATATTCAGTGAACATGGGTAATATTCTAAAGGTGGGTAGTCGGCTGACTACCTCTTGCAGCTTGAACAAACTAAGCCATGCTGATGGTGCGGACCATGCCCATGATTGTATTCTGATGCCACTTTTCGTTTTTAGTGCGTATGTTGGGGTTATCCCTCTTAGTGGCTCTTTATCTCACCAAAAACAATCAGAGTACTTCAGGGGTGCTGCCCAATTTGGAATCTCGAAGCCATTGATTAAATTGCGTTACCGTGAGGGGTTTACTCATGAGATATCCCTGTCCCCTGTCGCAGCCGAGTTGTTCTAGCATGGTATATATCTCCAGAGTTTCTATTCCCTCGGCAGTAACTTTTAATCCCAGATTATGAGCAAGTTCGATAATACTTCGTACAATTACGACATCGTTACTGTTTTTGTCCATATGCGTGACAAAGGATTTGTCGATCTTGAGTTCATCAACAGGCAATCTCTGTAGATACCCGAGTGATGAGAAACCGGTGCCGAAATCGTCGATGGAAATATTGACCCCCAAGCCATCCAGCTGTTTTATTACCCGCATTGAGCGTTCCGGATCCACCATAATGGCGCTTTCCGTAATCTCAAGTATCATGGAGGCCGGATCAATCTTATGCACTTGGAGCAATTCGGCAACATACCGCGGGAGCTGCTCATCCTGAAGATTGCGTGCCGACAGGTTGACGGCAACCTGGATTTCCAGGCCATTCTGGTGAAATGTCTCTTTTTGGGCAAAAGCGGTTTTGAGCGCCCACCGTGTAAGGGGTTTAATCAGACCGGTCTGTTCGGCAAGCGGAATAAAATCATCGGGCGGTACAAGACCATGTTGGGGGTGATTCCACCGCACAAGAGACTCGACGCCGGTAATGCGACCTTCCGTAAAATTGACCTTTGGTTGATAATATAATTCAAGATCACCATGTTCTATAGCGTGACGCAGTTCTCCAAGCATTGTCAGTTGGCGGGGGACATGTTTATCCAATTGGGAGGAGTAAACGGTAAAATTATCGGCCGACTCTTTGGCAAGGTGTGCCGCGATGTCCACAAACTTTATGAGGGTTTCCGTGTCGGTCCCGTGCACCGGTGAAACTGCAATTCCGATTCTCGCATCCAGCGAAATGGGAGACCCTTCAACCAGAAATGGCTCTTCAAAGCCAGCCAATACCTTCAGTGCAATATCCACGGCATGCTCGACACCATGCCCCTCAGGAAACAGTAAAACAAAGTTGTCTCCTCCCAGATGGAAGGTCATGGAGCGCTCCGCAACAAAACTGCCGAGCCTTTCGCCAACCAGTTTCAGCAGACGGTCTCCGGTACGGAGGCCGAGAACGCCATTTATCGCCTTGAATCGATTCAGGTTAAGCATCAACAGGATTGGCGAAATTGCGACGGAAGGGCTGTTCATTATAGCCTTTTCCAATTCGATGTGGAGACACTCCCTGTTTGGCAGCCCTGTTAATCTATCGTGATATGCCTGATGTTTTATCTGCTCTTCCCGCTCTGCGATACCGTCTGCCATAGTGTTAAAGGCTGCTGCAAGGCTCCCCAGTTCGTCCTTTTGGGCAACAGCGACACGGTGTGTATACTCACCATCTTCAATCCTCTTCGCGCCTTCTGCCAAGGCGAGAACCGGCTTTGTAACGGAGCGGGCAGTCATGACCACCCGCATAGCGGGGGGCTTGAGGAAAGCCCCTAAAAGGGGCTAGGTATTTTTGGTAAAGTCCAGCTCCTCTTGTTTTTCAAGGTGTTCT
>CAIYZD010000228.1 GCA_903930585.1 uncultured Geobacteraceae bacterium | reverse complement strand
GATTTATTCCGACAGCGTAACCCACGTTAGCAAGGAGCGAGTCTTTTTTTATTCTACTGGCAGACATTATGTCTACTTCTGCAGAAGTACAACGCAGATGTGTCGCCAGTGTTTTAAATGCACTTTTTCTAGCGAGATCGTTTCGGGCCTGTTCAATCTGCCGCCTATTTTCGGAACTGCAATAAAGTCGGTCGACTATAGTTCCTTTACGAATACGTGATTCAGGTGGAATTACTAGTGCATTATCAGTTTTCGGAATATGTACTCGAGTATCATTAATCTCCATTATTTCTGCTAACTCATTTA
This sequence comes from uncultured Geobacteraceae bacterium, assembly GCA_903930585.1. GTDB lineage: Bacteria > Desulfobacterota > Desulfuromonadia > Geobacterales > Pseudopelobacteraceae > JACRCG01. The sequence goes on along the minus strand of CAIYZD010000228.1, from coordinate 4,541 downwards.
CTTGCTCTTCAGGACCGGAATGTAACCAAGGCTGCTCAAAGGTCTTCCCATATGGAATTTCCATCTGCTCCTTAAATTCAGCTCTAGCATCACATCGTTCACAGCAAAGTTCTCGCTTGTAGGATTTTGTTGCGTCATCTTTCAAGCGTAGATAGGGTTTGCCTGAGTAATCTGGTTCACATTTTTTCTGATCCTTATGGACAATAAAATGCCATGGTATATCTGCCATATAACCATTTCGGTGAACCATTATCCAGGGGACTTGTTCCAAAAATGGAGATTTCGGACACTTCTTTAAATCAGTTTCACTGCAACGTGGTTTTTCGTTATCTTCAAGCCGCTTCCAGGGCTTATAGTGCAGCAGGCCACACGTTGGGCATTTCATCCAGAATGGGAACCGTATTGCTGGAATGCATACGCCATCTACAATTCCTTTGCCTTTTTCACGCTCACGAGCCATAGGCGGTTCACGCAGTTCCTGGTCGATACCGAGAGCACTGCGAACTCTTTCAACATATGGAATTGGTCGGGATGCATTAGCATCGTGTTTATCCGTCCACTCCCTGATATCCTTGACCGTCATAAGATATTCAGAACCGCGAACCACTGCACCAACAGAACAGTGGCGCAGTAGATGAGAGAGTCGTACAGGAATTAATTCTTTCATAGTAGTTTCATCAGGGCCGTATTTTCCACATTTCTCATGGATTGTAATGTCGGCCACACCCCCTTAATGCTATCTTCATAGTTATAAAGCAGGCGATCATCTGCTTTATCATTATCTTTAACAAAGTAGCACAATCGCCTTTTGTCGGTTCTACATCGATCTGAAACGTTTTTCCATTCTGCTACTAACTGATCAATGTGCTCTTTTGTATTCGCAGCACGTTCAGGATCAGGAGCAGCAAAAGAACAACGATGGGTTAACTTCCGGATTGCTTCTGCAACCGCAGAATGGGTCGGATCAAAATCACCTGCAGTATTTTTGTTCAATAAATGATCACACGTATGTCTGACAACTATTACAAGTGCGGCATGGAGTCCCCTCAAGCGAGCTTGGTAGGTAAAAGGCGTGATACTTGTTGGCTCAACAAAACGGTAGAATGATTCGTGATATGGCCGAAAATCTTCATAGTGAGAAAGGCTTCTGGCTTGATCTCGATAATAGTTTACGAACACCAGGCCAGGAATATCAGCCCTGCCAACCCGGCTACTGGCTTGAATATACTCCGCCGTAGTCAGTGGCTGTCCATTGATAATCATAAGAGCAAGTCTAGAAACGTCCAAGCCAACCGAAACCATGTTAGTTGCAAGAACAGCATCAAGGCATTCAGATTCACCACGTCGTTTCTCAAGACGATCAAATGTCCGCTTGTTCTCTTCTGGACTGGAAATGCTGGTCAACTGTGCAAGTTCCGGTCGAAGGCGAGACGATATTGTTTCTTCTTTCTCGTTGTCGTCTTTTTGCTGATCTCTCGGCTTTAACTCTATCTTGAGACGTCTATAATACCCCGGCACATCAATAATGAATGAATTATGGCTGTTACCAACGCCCTTTAAGCTGCCGTGATACACAACCTGTGTCCACCATGCTTCCAGTAACATTTCGCTGTCTATATGACCTTTCGGAAAAACAATCTCCGGAGCAGCTAAAAGTGCGGCAGCCAAAGGGGCCATACACTCTTGTTTGTTCTTCATTGGCGCCAAATATCCCACATAGAGTCGTCCCGGTCTATCGCTCGTAGGTACCGTACGTGCAAAATATGAATCATCGCATGAAATACCAGGCGGTGGGAAAATAGCCAAATCCCTACCGTACAGGCATCTAACCTGCTGGTCTGCCATTTTAATGGTTGCAGTGGATGCAATATATTTGGGACGGACACCTTTCTGGATCAATACCGTATCAAGAGCGGCCTCATATAACCCTGCAATTGATCCTAATGCCCCAGCTATCAAATGTAGTTCATCCTGAATGATAAGTTCCGGTGGACGGTTTTCTTTCAATCCAAAGAACGCCGATGTGCGTTCGTCCCAGGCAAGGCGAGCAAACTTGTCAACAGTAGCGATCAGTAATGTGGGAGGGTGCTCAAATAAAGCCTCATCAACGACATTGCAGGGAATGTATCCTTTTCCATGAGCCCCAAATTCACAGTTTTGGTTACCGCAACGGAAATGAAAAGAGTGTTCTGTCGCAATGAAATTAACAGAGGCTTTGAAGGGAGAATGACACCATGGGCAAAAACCTAGAATTAAAGATCGTGGTGGTTCATCAGTCCCATTGGCCGCTTTTTTTACAATTTCAGCGGCTTTGTAAAAGTTATTCGGACTGCTGGCTTCTCCAACCCACATGCCGACCGATATTGGTTCTTTTCCAAGCGGAGTTGATGACTTTCGCCTAATAAGTTCCAAAGCGCAGATTAGGCGTGTTGCCCGTTCAAATTGTTGCGCTGTAAGCAGTCGCAGTGTGTAACGCATCAAGACGGATGTTCCGCCACTTGAGGAGGGAAATTTCAACCTTCTCCATGTCACAAGAAAAGCGATCAGTCCCAAATATGCTTCTGTTTTACCGCCACCAGTTGGAAACCATATCAAGTCAACCAGATCACGGTGGTCACTGTCCTCATTTACGACTGATTCTATTGCTAATAGCAGAAAGGCCAACTGAAATGGCCTCCAGCGGTATGTGCGCGTACCTTTTCCCAGACATTTGTCGTATTGTTCCATCTGATTCAACATTGCAAGGTTTGCCAAACCAAATGCCTGGGCAGCTAATGAATCACTTTTCAGTACCTCGATACCGCGCTTCATACGCGTAACAGCGGTTGCCATACGCGACGTTATGCGTTGAGCTGCTTTTCTTTCGTCCGCATCAACTTTTTCAGTAGTTTCTTTTTGTTCAGTAACCCAGGTGGCATACTCAGTTACGAACTCCTCCAGCATTTTGGTGATTTCGGTATTTGACACCTGGTACTCTGCAAGCAAGCCTATCTCCAAAATTCTGGTGCCTTTTTTGACCACATCCGCAGTTACTTGAGGGACTTCAACGGCTGGAAAGAAGTTTGACCTGATTTCTGTTATATGGCCATTAGTTGATATCCAGTCAACTGCAGCTCCATGACCGATTGCATAGATCCGCTTGTCACAATATTGAAGCTCTAACTCCTGCTCTTCTTCAGAGAGTAAACTCCTGTCAACTCTTGGATAGATTCCAATCTCACCGGAGTCAATAACACAACTTAACTCGGTCTCAAAAATGGAGCCCATGTTTCTTGCATCAGAAAATTCTTTAATAGAGCTTTCGTTTATTTCCTGTTTATTACAAAACGAGACCGTGGTGATCCAACCATCTGCATGAGGTCGCCACAAAATATGTATTTCACCTTTATTGCTAAAGACGGCTTTCCGCTCTTCTGTTGCTTGACGCGTTTCCGGCGATTTAAGATTTAATGTTTCTACATCCCGATCGCCAAGAGGGATCCTCGCCCAATTACTGGGCAAATATTTTCCCACTTCGTCACGTTTCAATTCAGACTTTTCGTAACGCACACCCCAAGGCCGAACCTGGAGACAAATATCATGTCCTGTGACAAAAAATGAAAACCCAACAGAAGAAGGTGGTACATAGCGGCGGTACTTGATGGCAGGTTCAGCCTGAGAGTTAGATGTGGAACTTTCATCAAGCCTGGAATCATCATTTTCATCATCTGATTCCTCTGAAGCAGGGTCAATCCCAGATTCTCCTGGGACAATCGGGAATAGAATCGCAGAATGATATCGCTCGATAGGCTGAATACCGATCAAGGAAAATTCATCCGATTCATGAACCATCATTTCTCCGGGGCCTATCAGAGCGCACCGAATCCATTTTAAATACTCTTCACGGTAATGTGAGATATCATTCGCAGCAGTTCTAGACATTAGTATCTCTCACTCCTCATTAGATCCATATTTGGCAAGACTCACAGCTCAATCACCTTATCTGTAATCTCTGTAAAAGCCACATCATGACTGACCAAGAAGAGCTGATCGTACCAGTGTTCCGTCACTTCTTCACGCCCAACATCAATGGCACGGAAGGCATGAGCCAGGTTCTCTCGGCGTGCGGCATCCAGGTTGGAAGTCGGCTCGTCGAAAAAGGCCACTCGCGCCCCGATGGTTTGCAGCAACGCAAGTCTCAGAGCCACAACCGCACTCATCATCTGACCGCCTGACAGTTGGTCGTCGCTACGCTCCCGCATGATACCATCCTGCATATCCTTGAGAACAATCTGGTAATTTTCTCCCCAGTACAGCTCTTCGTCAGTCTCGGCAATCGTTCGATAGATACGGTCTGCACGCAGGCTGATCTCTTCGCGGAAACGCTCCGAAAGCTGGGAGGATACATTCTTGAACACCTGGTTGCGTAGAAACTTGACCAGATTTTCCTTTTCTTCGTAAGACTTAATCTCGGCCTGTTTAGCCGTGATCTCCATCTGTATCTTGTTGAGATGGATTAGATCGGTTTCCAATCGTTTGATGTTCTTCTCAAGGTCAATAAT
>CAIYZD010000227.1 GCA_903930585.1 uncultured Geobacteraceae bacterium | reverse complement strand
CCATCCCCACCCCGACCCTCCCCTTGAAGGGGAGGGAGTTTCTGGTGGATGCCCGCTTTAACCTGCGCCAGAATAACCTGTGGTTCCTCGGTGCGGGGATTGTCAGACGTGACAATGGCCAGGTCGCTCATGGTGGCGGCGATTCTTCCCATGATCGGTCGTTTGCCGTTATCACGGTCTCCGCCGCAGCCAAAAACGGTGATGATTTTTCCCGTGGCAATTTCCCCCAGCGTGGCGAGGACATTTTCCAGTGCATCTCCCGTATGTGCGTAGTCAACCAGGCAGGTGACTCCGGCATTATTTTCCACCCGCTCCATGCGCCCCGGAACGGTAGTGTGGTTTTCAATGCCCTGCTTAATAGCTGAGAGTGGCAGATCAAGGGCTGTTCCGGCAGCGACGGCAGCCAGAATATTGGAAAGATTAAAACGTCCCAGGAGCTTTGAGGTGAATTCAAACGCTCCCGTCGGCGTGACCAAGGTGGCGCGTATACCGTTGACGGACGAGCATACTTCCGTAGGCCGCACATCGCAGTTGCCCTGGATCCCGAATGATATCACCGGACAGGCGCAGCGTGCGGCAATCAGCGCCCCGTACGGGTCGTCCAGATTGATAACGCCCGTTCGTCGCGGCTTTTCCTGCGATGGTCGCAGCAGTTCCGTGAAGAGCCTGCATTTGGCTTCCAGGTAATTTTCCATCGTGCCATGGTAATCCAGATGGTCACGGGTGAGGTTGCTGAAAATGCCGACATCAAAGTGACAGCCATCAACCCGTTTCTGCTCGAGTGCGTGTGAGGAGACCTCCATTACAAAGGCCTGGGCACCGGCATCACTCAACTGCTTGAATGCCAGCTGAAGTTCGGTCGATTCAGGAGTCGTATGAGACGCGCCAATGGTTGTGGCGCCGAAGCGGTAACTGATTGTGCCGAGCACTGCCGCCTGAAGTCCTGCAGCGGCCAGAATCGCTTCAATCAGATAGGTCGTAGTTGTCTTGCCGTTGGTGCCGGTTATACCGATCAGCGGTTTCATTGCAGTCGGGTCACCGTTAAAGAGCGCCGATATCAAACCCATAGCGGCGCGACCGTCTGAAACCTTGACCCAGGGGATACCGCCCGGGGCCGCCGCACTGTCCTCAAGAATTACCGCCGCTGCGCCTGCGGCAACGGCTTTTTCGATGTAGCGATGACCATCAGTCGCTGTGCCGTGCAGAGCAAAAAAGAGTGCGCCGGGCTTGACAGCGCGCGAGTCGCAGGTAAGGGTGCTGATGCTGGCGGACGAGTCACCGTGAATCTCGGAGTCAGGCAGTTTTTTGAGCAGTTCACACAGTGTCATGCGTTCTCCTTAACCCTGACAAGCAGGATACGTACGGCAACTTAAAAACGGTAAAACCTGCCGGTTACCCGGCAGGCGATTTCAGCTTCAGGCTGAAGGGGCAAACTTTATCCAGACTTTGCCGTCTCCCCGGATTTTTTGTCCGGGTGGGGGGCTTTGCTCCGCCGCCCGGCCGCTTCCGAGTAATCTGATGTTTATGCCGCGTTTCTCCATTACCTGCAGGACCCGGCGCATACTCATGCCATGGAAATTCGGCATGACCTCGCCCTCTAAAGATGCATCCTGACTCTCCTCATCCGACAAAGAATCCTCTTCCGGCGCGGCAGGAGCTTTTGTGTTCGCAGGTTTCACTGCAGCGGTTATTGGCTGATTCGGTTGTATTTTCAGGTATGCCAGCGAATTCTGCGCAATTGCCCGGAATGCCGGTGCGGCAACAATGCCGCCGTATTTAACCCCTTGCGGCTCATCAATGATAACCGTAATAGTCAATTTCGGCTTATCGGCCGGGACGAAGCCAACAAACGAGCCGATGCGCTTTGAAGAGTAGGTATGGGTAACCGGGTCAACCTTCTGGGCAGTCCCCGTTTTTCCGGCCACCCGGTAGCCGTCCAGCGCGGCTTTTGTGCCGGTTCCACCTTCTCCGGTGACAGTTTCCATCATTTTTGTAATTTTCAGAGCGGTGTCCGGAGAGATAACGCGCCGCACAATCTGCGGTGCAAATGTCTGCGCCACCGTGCCGTTGTCGTTAATTATCTGTTCTACCAGATATGGTTTCATCAGGTTTCCGCCGTTGGCAATGGCAGAAAGCGCTGTTGTCAGTTGGATCGCCGACAGGGAAATCCCTTGTCCAAAGGCGCTCGTAGCGAGATCAATCCCCGACAGGTGCCGCTTCAGAGAGCCGACCGCTTCACCGGGAAGGTCTATCCCGGTACGCCCGCCAAAACCAAAATTACGCAGGTAGGACGTCAGCTCTTCTCCCCCCATTTTAAAACCGATCTTTGCCGAACCTATGTTGCTGGAGTACTTGATGATCTCGGAGACGGTCAGGCGCGAGTGCGGATGGTCGTCATGAATCGTTCTTCCTGCTATTTTATAAACGCCGTTTTCACAGTTATATACGTCAGAGGCCTTGACAGTATCTGAATCAATTGCCGCTGCGATGGTAAAAACCTTGAAAGTAGATCCGGGTTCAAAGCTGTCTGTCACCACATGATTGCGCAATTGGGCAAGCGAGTAGCGCGAATACGCATTCGGGTTGAATGTCGGGTAGTTTGCCAT
>CAIYZD010000226.1 GCA_903930585.1 uncultured Geobacteraceae bacterium | reverse complement strand
GTCAAAGTCCCGCTCTTGCCGCTAACGCCAGCCGTTAGCCCGCTTTCTCAGCACATATGGAGGCTAAATTGTCAACAGAAAAGAAAACGAGATTTGAACTTATTGTAGAACTTATCAAAGCACTGGCTTGGCCGGTTTTTGCTATGTTTATTGTGCTTAGTTTTTGGATACCGCTTCAGAAAATTATGCAAAAATTACCAGATATAGTTGAGCGGGCAAATGTAATAAACATAGCAGGTTTATCACTAGAAATTAACCAAAGCCTCCAACTTAAAGGTTTGAATCCATCAACGAATGTTAAGCAAGTTCTTTCTGAATTGACTCCTAACGACATTAGTGCGGTTCTCGCTCTTCGCGGTTCTGCATCCTATCCGCCTGAATCGGAGGCGTCTGGACGGTCAGATTATGACCATTTAGTGAGTCTCGGTTTATATACCGAGGTTTCAAAACAAGAATTAGATAAAGGTGGAAAAGGATATTCCTATGGCATTTCTATTACGCCTCTTGGTACAGAAACGCGAAAATATTTATTGGTTTTAATTTCTGAATTCTTACAACAAATAGACACATCTTCTCCGACCCCGACACCATAATTTTTTCTCGGAGCGGAAAATAAAACCATACTATCTCAGCAATGCAACGCGGGCTAAGACCGCGTGCTCCGGACAAGTGCTGGCATTCGCCCACACTTTCAGAATTCAACCCTAACGGCAGATTCGGCGTCTGTCGGTTTTATCCGCCAAGTCCCTCTCTTGCCGATACCGCTTGCCGTTAGGCAGTTCATTCGATAGAAAGGGTTGTATGAACAATAAACAAGTGATGATTGAAAAACTTCTCGAAGCCATATCTTCCTTCGATGATTTTCACGAACCGCCAGAACAGGTTGCTGGCGAATTCGGATCTTGGTTGAGCCAAGTTTCATCAGCTTTAGAAGGAGCAGGAATGGATTTAGAACTTCGCACATGGAATCAGTCATTGGAAAATGTGCGTTTTTCTGCGGAAGATTCATCGCTCTATTCACAAATGAACACATCAAAAGCTATACTTATAGGTATGCTTGAAAGAGTAAGTGGTGGACTACCATCAAGTGAGTTATTTCCACTTAGCATAGTAGACGGAACGCCCAATTACATTCAGAAAATTGCGTTGCAAGCCAATGGATGTTATGAGCGTGGCTGGTATGACTGTTCGGCAGTAATGATGAGACGACTTATTGAAACACTAATAATTGAGTGTTATGAGAAACACGGCATCGAGTCTAAAATAAAAAATACTGATGGTAATTACTTTTTTCTTGGGGACTTAATTCCGCGTTTTCTGTCTGAAAGCTGGAACATTTCCCGAAATACAAAAAACAGCTTACCCAGATTAAGAGATGTAAAAGATTTGGGAGATATGGCAGCACATAGCCGTCGTTTTTTAGCGACACAATCCGATATTGATAAATATTCAAAAGATTTTCGCATTGTTCTCCAAGAACTTGTCTTTCTTGCAGAAAAATAACATCTTTTATTATCGATTTGGTGTCTTTAGGTCAAAACTGCCCAACCTCGTTTGCAGAAGACTGGCGGGAGCTTCGCCCGCCACCCGAGGAGATTCGTTCTTGAAAGCCGGCTCTACCTTTGGGTTTTTCCCGCTAAATCGCGTCCTTGCCGGTTACGCCTGCCGTTGGGCGGATCCAGGCGAATCTATAGCATAGATAAAATAGCACAAAGAGTAAAACCTAATGCGCCGATATATTGCATATGCTTTTCTTCTGATAGCTATACTCACATTTGTTGTTTGGGTTGTGAGCCAGTTTGTTCAACCTATTATCCCCTCCACCATTAATAATGGCTTAATATTATTTTTTGCTGCTCTTTTGTCTGTTATCGCCGTAATTGCGGGATTCAAGGATATTGTCGAATTATTTCGATTATTGTCTGACTTTCCCCACAAGCAAGAAACCCCTTTTATCGATAATGTCGAAAAAACAACTACGCCAGTTACGATATTCCACAACCTACCCCAACCTGACTATGAACGTTTTATTGGCAGACAAGAAGAAATCAAATCAATACAAAAATTACTTTCTCCAAAAAGTAGACATTTTGTAATAACCATAGATGGCGTAGGTGGTGTCGGTAAAAGTGCCCTCGCCCTAGAAGTGGCATATAAATATTTGCGCCGTAATTCTGAACTATCTTCTGACGAACGCTTTGCAGCCATTATTTGGACTACGGCAAAGAAAAACGTGTTATCAGGCGAAGGGGTTACGGCAAAGCAACCCGCGTTATACACGCTTGAAAATATTTACACAACGATAGCAGTTTCCCTCAATAGAGAAGATATTCTTAGCGCACTTGATGACCATAAGAATGATCTTATTAGAGACGCCCTTACAAAACAGCGCAGTTTGCTAATAGTTGACAATCTTGAAACTATAGACGATGAACGAGTTATTAACTTCATACGATTTGTCCCAGAGCCCACTAAGGTAATCGTCACTACTCGCCATCGCATTGATATTGCTTATCCAATTCGTCTTTTGGGCATGAGCGAGTCGGAAGCGAAAGAATTTACCACAGATGAATGTAAAAAGAAAAATGTTGAAATGATTATTGATGAGATCAATATATTGATTCGGCGCACCGCACGGGGGGCGTTCCATTGGCGATTGTGTGGAGCGTAGCACAAATGGCATTTGGCCACGATGTAACAACGATATTAAGTCGACTCGGACAGCCAAACAATGACGTTACAAAGTTCTGTTTTGAAGAGGCCATTGGGCGTATAAAGGGTAAAAACTCTTATAAACTACTGTTGACCCTTTCATTATTTACAACTGACGCTAGTAGAGAGGCGCTAGGCAACATATCCGATTTGTCGGTGCTAGACCGTGATGATAGTCTAGTAGAGTTAGAAATGCTATCTTTGGTGAACGTGAAGGAAGGCCAATTTAGCTTACTGCCTTTGACAAAAACGTACGCGGCTGGCGAGTTAGCGAATAATCCTAAGTTGGGTAATCGGCTGCGGCTTGCCTTTATCAAGTATTTTGACAGATCAGAACAAAAAACGTCAGCAGGTTTGTCAGCTAACCTTTATAACCGACTCCGATCAACACTACTAGAATGTCAAGAATTTGATAGCAATGCGAGACTAAGATCGGTTTTTGTCACTAAAGAACTCGCTCCATTACAAAATAGTCTTCCGGAGACAGATAGTAGAGTTGCTCTAGTAGATGGCATAATTGCTTATCTTCTTAGAACTTTAGTTTCCGCTAACTGATAGACAAAAAGATGGTGGTAATGGGTTCAAAGCATGGTAATCTTGTTTTGCGAAAGACAAAATTGCAGCGAGGAACCCATCACCATGTTGAATCATACCATAGCTGTCTTGACCACCGT
>CAIYZD010000225.1 GCA_903930585.1 uncultured Geobacteraceae bacterium | reverse complement strand
CATCCCTCATCCCTCATCCCTCATCCACGCTTAATCCTTCATCCCTGCTTAATCCTTCATCCCTGCTTAATCCCTCTTTCCTGGCATCCCGCGCATAGAGGGCGGCGCCGACCGCGCCGGCCAGCTGCGGAAATTCGGGAACCATTACCGGTCGACCGATCATCTCCCCGGCCATTTCAACGAGGTAGGGGTTGTGCGCCACCACTCCGCCGGTCATGACAATGCGTTCGGTAAGAGAATCCATCTCCAGCACTCGCTTGATGACCGAGTAAAAAATACCTTTGACGATGTCGCTGACATTTTTTCCATGGCGGATATTCTCAAGGACCTCCGTGGCGGAAAACACTGTACAAAAGCTCCCCAGCTTTATCATCTCTTTCGATTGGCGGGCCAGATCGTTCATCTTTTCCAGGGGGAGGTCAAGGCGGCTCGCCATCTCCTCAAGAAAAGCGCCGGTGCCGGCCGCGCATTTGCGGTTCATTTTGAAGCTGCTGCGACGACCGGCGCCGTCAAGCTTGACAATCTTGTTATCCTGGCCACCGATGTCGATGATGGTAATCGCCTCGGGAAAGTAATGATACCCCCCCCTGGCGAGACAGCCTATCTCGGTCTTGCTCTCTTTGGTGACAAATGCGACGTTGGCCCGCCCGTAACCGGTTGATACGGCGCCTGCAATGTCGGAGCGGGTGGCGGCGGCCATTTCCAGCGCGGAATCAAGGCAGGCTGCGGCGGTTGCCGCAAAATCAATCCCCGATTTTTTGACGGCCTGACCGACAAGCTCCCCACCGGAATCTATAATCGCTACCTTGGTCCGTGATGCGCCCATATCGAGACCTGCAAACACCGGTTTAGACATACGTCCTCCATTTATAATAATGTTTTGCATTATACATACCAACCATCAAACACCAGCACTACAAGTTGCAACTAACTGTTATAATACAACTTAGTTATATAATGCTTTTTTCAAAACGGATCTCGTGTATTATATAGACGACGATATTTCGTCGTAAATCCCACCAATTATGTACTACAGCGTACCATGAATGAATATACTATTGCATAACTATTTAAAAACACGCAGTATAAAGCGTCAAAAACAAAATGACGATATATCGTCTGTACAGACGATATATCGTCTACAATCCGCATTACAGGAACGGGGTTTTAAAATGGATGGCACGCACCCATTAAACAGGACATCTTTCTTTCTGAGTAAATTTAACCGCCTTGAACAGCTGTTCAAACAATCCCGGTTCGGGATAGCCCTGTTTGACCGGAATCTGCGCTGCCTCCATGCGAATGAACGCATGGCTCAAATTGGTGATCTGTCGGTGGAACAGCTTGTCGGCAAGACGCCGGGTGAGATTAATCCTCGGTTCGCACTGGCTGTCGAACCGGTACTTTCCAGTGCTATCATGGAGGTACGGTCGTATGTGGAGCATGAAGTTGTTGTACATGCGCCACTTTCGGAGCAATTGTATCAAGACAGGTTCTGGCTGATCTGCTGCCATCCTCTTGCGGTGGATGACGCGAAGGTCCTGGGGTGCGTTCTGCTTATCAAGGATGTAACACGGCAGAAAACAAAAGAGGATGTGCGGACCGAGCGCCTGAAGGTCGAAGCCCTGCTCTCCGATCTGTCGACCGATTTCATCAATGTGCTCGTGAGTGAGGTGGATAGAAAGATCGAGCAAGGATTGCAAAAGGTTGTCGAGTTTCTGGGGGTTGACCGGAGCAGCATCTGGCGCGTATCTCCGGATGAAGAACGGCTGGTTCTCACCCATTCCTATGTAGTGCCCGGAATCAAGCAGCCGCCACAGGTCATCACGAACCTGATACCGGTGTGGTATGACATGCTCTGCAAGGGTGAAATTTTCGGTATTGCCGACGTTGATCTGTTGCCGGACAGCTGTTGGCGTGAAAAACAGTATTGCAAGGAACAGGGCGACATCAAATCCATCCTGTTCATTCCGGCGAGTGTCGGCGGCATTCTTGTGGGAGCTATTACCTTTGTTTCTCACCGGGACAACAAAGAATGGGCGCCTGAACTTATCCCGCGGCTTCGTCTCTTGTGGGAAATTTTTGCAAATGCCCTGGAGCGGAAACGCGCCGACCAGAAAATTCAGCAGGCCCTGGCCGAAATCAAGCAGTTAAAGGACTCTCTGGAAGCCGAAAACATTTATCTGCGTGATCAGATCGATATTGAGTACAAACATGATGAGATCATCGGCAAGTCAGACGGCATTCAAAAAGTATTGCTTCAGGTGCAGCAGGTCGCTTCTACCGGCACCACGGTGCTTATTCTTGGTGAAACCGGTACGGGAAAAGAGCTTATCGCACGGGCAATTCATAATTCGAGTCCACGCAGGGCTCGCGCCATGATAAAGGTGAATTGTGCCGCACTGCCGTCACAACTCATCGAAGCTGAACTTTTCGGGCACGAAAAGGGGGCGTACACGGGGGCAATATCCAGTCAAATCGGCCGGTTTGAAGCGGCTAACGGCTCTACCATTTTTCTTGATGAAATTGGCGAATTGCCGCTGGAACTCCAGGTGAAACTGCTGCGGGTTATCCAGGAAGGCCAGTTTGAACGGTTGGGGAGCTCCAGGCCGATTGACGTGGACGTGCGGATTATTGCCGCAACCAACAGAAATCTTGCCCAGGCCATCAGGGAACGGAAGTTTCGTGAGGATCTCTACTATCGTCTGAACGTGTTCCCGATTTCGGTCCCTCCATTGCGCCAGCGGCGGGAGGATATCGCGTTGCTGGTATGGGCGATGGTCGAGGAATTCAGCAAGGTCTTCGGCAAAACGATAGAGCGTATTTCCAAGAGGAATATGGACGCCATAGAGAACTACTATTGGCCGGGAAATATCAGGGAGTTGCGGAATCTGGTCGAACGGGCCATGATCCTGAACAGCGGGCCGACACTGGTTATCGACGTGTTGGGCGATTCAGCCACAATCCCGGCGGCGCCGATGACCATCGAAGGCATGGAACGGGCACATATCAATTCTGTGCTGGAAAAAACCGGCTGGCGTATTCGCGGCAAAAACGGAGCCGCGGAAATCCTTGGCCTGAAGCCGACAACACTCAATTCGAGAATGAAAAAGTTGGGCATCAGGAGAAAGAATATTCAATCGGAAGGTACAGAGGCGCCACGTAATCTGCACATGCCGTAATCAATGATCCGATGGCAGGGCCATTAAGAGTTGCATCTGCTCGTCAAGACAATCCGGACAGAGACCATGACTGAAAAGTGCGTCAGAATGTTCGGAAATATACGATTCAAGCTGCTGCCAACTCTTCTCATCATTTCTTATTTTTTTACAATAGCTGCATATCGGAATGATACCTTTAAGGTGTCTGATTTGACTCTCTAAATTGATACGCAGTTCTTCCTGTACACTCCTCAGCTTCTCTTCCGCTTGTCGTTGTTCTGTAATATCGGTTACAAACACCGTCAGACCGATGATAGTACCCATGTCATCAAACATCGGAGAATAGCGGTTCTCCCAGAAGGTACGTCGCAGTTTTGCATCACCGTATTCTTCATGCCTGATGAGGTGCTCTCCCGACAGTGCTGCATCAAAGTTTTCTTTTGCCTTTTGCCGATCAGCATCATCAAGGATGACATCCAGCATACACGTACCGACGTCGATGGATACTCCCCATATATCTTTCATCGTCCGGGCATGAACCTTGGCAAAAGAGGTATAGCGATAGTCCGTGTCCAATGAAAAAATTATGATACCGTGCGGGCTTTCAAGAATACTTCGCAGGTGCAATATCTGTTTCTTGTGACGATCAAGTTCGTTCAAGGCTTCTTCGTGCGAAAGTAGTTGCATCATGACAATAGCTCCCATGTGCGAGAGTAGTTTTGCCTCTGGGTCACCACATACCGACCGGACGTAATTGTATTTACCGTATTAAGCAGCATCGAGGGGGTCAGCGGTTTCAGCAGATAGCCGTCCACAGGGGCTGTAGCGTCAGAGGCGCTCTCGGATACGTACTGTCGACCATGGGCGGTTACCATAATCACCACCGGAGCCCTGCCGTCGTGACAAAGCTGCCGCAACCGCCTGGTAGTCTCCATGCCATCAACGCCGGGCATCATCAAGTCAATAAAAACAACGTCAAACGGAAAATCGCTGATGGCGCCGGTTTCAGTCATGACCACCCGCATAGCGGGGGGCTTGAGGAAAGCCCCTAAAAGGGGCTAGGTATTTTTGGTAAAGTCCAGCTCCTCTTGTTTTTCAAGGTGTTCTTGATCTCTTACATATGCTCGGATGGTG
>CAIYZD010000224.1 GCA_903930585.1 uncultured Geobacteraceae bacterium | reverse complement strand
GCTTGTCTTGCGACGCGCATCGTCAAAGCCCATTTCACCTTCGATCCTTTTCTGATCGCCGGTGCCGCTGCCGGCCCCAACGTTTGGATAATGCGTGTCGGGGATTTCTTCCAGGTTGCCTGTGCTCTCACCCTTGTTATGTTCTTTGCCGAGCATCTGGGCGACAATCTTCCCGAGGTCGACCTTCTGGCTTGCCTTGCCGACATCGGCTGTCCGGAGTTTATCCAGATTGTCCGCCTGTTTTCCGGCGGACGTCCGTGGACTGTCCGCAGACGTGTCTGTGGACGCATTGTTATCTGGAGCCTGCTTTTCGCTGTTTTCAGTATTTTTCTTGCCGCTCTCCGGATGCTTATGCTTCTGGCGGGGCGGAGGCGGGTTGGTGATGAGCGCTTCGATTTCGTTTCCCAGGGTTACACAATCGTCCAGGGTGTGGCATGAGCCGACTCTGGCGACACATGCCGCGAAATGATCGCAGAAGGGGTCCCCAAAAGTTTGCCTGCTCCATGTCTCCATTTCGAAGGCTATGTCTCCGAGCGATTGTACAAGGACATCCGCCCGGCCACGGCAAATAAGCCAACTGGTCAGCAGTGACATGGGCTCACTTTTCGTACCCCTGAAACTGCCATTCTCGTGCTTGAGGATAGCAATTAGTTCACGCAGGTTGATCGCGCAACCGGGATATTCCGCGCACTGTTTCTTCTCGATATAGACTTCCTCGATGAGTTCTCCCCAGGTTCCCATATCTCTTCCGAATTCTGAGTGACGGACGTGGGCTGATTCATGATCGACGTAGCCACGGGCGAGGAGTGCCGCTCTGTGGTCGTCGGGAGGAAGGGTGGGAATGACAATTTCATTGCCGTTTGTGTAAGCTTGATCCCCCTCTATCCTGAGGGTTACGCCCATTTTTGCACCGAGGGCCTGCATCGCGATCCGCAGCCCGCCGATGATGGTGGATATTTTCGGTGTCATGATTCCTCCTTACATCAGAACCATTCTGCCGGCGCCTCCTCAAACTGAGGCACGTAGAGAAGGTCCGGGATGATTTCGATTTCGCTGCTTTCTGTGGAAGTTTCCGGTTCTTCAACCGCTTCGTCTGCCGGTTCATCTTCGACAGGGAGATTTTCGGCGATTTCCCTGGCTTCCGGAATGTTGCCGAGGAGGTGGATCACGCCGCACAAAGCGGCGAAATATCCTCCTTTGATCGGCCCGGTTTTCGGAAGGCCGGCAATGGTTGACTTTATGCCGGTGACCAACTCGTTAAGACATGGTTCGAGAAAGACCAGACCTTCGATTTTCTCCAGCATAGCCCTGATTGGCCGCACCGTTTTCTGGCCAGCTTCCAGTTTGCCCTTGAAGGAACTGTCCCAGGTCAGGCGGGCCTGCTGCCGGACCTCGTGACGGAGTTGATCGGCCAGACCGTTGATCTCAGTCTCTAGACCGGTTTCATGACCTTCGACCGGGTTGATGTTGAATGTCTGTACTCTGAAGGCGAGCTGCTTTTCGACGTATTCCAGGCTTTCCACCGCACTGGCGATGACTTTCTCCCAGCCGGGGTTCTGTGTTTTCCAGTCCTGAACCGCCTGGTCGTATTCCGACAGGAAATTGATTCTGGCCGTATTGTATTCCCCCTTGATAACGTCAAGTTCCGCCATGAGATCATTGAGCTTCTCTACGGGAACTGCATACCCACCGAGGAACCTGGTTCCAACGGCAAGAACGGTCCTTTCCGCCCGTCTCTTGAAGGTCGAAAATGGCGCAAGCGCCGCCGGGTCCATGACCCGTTTGCTTCCCAGAGAAGCGAGCTTCTGGGGTGGGAGTTCACTGCCGTCCGCAAGTTTTAGATCCTCTTCACGGAGCTGTTTCCGCCCCGTCCAGAGGGATACCGACAATACGAGAATTACAATATTATCCAATATGTTCATGACGTTTCCTTTCAGTAGTGGTGTAAGGAGAGATGTGCCATCCCATCCGGGATGCGTCTCCCCCGATTAGGTGGTTTTTAGAACCATTGATCGCTGTTCCGGTCGGACAGCCACTCGCTCATGACCTTATTGCTCAAAGGAGGAGTGTTGCTTGCCGGTCTGTTACCTGATGGTGGATTGGGCGGAGTTACTGGTTGAGATTGGCGCAGGTGTGACCAGGATGAGCCGGGAAACCATTCCCCGACCAGACGGTAGCCTTTTCCTTTCTTTTCCTCGATCTTACTGTCGAGGTCTCTCCGGGATGGACGATCGCTGATGGCCTTGGACTGATTCACCTGCCCGGTCTTTCCCCACTGACTTATCACTTCCCTGTCGGTGAGGAACCCGAGCCAGTCCTTGCCGCCGCTGGATGAGGGAGCCCTCAACCAGATGCCGTATTGAGTATTGCCGGGTACGAACATGAGCCACCCCCTTTATGCGATGATCCGCTGCACCAGCTCGTGTAACGCCTGGCGTGACTGCACTTCGGCCCGGAAGCCGAGTGCGCGGTCAAG
>CAIYZD010000223.1 GCA_903930585.1 uncultured Geobacteraceae bacterium | reverse complement strand
GGCCAACCAATCGGCAATTGGAGTTGGGAAGACTACCCTGTAAAACAACTATCTAAAGAAGGAAAAACAATTGTCCTTTCCGTTTGCAAAGCAATCAGAGACACCCCGAATAAGTATTCTTTGGAATATTTAGTAAATTTGTTGGGTATACCGAATGTCCAAAATGCTGAAGCGGGTAAAAAAGGTATCGCGAGTGTTTCTTGGACAAATGGGTTAATGGGGGATTTCAAAAAAGAATCAGATGGAAATAGTTTTACTGTTGACGAATGCCCTCAACATAAATTAGGGATGTAGAAATTACAAATTTACCGCTTTAGGCTGAATTGTTATATCCCACCAGTGTAAAGTTGTTGATCGTTGCAAGCGTTGTTCAAGTTCTACTTTTTCGTCGCCACAAACCTTGATTCCTTTCTCATATACTCCGTCTAACAGCCGCGCTGATGTGCGCAGTCCCTTCCATAAAAAATTGCCAGCACGTCTTATCACGGTATCCACAGTATCCAGCAAATAACCGTTCCATGATTTCTCAAGCCCAGCCCAATAGCGTTCAATACTATTGTATTTACTGTGATAGGGAGGGTAGTAAATGATTCTGATACAAAGTCCCGTCTCGTCGGAAAATTTTATCAATCGCAATAGGAACTGAGTTCGGCGACCACTGCATTCAGGGCCGTTATCCATATTGATGACCAGTTGTTTCAAGCCACCAAATTCCTGCTTTCTCTCTTTCAACCAAAGTTGCAGGCCGTCAACTATGAAGTCGCTGGTTTTATAACTGGTGCCGAAAAACAAAAACGACCTACCGGTAACCGGTTCCAGGATGCCGCCAGGTACCAACTTCACCTTGGGGCACATATCGTGATCCAGCGCCTTGACCGATTTCAAACCACGCGAACGACCGCCTCTGGAATATTCACCGACATTGATAGTTGCCTTCGTGTCTATACTGATTCGAATGGTCTCTGGATCAGTATCAGCCAGCCTATTCATCTGCCAGACGTTTTCAAAGATGTCGTCGGTTTCGGCTGTTTTTTTTGCACCTTGGTTTTCGCCACGGTACGCAATTGGTAATTTTGCCGAAGCAGAATATTGGATATCGTGCGCACAGTCGGCAATGATTCTACAGGCCAACCCTTCTCAACAAGAGCATCGTATACTGTTTTAGCCGTCATATCCGTGTGTAGCAAGGTCGTGCGAAGATGAGAATCTGCCTCGCTATGTGGTTCCATGATGTTGTGTATTTCAACAAGCAGCTTCGGATTTTTCTCTTCTGTTTTTGGCTTAATCCGCGTGGACAGGTCATTTACGCATGAAATGCCGGTTTTAAACTCATTGATACCAACTTGCACGACTGACCGCCCCCAACCGAAAACGTCCTCGGCTACACGATGCTTGCCGTCCAGTAACACCAGTGTCGCATCTCCCATTGCTCGCCGACGCTCTGGCCATGGAATCAAATCAACCAAGCGAGAAACCAAATTCACCAAATCTTCCGAAATTCCATTCCGAACAATAGTCGACGTTTTCATATGCAGTTCCTCCTCTTTTGCAATATGAAAACAGTATAAACGGTAATTCAGTAAATTCCAAGTCCCTTAGAGGCCCCTTCTGATGATAGATTCGATTCCATATGCAAACAACTATCTCAAGTCACAAAAGTAGCAGCTGCACAAAACATTTTAGGAGAGCCGTCGAAGATACATAGTGGCAAAGATATAGTGTCTGGCACAGGTTTAGAGAGATTATTTTGGGATGGTGGTTTCTCGATGATCGTATATGGCGACGATATTATATCGGTACCATGTAAATAGGGTTCTAAATTTCACTCATATTTCACTTAATTTCACACATATTTGCCAACGACGTTGTCTCGTCCGTCGCCGGCAGACCCCAGAGGACGAGACCATGGACAACACCAACTCATATTCACATAAGCCAAAAAAGCGGCGGGAACAGAAGAGGCACCGGGAAGAGCTGAAAGTGACCACGGCGCGCAAGCCAACTTCACGCGTAATTGATGTTCATTCGGCAGAAACGAACCGGTTGTTGACTATCGCACAGTTGTCGGATCTGGCTGTTGCAAAGCTGCGCTACGCAGGCGGGCCGGACGAAATGCAGCACCTGGTGGCATGGGGAAAGGTATTGCAGGCGCTGGAACCGGAGCTTAATCGGCTTTGTGAGGCAGCAGGGATGCCGTTGGCTAAATAAGGAGGAGCGGCATGGGGTGGTTGAGG
>CAIYZD010000222.1 GCA_903930585.1 uncultured Geobacteraceae bacterium | reverse complement strand
TTTTTTAACGGAGAGTATACCAGGGCCATTGCAGTAATGAATGAAAAAAATTCCGGCGCCGACATCTTGTTGGCCAGAACTTTGCTGCCGCCAAATAGAATAACGGCCGCAATTCCGAAAGAGGTGACAACCTCCATGATTGGAGACGACAACGCTGTGTATTTTATCATTTTTCTGGTGAAGTCGTAATACTTGCGATTGGCATTGGTAAACTGTTCTATCATGGCCTGTTCAAGCGAAAACGCTTTCACAACTTTGATGCCACTCAGTGTTTCCTGAAGAATGCTGGCAAAGTACCCTGCTTCTTCCTGCCCCTTACGAGCTGCGGTTTTTATCTTTTTACCGAGAATAGTTGCCGGGTAAATCGTCAGCGGAATTACTAATATTGAGATAATTGCAAGTTGCCAGTCGCGATAAAAAATCACTCCGAGTAGGGAAAGCAAGCCTATGGCGTCACGAAAAACTCCCGAAACCATTTCTCCGATGCCGTTTTGCATGGCGACCACATCATTAACTATACGCGACATGAGCGAGCCGGTCTGGTTGCGGTGGAAAAATTTCAGGTCGAGAAAAATATTTTTGCGGAATATTTCATTGCGGACATCCTGTATGGCCAGTTGTGCTGCAGTGTTCATGAAATAGTCGTTGACGTAGCGACAGATGGCCCGAAATACGAATATCATAATTATGGCCAGCGGCAGAAACGAAAAAATAAACATATCTTTCGTCATGAAAATTTTCTTTAGTAACGGTTCCACCATATAGGCAAAGGCCGCATCGAGTCCGCCATAGGCTGATGAGGCTAACGCGGAAAGCACGATACGCCACCAGTATGGCTTCATATAAAGAATGAGTCTGTTGAAAACAGGCATTTATGTTAGTCCTTTTGTTTTAATGTCCCCACGGTAACTATCCTTTCACATCCCCCAAACCTGAATAGTTCGACCGTCAATCACCTCGACCCGCTCCCAGATCTTATCGTCCCATACTTTTTCCACACTGCGATCAAAAATAACGAGGTGTGCTTCTTCAGCCCCGCAAGAGGCAGCATAATCGATTATCTGGGGTAAGCCATCGGCAAGAGCGGCAGCCACCCCTTTGCGTTGTATCTTCAGTTCAAACACCACTCGTTGCAGCGGTCCCAGAAAGGCCCGCTTCTCATCAAGTGGCCATTCCAGATACAGATCCATCCGTTTCATACCAAGTCCATATTCACGGGTTATGCGCCCGCCACCGTTGACTATTCGCTGCAGGAATGCCATCAACAGGAGTTGCGGTCCGGCCTCTTTGTACTGGAACTGTTCTATCCAGGCGTCAGCATTCTCCCTGAAAAATTGTTGAAAGGAGCGAAGTAGTTTAGGCATGTCAAGACGTTTGTCCGGCATGACATACCAGGGAGTTTCCTCATAAATGGTAAGCTCCTGGGTGGTCCAGGTGAGCTCACGGGGAATGATTTCCCGGTAGAGGGCATTGGTGATCCGCATCGGGCGATCTAGAGTGACAAGCCCCATATCCTGAACATATTGCAGGTCGTCGGTGGAGACTCCCTCTATGTCGGTATCACCAGCCAATATTCTGGCAATCACCCGATGAACGCGATCTTCCTTAAGCTTGTCAGTCAGTTGATCCAGATGCGTAGCACGGCTTTTAATCAACGCTTCCCGTGCTTGCTGGTACAACTCCAGGGTGATGGAGCGGCTACGATCCTTGCCCTCCGGAAGCTCAAAACAAAGTTCCTGCCCAAGAGCATTTACCAGCCAAGGCTGCCCGGCTGTGTCGTCCCAGAGCTTGTCGTACACAATTTCTTCAAACTGTTGACCTGTTGCCGCAGTGTGTTGTGCAAATAAATCTCTAATATCAGCTTGACTGAAGTTACCAATATGGAGAGATTTTGCTTTGATGTTAAAAGCGCTCCCGCCGGTTATTATTTCACCACCGCCGCTATGGATGCGGTAATCACGAACATCACGGACACCGCACAGAATGACTGATATGGGGAAATGATCAGGGCGATCAGTATAACCGGCGCGTATCTGACGCAGGACAGAGATCAGTGTGTCGCCAACCAGGGCATCGATTTCGTCTATCATCAGGACAGTCGGGTGAGATGGGTCTGACTGGGTCCATTCACGCAACACCTGTTGCAACACTCCATTGGCGCCATATTCGTCAACCAGTTTCCCCACACGCCCAAGCATGGATTTATCGCCAGTTGAAATATCAAGGCGCGCAGCAAAGCTGGATATGATTGCCCGCATTCCGGACTCTACATTGTTGCGGGCAGTCTGCGCACCCTCCACATTAACATATACCGCACGATACCGGCCTTCCGCATTCAGATAGCGCATCAGCGCCAGCAGACAGGTGGTTTTGCCGGTCTGTCGCGGAGCATGGAGGACAAAATAACGCTTTTCAGCGATTAGGTTCAGAATTGCATCCAGATTTATCCGTTGTAATGGATCGAGGCTGTAATGATCTTCAGCGATAGTTGGTCCTGCGGTATTAAATCGGCGCATATCTGCCCTCTGTTACAATGTTACAGTGTTCGGATTGGTGCAGTTTTTCTACAAGTTCCAGCGCAGCGGTAATTACGGACTCTTCAGTTACCGATGTCATGCAGCGATGATCGGTCGGGCATTCCCGTAATTTGCAAGGGGCGCACTCCACATCAGTGCGAACGACAACCGCTTTTCCGGAGTAGGGTGATGTCCCGGTGTGGTCGGTTGAACCGAAAATTGCCACCAGCGGTACATCAAATGCAGCAGCAATATGCATGGGGCCCGAGTCGTTGGTGATAAAAAAATTGCAGCGTTTGATCAGTGCCATCAATTCGCGAACGGACGTTTTTCCGGCCATATTTACCGCGGTTCCTTCCAGATGGCGCTCTATATCCGAGGCAATCGCCGTTTCGCCCGGCCCCCCAAAGATAATAACTTTTGCCGACCACTCATCGGCAAGACGTCGGGCGGTCCGGGCAAACCGGTCCGGGTACCAGCGCTTGGCGGATCCATAACTCGCACCGGGGTTGATGCCGAGTACATAATCTTCCGGGTGAATGCCGTATTCAGACAGGAGGGTGGCTGCTCCGTTCTCCTCTTCTGAAGTAACAGAAAGATGGAGGGGCGTCCGGTCGCCAGTGATTCCGAAAAAGTCCAGAAGATTCAGATAGTATTCAACCTCGTGGCAGGCGGCTTTACCCTGCGTCAGATACCGTCCGTTCAGCAACAGGGTGCGGCCATCGCTGCATTTCCCGATTCTGGCCGGAATGCCGGCCAGCCAGGGTACCAGCGCGGAATCAAAGGAATTGGGGAGAATGATAGCCAGATCAAACCGGTGTCTGCGCAGTTCAGCGGCCAGCCGTAATCTTCCGGCAACGCCGTGATGTTTTCCCTGCCGATCAAACGGTATGATGGCGTCAATTCCGGGGTGATGCAAAAAAAGCCGGGATACCATCGGGTTGGCCAGAATAGTGATTTCTGCGTGCGGAAAGTGCTCCCGGATTACACAGAGCGCCGGTGTGGTCATCACGGCATCACCGATCCAGTTGACCGAGCGAACCAGGATTCTCCGGACGGAGTCGTGCCGGAATGCTTTCACGGCGCCTCGCACGTTGCAGCAGGCGGAGGGAGCAGCACCGGAATACCGTCAACAACCGGATACTCCCTGTTGCACGGTGTGCAGTACAGAGATGAACCGCATTCGCTTTGGATCAATTCTCCCTTGCAGATCGGGCATGCGAGCAATTGTAATAATTCAGGTGGCAGCATAATATCCATGACAATAAAATTGATTGGTCAATATGCCATAAACGTGTTCACTTTTGAAGCAAATTACACCTTCCGCACTGATATTCATGTTGACGCTGCTTTGATTTGAATGATATTTACATCCGGTAGAGAAAAGAGTCATAAAACAGCAATTCCGTTATTTTAACCCTTCGAGACCTATGACGCCTCCTCTTTTTTTATCTGATCTTCGCGAATCCGATTTGCAACGATGCGGCTACGTCACTCTTGACGTGAGAGGGTGCCGTGCCGTTGCGCTTGACCGGGCCGCGCCTGCAGCCATTGAAGCCCTGAATTCCGGTTCTTTTCACGAATGGGCGTCCCGGCAATCAAAGCGGGAAAAAATGCGGGGGCGAGGAGTGATCTACGCCGTGGATCTTCCGATGACGCCGGTGACTCCAGTGGTTGTCCGGAGGAATCGGCATGGCGGGCTGCTTGGCGGGGCGACGGGGGAATATTTTCTCTTTCCGACACGTGCTCCCCGTGAACTGGCACTGTCGTTGCGTCTGGCAGCTGCGGGAATTCCGACGCCTGAAGTTGTCGCATACGCCGTCTATCCCGTTGCCGGGATCTTTGCCCGGAGCGATGTTATGACCCGGCGGCTGCCGGAAGGGGACGATCTGCCTGCCGCCTGGGATAAGGCGAGCGATGATGAGCGTGATTCTATGCTGGAGGTGGTGGGCACGTTACTCAAATCTCTTGCCCGAGCCGGAGCATGGCATGCCGATCTGAATCTCAAAAATATTTACATTGCCGGGAGTGGCGCCGATCTGACGGCATACCTGCTTGATGTTGACCGGGTGACATTTCCGGGGAACGGTGATGTTGCCGCTCGCAATCTTGACCGGCTGGTACGTTCTGCCCGCAAGTGGCGCACGAATTGGGGACTCGATCTGGATGAGAATTCTCTCGCCCGGCTGGCCACCCTTGCAAAGGAGGAACAGTAATGCGGGTGGCGACAGACCGTGTCTGCATTGTGATGATGAGCGCCGTGGGCGATACCGTTCATGTGCTGCCGGTGCTGCATGCCCTTAAACGGGCGAATCCTGCCATGCAGGTGACCTGGATACTGCAACCGGGGCCGGCCATGCTGGTGCGCGGGCACCGGCTGGTTGATGAAATCATTCTTTTCGACCGCACCCAGGGCGTGCGCGGCTTCCTTGCCGTTCGAGACCGGTTGCGCCACCGGAAGTTTGATCTTGTTCTTGACTTGCAGGTCTATTTCAAGGCGAATATTGTTACCTCTTTTATCAATGCTACGGTGAAGCTCGGCTTTGATTTCGCCCGTGCCCGTGATCTTAACTGGTTGTTTACCACGCACCGTATTCCACCCCACGCCATGCAGCACGTTCAGGACCAGTATCTCGAATTCTGCGATTGGCTGGGGGCTCCAGCCACACCGGTTACCTGGGGACTCGGGCCCTGGAATGATGAGGAACGGGCGTGGCAGAAGGCGTTTTACTCCCGTCTTGACCGTCCGGCAGTGGCGATAGTCGTGGCAACCAGCAAGCTTCAGAAAAACTGGATCCCCGAACGGTGGGCGGAAGTGTGCGATACGCTCTACTCCGATTTTGGATTGCAGCCGATTCTGGTGGGGGGACGTTCACCGGTTGAGGTAGAGTGTGAGCGGGTCATCATGGAGCGGGCGAAACAGCCGCCTCTTTCTGCGCTGGGGAATGGCGGTCTCCGCGGTCTGGTCGGGATTCTGGAGGGTGCGGCGCTGGTCATCTCGCTCGATACCGGCCCGCTGCATATCACGGTGGCGCTGGATCGTCCGGTGGTCTCCCTGATGGGGTATTCCAACCCGAAGCGGGTCGGGCCGTATCGGAAATTCGGTGATCTGATGATTGACGCTTACGGAGAGCCGGGTGAAGAGTATCCTGTTTCAATGGAAAATCGCCCCGGCCGGATGCCGCGCATCACCGTGGATGATGTGCTGAAAAAAATCCAGTTGTGGCGGACAAACTACGCATCATGACGATCCCCCCTCCAACCTCCCCCTCTGGGTGGAGACTTTAATTCCCTCACCCAGCGGGGGAGGGTCAGGGAGGGGGAAACAGCGGTGCTATCTCTGTTACAGCGTTTGAATCAGTAATCCCTTCAAAATGTCCGGATTACCGATTGTTAACTCCAGCCGTGCGAGCAGCGTGCGTGCCGTAAGTTCCTGTGGTAACCCCTTCAGTTTTACCCCGTCTTTTTCCGTTGTGACTACTACCGTTGCTCCGCTGGTCCGCATTGCTTCTGCGATCTCGACACACCGATCCTTTGTGTAGACAACATGGTCCGGGAAGGCGATGCCTTTTACCAGGTCCAGTCCCAGATCGCGCAATCCAATAAAAAATGAGTCAGGGTCGGCAATGCCGGCAAAGGCCAGCACTTTTTGACCGGCGCAGCTGGAGAGATCAACGGGCGTGTGGCTTCCGAGAGGGAGCAGGTCGACGATAGTATGGCTGGAAATGCAGGCGGGAATTTGTTGCGTGTCAACAGGCAGCGGCGCCTTGCCGGGAGCACGGGTAAAAATGACCAGATCTGCCCGGCGGAGTGCGCTTGATGGCTCGCGTAACAGTCCAGCCGGCAGTGTCAGGTTGTTGCCGAACGGGCGGGAAAAATCCAGCAGCAGAATATTCAGGTCACGATGCAGGCGCAGATGCTGAAAACCGTCGTCCAGCAGGAATATGTCCGGCGCAAGCTGCTGCATGGCCAGTTGACCGGCGACAAAGCGATCCGTGCCGATAACCACCATCAGTCCCGGAACAGTCGATGCCAGCAGATACGGCTCGTCTCCGCACTCCCGTGCGCTCAGCATGATCGTTGCGCCGTCGCTGACAACAGAGGCTTGCCCTTCCAAGGTTCCGCCATAGCCACGGGATAGCACGGCTACCGTATACCCCTGATCCAGAAGAAGTCGGGCAATATATGCGGTGACCGGAGTTTTTCCGGTCCCACCCACGGTAATGTTGCCGATTGAAACCACCGGACGGGGAAGGCGGTATGTCTTGAATATGCCGCTTCGATACAGCAGTGCCCGTAGCCGCAGTGCCAGCGAATATAGCCATGCAACTGGAGTCAGCATAAGTAGTATGAGAGAATCAGGCATACCGGAGCGACGGCCTGTGACCAGTTCCCGCCAATATGTGTGATATGATTTGTTCATAAATATCTCGTAATAACGTCCATATGCCGCTCCGTAGCGCCACTGTTATCCCGCAACAATTTCAGGCCATTCTGTCCCAGAATACGTCTGAGCTCCGAACTGGTTATCAACGTCTGACAGGCAGACGTCAGCTCATCGGGATGATGGATCTGTATTCCGGCGCCGTACTGCAAAACCAGCGCTTCAATTTCCCGAAAATTGGCCATATGTGGACCAAACACGCTCGGAATTCCCACTGACGCAGGTTCCAGGAGGTTATGTCCTCCGAGTGGCGCCAGGCTGCCGCCGACAAAGGCGATATCGGCCAGGGCATACAGGTTCATCAGTTCGCCCACGGTATCGACCAGAAGTACCTCTCCCGGTTTCAATTGATGTTCGTTGGAAAGCGTACTGCGTTTCCGGTACTGAACCATGGCGCCTTCAAGCAGGGCAGCAACGTCTCCAGCCCGTTCCGGATGCCGGGGGACGAGGACGAGAAACAGGGTGCCGATGGTTGCTGAAAGTTCCTTATAGGCTGCGATGATGTGTTGTTCTTCGCCGTCACGGGTACTGCCGGCGGTCAGTACACAACAATCATCGGGGATTGAATACCGGTTGCGCAACTGCCTCCGTTCTTCCTCACTCACCTGACGAGAAGGAATGTCGTTTTTGAGGTTTCCGGTAACCCGTACCTTGTCAGGGTATGCACCAATGGCAGTAATCCTCTCACGACCGATTTCCGACTGCATGCAGATAGCCGAGAAGCAGCGTAAGGGAGGACGAAAAAACCAGCTGAATTTGAGATACCGCGTGAATGAACGGTCAGAAATACGACCGTTGGCCAATACAAGAGGAATATAATTTCTGGCGGCCTCACGGGAAAAATTGGGCCAGATCTCGGTTTCCATGATGATAATAATGCGTGGTTTGACAGAGCGGAGCATGATGCGTACTGAAAGGAGAAAATCGAAGGGGAAGTAAAGGCAGAGGTCAACTTCAGGAAAACCTGAAGCCGCCGTTTTCCCGGTTTCAGTGGTGTTCGTTACGACGATAGCATGTCCCGGATAGCGGGTGCGAAGAGCCTTGAGAAGCGGTCTGGCCGCAAGTGCCTCACCAACCGAAACGGCGTGAAGCCAGATGACCGGACGACCGGCAATTTTTGCCAACGTGCTCCGCGGAACAAAGCCGAACCGCTCAGCGGCGGCAAGAGGCCAGCCGAGCTTGATGGAACGGAAAATATTAAACAGGAACACCGGAACGAACAGAAAGATCGAAAGTATGTTATAGGCGAGAAAGAACATGTCTCAGGTCACGCAGTTGCTGAAGATGTTTCGTCCCGGTCAAGGCGCTGCAGGTAATAGAGCGCGACCGCTGTGAGATGAACCATTCCCCATGCCCAAAGATTGTCACTCAGGAAGTGCCCCCCCTGCGTGATTCGGGCAATAGACATCAGCACTCCGAAAAAAAGGCCGCCAGCCATCCACCATCGGGCAACAGTCGGTTTCCTGCGCCGGAATACAAAGAAAGGAGCGGTCATGTAAAATGCGGCTGATGAATGCCCGGACGGAAACGAGCGTCCGTTGTGAGCTATTCCTTTTTGCCAGGGATGCAGAAATTCTTTTGTCCCGCCCAGTTGAACGACTTCCCGTGGCCGTGGCCGTCCCCAATGCTCCTTGAAAACGACATTCACGAGCAAACCGGGTCCGAGCACCAGAAGGATAACAAGAAACAGCCCCGGACGAATCCAGTTACGGCGCTGCTTGTCTCTGCTTCCGATAATGGCGGCTACCAATCCGCAGATACCCAGAGCAATCGATGGTCCACGGTCGAGAAGGTACAATAAATGCCATGGTTGTTGATCGCCCACCGGCCATTTCCCGTCAATACAGAATAACGATGAAACCTTCAGATCCGCTCCGGACGCTGAAATTACGATAGTCGCGAGAACGAGAATAAGTACCGGAAGGGCAAAATCACGCACTTTACAGTTCATATCGGTTCTCCAGCCCGTTTCCAGCGGCGATGTATCCAATACCAGTCAGCCGGATGAGCGCAGATAAAATCTTCAAGATAGCGGGCCAGAGCCTGAGTGTCCTGCTGCACTCCGCTTTCGGAGCGGTCACCGCACAGTGTGTACTCGGGATAGAATCTAAGCACATTCCAGTCATGGTCACGGTAACCAAAAACAGAGATAACGGGTGTCCCTGTTTTACGCGCAATAACAACGGGAGCCTTGTTTGCCCAGGCTTTTCTGCCAAGGAACTCGATCAGGGCGCCGTTATCCTCAAACACTGCCTGATCGGTCAGCATGCCGATGACACCTTTGTCCTTGAGGACGCTAAGGATCGGCCGCAGGGCGGATTTGTTATAAATAACCTTGTTGCCGTAGCCCATTCTCATCTTTTCGATGATTGTGTTGAGATACGGATTTGTCTGTTTTCGAGCAACTGCCCATACGTTCTCGTTCAGATGCTGCTTGAAGGAAAGCGAAACCAGTTCCCAGTTGCCGCAATGGCCACTTACACAGAGTACTCCGTTACCCTGTTCACGGGCGTGCCGGAAGTTTTCCAGACCATGTACCACCATCGAATCAATCAGGTCATTGCCTTTGCCGTGATACAGGCGGCAGACCTCTACGATGGAAATGCCCAGATTCATGAATGTTGCCAGGGCGATTTCTTCAGCCGATTCATACGTGCCTGTCCAGGAAGGGTGACGCCTCATGAAAGGGAGTGCCTGTCTGATATTGTCAAGCGCAATTTCCCGGCGTGAGTGAATAATGTTAAACAGAAACCTGCCGATGTTTTTACCGATGCGGACAGTTAGCGAATGGGGGAGCGCGGCTATGAGCAGGGTAAACAAGTAGAAGAGAGCCGCCTGTATCAACCAAACGACCCTTTTCATTGCTCTGCTCCGGGGTGTACAGTCGTGGCGTCGTCACACCGGCTACATAATGTGAGAGCGAGTTGTGCGACGTTTACCGATGCGCCGCCCTGTCCCAGTTTCGAGCGCACTTCACCAAGTTTGGCGACAATTGTTGCATGATAGGCGTTGTCGGTAAGTAAATTTCCGATTTCGGCAGCAATCTCATCCGGATTAGCACGGGCCTGAATCAGTTCCCGGACGACGGTTTCACCTGCTACAATATTGCAGAGACCGATATTGGGCACTTTTACCAGCCGTTTTGCCAGTTGATAGGTTAACGGCGATAGTTTGTAGATGATTACCATCGGTGTTCCCACCAGCGCAATTTCAAGTGTAACCGTACCGGAAACGGAGATAACCGCGTCGCATGCCCGGATCATGTCGTGGATCCGGTCGCGCGTAATGGTAACATCAAGGCCCGCTGCAGTAAGCAGGGGAACGATGTCGTCACGCCGGAGCGTGGATGCCAGCGGCAGGATAAATTGAATGCCGGGGAATTGTTTTTTAAGCTTAACGGCTGCGGCAAGTATGACCGGCAGAAGTCGTTCGATCTCGTTGTGCCGGCTGCCGGGGAAGAGGCCGATAATCTTGCGGGACGGGTCAAGCTTGAAGCTGGTCGCGGCGGCAGAGCGATCAAGCGTGACAGAGACCAGATCCAGCATGGGGTGTCCCACAAAGGTAACCGGCACTCCTGCCTGCTGATAAAAGGGCGCTTCGAAGGGGAGTATGACAGCCATGTGCTCGACAAGCCGGGCTATTTTTCTTACGCGTCCCTGGCGCCAGGCCCAAATCTGAGGGCTGATGTAATACAGCACCTTAATGCCGGCCTTTTTGGCAACCTTTGCCAGACGCAGGTTGAATCCG
>CAIYZD010000221.1 GCA_903930585.1 uncultured Geobacteraceae bacterium | reverse complement strand
CTCAATTCTCCATAACGTGTGACACTGCACTCGTTCCGGCAAGAAAACATGTAGCAACTAACGCGCCAGAAATCACCTGAGCGATGTTAGATTGCAACGGTTTGATTTTACGGGTTAAAATACACATTAAACGCGCGTCTAGAATAGCGAATGCCGGCATAATCCGTCACTTGCAACACAACTTCCATATATGACGGGTTACGTCGGCTTTTCATCAGACTTGACCCGTTCGTCCGGTTTGCTTCGTTCATCCAGTTTCGTATGCATTACTCCTCTTTGATATGATTGGGGTAACGACCCGTGATAATCAGATTGAGCCATTTGCTCATCATAACCTTCATGACGTCGTTCACGACCAGACACGAAACCATTGCATAGGAAAAAATCGTTAATGACTGCCACCATGGCAACGGCATGAACCCTGGGAGCCCCGCTAACGTCAGGACCGTGCCTGCTAACGTATCCGCAATGATGGCAGCCACGAGTGTCTTGCTGGGCATCGTCATCCAGAACCAGCTGCGCTCCCGCGCGGAAATGATGGAAAATGCGGCGAAGTACAGAAGTGTTAGAAAACTGAAGGTGTAGAGGGCATTGGTGTCGGCTGCCAAACCGAAACGTGACCAGCATATCCACAGCAGGAATAGCGCCTCTGCGAGCATCGCAACGCCAACTGCACCAGCCACGGTGACAAGCCCTCCGATGTTCCAGGTTTCCGGTTTTCCGGATGGGCGAACGTTGTCGGTGGCAAGGGCAATCTTGGCAAAATCCGTCATGAAGACCAGGAGCAGCATGCCAAAGGCGGAAACAACGAACTTGCCGGTAACCACGAACGCGATAGCCACGAAGGCTGCCTTCAGGATAGTCCGGCTGATCTTGTTGATGATCCACGTAAGGATACGCTGATAGATCGTCCGTCCCTGCTCGACCAACGCCACGATATTTGTCAGCCCCGGCTCTGTCAGGACGACGTTCGCGGCGCCCTTGGCGACATCGGTCGCGCTGCTGACAGCAATGCCCACTTCAGCCTGGCGCAATGCGGGCGCATCATTGACACCGTCGCCCGTCATACCTGTTACGTGCCCCGCTGTCTGCAGACGCTGTACAACGATATATTTGTCTTCCGGGTACACTTCGGCGAAGCCATCAGCTTCGGTCAAAAGGTCAATTACCTCACTTTCGGGTTGCGCGCCCACAACCTTCAGATCGGCCATGCGCAGGATGTTGGGCAAGCCGACTCCACGCGCGATTTCACTCGCTACCGCCAGCGCGTCGCCCGTAAGCATTTTCACGGGAACACCGAGATCATGAAGTGCAGCTATGATTTGTGTGGCGTCCGGTCGAGGTGGATCATACAACGTTACCAATCCGACCAAAGTAAGGGAGCCGGTCTCGGGGCCGCGCGCAACCGCCAGTGTCCGGTATCCCTTCAGCGCTGATTCGTTGGCCCGCGCCTCCAATATTTCGATCTCCGGGGACTGAAGACCGCAGGCAAGGGCGATTGTACTCACAGCGCCTTTCATCACGAGCAAGCGCTGGCCGTTCTGCTCAACCACGGCTTCCGTCCGGCGATTGGTTGCATCAAATGGCGCAAAGGAAACCGGCGTAACCGCAGGTACACCGTCGAAGATATGTCGTTCCTTCGCCATAACGAGAAACGCCAGGTCAATCGGATCCTGATTGGCTTCTCGGGATGCGAGGGCACCCGCGAACAGTACGTCGGATTCCGTCGCATGCTCCAGAGGAATCACTCCGGTGACGGCCAACTGGTTCATGGTGATCGTGCCTGTTTTGTCAACACAGAGCACGTCCATCGTGGCGGCGTCCTCCACGGCGCTGAGACGGGTAATCAGCACGCCGCGTTTGGCCAGTTCCTTTGCCCCGATCGCCATGCTGACCGTGAACATGACAGGGAGGGAGAGTGGCACCGCGCTCGTCAACAGGATAAGCATAAGCGGGATCATCTCAAGAAGCGGGGCTCCGCGAATGATCATCATAACGATTACGACACCCATCAACACCCCGACAATGACAAAGAGCATGCGGACGACCTTCGCAACCGCCGCTTCGATGTGAAGCTTCGGGCGTGCATCCTGCACAAGTTCCGTGGTGCGGCCAAGAACTGTCTTCGAACCGGTCAGAATCACCACGCCATTGCCTTCCCCCAAGCGGAGAAGGGACCCTGACGAGAGCACGTCACCGGTCACCTTGACAACATCCTTAGACTCGCCGGTAAGCGCCGACTGATCCACGGTCAGAGTTCCCGTGAGGAGTTTCACGTCAGCCGGGATGATGTCTCCCGGCCGCACACGAACAATATCGCCGGGGACCAGTTCCCGTGCCGGAATAACCTGCCAGTTGGAATCACGACAGACACGCGCGCTGAACTGTAAGCGCCTTTGCAGCGCCTCAACGACACCGGCGGCGCGATATTCCTGCAGAAAACTCAACACGGCATTGATGACCAGCAGCGCACCCACTACGGCAAGATCGGATATTTTCCCGAGCACCGCCGATAACACCATGATCAGTTCGAGCATCCACGCCGACAGCCCCCAAAACTTGCCGAGAAACATGAGAACCGGGTGCCCTGTTTTTTTTACCACTTCGTTGTAACCATGCTCCTTCCGGCTAACGTCCACCTCGGCCTGCGAGAGCCCTGTGTCGGGGTTCACGTGGAACGCCGCGAGCGTTTCGGAAACAGATGTTGAGGTGCTGTCAGGGGGTGGGTTTACCGGATTCGTAACCATAATAATGTCTCATGCGATGCTGAAATAACCCACAACGCTGCATTGCAGCGGCCTGACGAAATGCATCGGCTTGGTGATGCCGTCTCCGGTCGGAGTGCCGATGGACATGGAGGCGTACCCCTCGCCCATGCCGAGACCGAAAAGTGTCGACGCGTTATTGACATAGATGGAGCATTGCATCCGCCGCCCCATGCGGGTCAGATTGCCGATATTGGTCGAGTACATGGCGGCTGAGTGATGATTGCCCGCCTCGGCTCGATATGCCAGCTCGATGGCTGCATCCACATCCTTGACAAAGGTAACCGGCAGAAGCGGCATGAGCTGTTCCGCCCAGACGAGAGGGTGGTCGTTCGGTACCTGACCCCATAACAGACGTGTGTCACAAGGTATATTCAAACCAATTCCTCTGGCTATAACTGCCGGGTCACGCCCCACATAGTCGCGGTTCATGACGGTTTCCCCCTCCCCTCCCCTCGTGACGACGAGCGAGGTTATGGCATCCATCTGGGAAAGCGACAGTTCGAACGTTCGTGGATCAGCACGCATGCTCTCCAGAAATCGGACCCTGGCCGCCTCGACCACGATGACCTCTTTTTCCGAAATACAGAGTACGTTGTTATCAAAACTTGCACCAAATATGATGTCCTGAACACACGTGGGGAAAATAGCCGTCTCATCCACTACGACCGGCGGATTGCCCGGTCCGGCTGCAATGGTTTTGCAGATCTTGCCCGTCGTCATGGCTACTTTTATGATTGCCGCCCCTCCGGTCACCATATTGAGATGGACTCCGGTATGGGCAAGAATGGTTCTGGTTGTTTCCTGAGTGGCGGGAGAAACCGTGGTTATCAGGCCTGAGGGCGCTCCGGCTGAAACCGCTGCCGCCGCCAGAATACGCATTGTGTCCTGACATACCTCGGCAGCGGCCGGATGCGGAGCAAAGACCACGGAATTGCCTGCGGCCAGTATGGCAATGGCATTGGAAATCACGGTCGCCGCCGGATTATTCGAGGGGGTGATGGCAGCCACAACGCCGAAAGGAGCATACTCCACCAGGGTCAACCCCTTGTCGCCGGTGTACGCGTGCGAATGCAGATCCTCGACCCCCGGCGTACGGGTGGCGCAGAGGATATTTTTTTGCATTTTATCATTGGCGCGGCCAATGGAGGTCTCCTCAACTGCCATGAGACCCCATCGTTCCGCATTGGCAACGGCAACCGTGCGCATCGCTTTGATAACTGCACGGCGCAGTTCGAGGCTCAGTTCCTGAAAAGCCCTCTGCGCCTGAACCGCAGCGGAAACGGCATCGTCCACAGTGGTGAAGATGACCTGGTCATTGGCGTCACCCGGTTTTAGACTACTGACATCCGTATGTTTACTCATTGCTTCTCCTTTGCGTTTTCAGGGTTATCCGGCCATTAAGGGGGTGTTCTTGTCCGGAGCGCCAAGACGTACATCGATGATTTCCAGATGCGGATTACTATGTGAAGTGGGGTGAAAAGGACATTCCGCCAGCACTATCAGCTCTTCGGGTAATTCTTCCCGGTGCACCCAGGATTTAGCGAACTCATTCCAATCAAGAGGACGTTCCGGCAGATGGACCGGCGACACTCCGTAGGAGAACTGCAAACCGCGACAGATTGCTTCTTCAGGGCTGACAGCCGCGATCCACACCGGCAACTTGAAACGGGAGATCATCCGGGCAATGTTTCCGGTAACCGTAGGAACGATAACCGCCGTCGGAGCAAGCCGGGCAACGGTACGCTGGACGTTACGCGAGATAAGATCAACAAGATGCACATCGCTGTTCCGGTCATAGTCCGCAAACAGCGTGCTCACGCTGACATCAGTGCGATACGGCTCGGTTGCGACAGCAATCCCGGCAAGCATATTCACCGTCTCGACCGGAAACTTCCCCATGGCCGACTCTTCGGAAAGCATTACACAATCGGTACCGTCAAGGATGGCATTAGCCACATCGGTGGCTTCAGCCCGGGTGGGGCGATAATGATCAACCATAGATTCCAGCATCTGCGTAGCCGTAATCACCGGTTTCCCGAACAGGTTAGCCCTGCTGATAACCAATTTCTGGACTATGGCGATGCTCTCAATGGGTGTTTCCACCCCCAGGTCACCGCGAGCAACCATGATCCCGTCGGCAGCCTTCAGGATTTCATCGACGTAGGCCAGCGCTCCCGCCCGTTCGATCTTGGCAATGATGAACGGGTGATACCCCAGCTCTGCGGCCGCCTTCCGGACGGCAGCAACATCCGCCGCTGTTTCCACAAAAGATTGGCTGACCGCATCTACACCGTTCTCCAGTGCAAACTTCAAACAAACCCGGTCATGCTCGGTAAACGCACTGACACCCAGGTCGATTCCGGGCAGATTGACCCCTTTGCGCGAACGCAACTCACCACCGACACGCACCCGGCAGTGGACGTTCCGCCCCATGCTATTCAAAACTTCCAGATGAATAATGCCGTCGTTCAAAAACAGGATATCGCCCGGTTTAACGACTGCCGGAAGCCGGGCAAAGTTCACGAAAACCTGGGAGCGGTCACCGATGATTTCGTCTGTCGTCAGCGTGAACGCCTCATCCCGCATCAGCAGAATCGGCTCTTCGGTCAATTGCCCAATCCTCATCTTCGGACCCGGAAGGTCTGCCATGATCGTCACTATCTTTCCGGATGTACGAGCCGCCAGACGAAGGTTATCTATGACGGATTTATGCCAGGAAAACTCGCCATGGGAAAAATTGAGGCGGGCGACATTCATCCCCGCACGCAACATCTGCTGCATGGTGTCAAGTGACTCCGATGCCGGGCCGATCGTACATACGAGCTTTGTTTTATTGGGGGCAAGCGCCACAAATATATCCCTCCCGCATTTTTACTGTTCAGCGGCAGAGCATTGCGCAACTAACGTGCCGGAGCAACAACATGACAGGATTGAGGGTAACAATCTGATTATGAAGGTTAAAAGAGGAAAAGCGTTTGTAACGCCGGAGGGGAAACTGTCTGCGGTAACCTTCATATATAACATAGTCGCCATATATGATGAGCTACGACATAACTGAGTGCCGATTTACCAAATACCCAATACGCTGCTATCAAAGGGCAAATAATGATTTATCATGCCGGTACGGCCTCCGGCATGTGATTTGCTCTACTGATTGGAACTGATTTCCTGCTTTTGCGGTTAAAACTCTCCCTCTCTTCTGAGAGAGAAGGAACTGGCGGGAGATCAGCTCTAATCATAGGGAGCAGTCATGATGCCAAATCAGGGATCTTCAGGATTCCCGCAAAATGAAAATCAATCTCGCATCGTCCGCATCGAACCGTCTCCCGGCACTATCATCGCCCTGCTGCTTCTCGTTGCCGGCCTATGGATGCTGAACCGGCTTCAACCGGTGGTTTTGGTGCTTGTTGCAGCCCTCGTTATCGTCGGCACAATCAGTCCCGTGGTCCGATGGCTGGAAGATCGACGCATGCGCCGCGGGATAGGTATCGCATTAGTTTTCGCCGCACTCATGGTGGTCGCCGCTCTTATCATCACCATGACGATACCGTCTCTCATGGTGCAGGCGACAGACCTTCTGGATCAGGAACCCGCCCTGCGGACACGCCTGGCGCAGTGGCTGGACGGTTCCCACCTGACCGCCCCCCTGGCGGAACTGCTGCGCAACGTACAATCCGGCGATCTGGTACGAATGGCCACCTCGAATGCCCTTGAATATTCTTCACGTGCCGTCAGGGTCTTTGCATACATCCTAAGCTCACTTTTCCTCGCACTGTACATCATGATCGACCGGGACCGGCTGCGCGGCGGATTGTTCCTGGTAGTCCCCCGGTCACACCATATCCGGCTTTCACGGGTCATGCTGAACCTGGAAACCATTGTCGGCGGATATATCCGCGGACAGGTGATCACCTCTACGTTCATGGCTCTTTTCATGTTCTTCCTCCTGAAGCCCTGTGGCGGTGCAAACGCCCTTGCCATTGCCGTGTTTGCGGGCGTTGCCAACGTCCTTCCCTACTTTGGCGCCCTGCTTTCGGTAGGGGCCGGAGTAGCGGCAGTGCTCTCTCGTGGTCCCGCGATTATTATCGTTGTCCTCGTGATGATGCTTGTCTACAAACAATTTGAAAACGCTCTGCTCGTACCAAGAATCTATGGACGCACCTTGCGCCTCCCGTCATCCGTGATTCTTTGTTCACTGTTATCAGGAAGCGTTCTGATGGGTATTGTCGGGGCTCTTCTCGCCCTTCCGGTAGCGGCGGCGGTGCTGATGCTGATTGAGGAACTGCGCGTAGAGCTGCCCGGTCAGCAGGAACAGGCAGAAGATGTGGAGATCAGGGAACGTGACGATAGAGGCGAAGAAGAGTACGAGCGCCGGGCCGAGGGAATGCCGGCCGAGCAGGCCGCTGCAATCGCTGTGGAGATCACCATCGATCGACACAGGGAAGAAAACGGTGAAGATGAGTCTTGAAGAGAAAGCGGGAGAAACCGGCACATGCCGATCCTTCCGAAATACAGCAAAACATCAAAGGAACGCTACTTATCCGTGCGCGCAATTCGCACAATTTCTTTGGCAATATCTTCAGGCGATAGAATAAAATCTATACAACCGCTTGCTATTGCGCTCTCAGGCATATCCGGCTGAACGGCGGTATCAGGTTTCTGCGCGATGGTAACTCCCCCCACTTCCTTTATGCCACAGAGCGCGGCGGCCCCGTCGCCATCATAACCGGAGACAATGACGGCAATAAGTTTGCCATCCCAATGCTTCGTCAGTGACCGCATGAAGACCGTAATTACGTCAGGCCATCCCCTCGGCTTTGATATCGGCTTCAAGCGAAACTCTCCGTCAAGAACGTGCAAATCGCGCTGTTCCGGAATGATAAACAGATGGTCGGGTTGAATGTCCAACTTTTCCGTAATCAGCTCAACCGGCATCTTTGTGAAGTTCGGGAGAATCTGGTGTAACATGGTTGCTACCGTTCTCAGGTGATTAACGATGACAATTGCAACACCCATATCGGCAGGTAAATGCTGAAGTAATCGGGTATAGGCATCAAGACCGCCAGCCGAACCGCCCACGCAAACAACGGGAAAATCATGAGTATGTATTTCAGCTTTCATTCAAACACCTCTCTAGCTACTGGAGTTATCAAGTGAAACCGCTCCACTCAAAACAGACAAACCGTCCCCTTTCCATGAGGGAGAAGGGATTTTCTGCAAGTTGTGTCTTTATTCCGCAACTAACGTGCCAGAACGTTCTGCAGATGCAACAGGTGTAACCATATGATTATTTGGGCATAATATATTTTAACCATGTGTGGTAACGGAAAAACCGTCGGCACAATCCATCGCATCGGACATAACCGCCACATATGACAGTTATGTTAAACACAACAGATTATTTTGACGGTATTCCCGTTCAAAAACAGTACCGTAAACATTTTACGCAGTATAAACAGCCTGTTGCGATATCAAAAATATTAGGCTTTCTCTGGCATGTTAGTTGCGATTTAGAACCATAGATTGGTTAATCTACCCGGCAACCGGCAGCACATGACACAGATGACGGGGCTTGGACACTGTTTTCCTTCTAAGGAGATCTGATCATGATAGCAACGACCAAAGGACAGATGGAAATGGTTTTTGACAGAATGAACCGCACATTCATGGATATCTTCGGGAAACCGGTCGATGCCACACGGGTTAAACGTAGCAGTAACATTCCCTTCTCGCCGGTTTCCGCGCCGCCACGGTACCCGGAACCTGACGATACAAATCAAGAAAGAGGTTCCATTACATGAAAAAGATTCTATCCGCTGTAGTCGCCATGCTCGTCGCTTTTTCCTTCTCCACCGCAGTTTTTGCCGCAGACATGTCCAGGACGGTTACCGCAACCGATCCGGCTTCGGCGACAAATGCCGACATTCAAAAAGATGCTAAAGCAGCAAAGGAAAAAGTGAAGGAAGATGCCAAAGCGTCAAAAGTAAAAGCAAAGGAAGAAGCAAAAGCAGCAAAAATTAAAGTAAAAGAAGAAGCGAAGGCAACCAAAGCACGGGTAAAAGCAGAGGCAAAAGCTGCCAAGGAAAAAGCTAAAACCGATGCTGCCGCGGCTAAAGAGGCCACTGTTCCTGCCAAATAAAGGGTATGCACTCACCAGCAAAGAAGGGCATATCCATTAAACCGGATGTGCCCTTTTTTCATAAACGGCAGAACAGAGAAAATGGTGCCAGATGAAAACGTTACGTACAACACAACTGATACTTCTACTGCTGGCTTTGGCATTGTCAGGTTGCAGTCTTATCTGGACAATAGAAGATACCGGGGTACATCCTGAAGAACTGGAAGACAGCTCCCATTGGGACCGTGGCGGAGTTGAGTCATGGTAATTGACAAAAAGCGTAAAGCAGGCACGTATGCCTGACTCTGCCGCACCCTGCTCTCATCGTTGTCATGAAGCGGCCCGACTGGCGGGCATTGCCGTTCTTGCTTTTCTGGCACTCTGGCTCTCATCAGCTTCGCCTCTCCATGCCGCGGAACCGGTTGAAATCATCGTTACCGGCGTTGAGGGTGATCTGCTGAAAAATGTGCAGCAGACCCTTATTCTCCCTGCCGGACTGATACTTGACGGTGTGGTGGATCAGCTTTGGCTCAGCCGTTTTGCCGGGCAGGCAGTGGAAAAAACCAGGGGGGCACTGGAGCCATTCGGTTATTACGATACTCCGGTCGCCGTAAAAATCGAACCGACCGGAGAACGGTATCGCCTGCTTGTCGTCGTGACGCCGGGAAAACCGGTGCGTCTGGCGGAAGTGTCCGTAACGCTGACAGGACCGGGCAAAGAGGAAGATCGTTTGCTCAAGTTGGTTGCGGCGTTCCCTCTGAAAAAAGGGGATCTACTGTTGCACCACACGTATGAAGAGGCCAAGATGGCGCTCATCTCACAAGCCCGGGATTCAGGGTATCTGAATGCGGAGTTTACACGGCACGAAATCCGCATTGAACGTTCCGTCACAACCGCCACGATTGAACTGGTCATGGACAGCGGTGAAAAATATTTTTTCGGCGCTACACGCATTGAAGGTGCTCCCGGCTATCCGGACAGTTTTCTGCGACGCCACCTCACCTATAAAACCGGGGAGCTCTTTTCCTATTCCCGACTTGGCGAAACACAGCGCAATTTTTCCAACTCGGAGCGTTTCAAAGAGGTGATCATCACACCGGAACAACATGACGCAGAGGCATTCAGAGTTCCGGTATCCGTACAACTGAAACCTGGACCGCGCATAAGCCTGCGTCCGGGCATAGGCTACGGTACCGACACGGGCGCTCGCGT
Organism: uncultured Geobacteraceae bacterium; assembly: GCA_903930585.1. Lineage (GTDB taxonomy): Bacteria > Desulfobacterota > Desulfuromonadia > Geobacterales > Pseudopelobacteraceae > JACRCG01. The sequence continues at coordinate 5,788 of CAIYZD010000221.1, read as the reverse complement.
TACCGCCCGTTATCGCGATTTGAACATGTTTCACCGGGGGCATGAATTTTATTCGAATGTGTATGTTGCAGAGCGGCTTCAAGGAGTGGTGACCGGCTATATTGTGCCAAGCCCAACGGATGTCGGAAGTTCCACGACGCTGCAACTGAACCTGCAAAAAGAGAACACTGTAATCTATGACAGTCGAATTTTAGCTCTTGAGGTGGACCGAAACCGGAGTTTCGGTACCGGAAAATTGGGCGCCGCCTACGCAAAGGCCCAATATGAAGAGTATTCCGTCGGTGATCAGAAATCCGCATCACGACTCCTGCTGCCGGGTATCCGCTTTTCCGATGACCGGTACGACAACCCGATACGTCCCCACCAAGGTTTCCGCTACGCCTTTGATCTGCACGGAACGCATCAGTTGTTCGGCTCCGACACGGCACTGGTCCAGCTCCTTGCCGAAGCAAGCTATCTCGTGCCGCTCCCCTGGCGTCTTTCGTTGCACACTCGGGCAAAAGGAGGGACTACCCTGCTGAATGATCCGTTGAGCGACATTCCCCCTTCGCTCCGCTTCTTTACCGGCGGCGACCAGAGCGTACGCGGCTACTCATACCAATCTCTCGGTCCGCGCAATGCCGCAGGCCAGGTTGTCGGAGGCAAGCAGCTTCTCACCTCCAGTATCGAACTGGAACGGGAACTCTTCAAAAGCTGGGGTATTTCCCTTTTTTACGATGCCGGTAATGCCTTTAATTCATTTTCTGCCGTGAGCATGGCACAGGGAGCGGGTATCGGCCTGCACTATTTTACCTCCGTAGGCTCTTTGAACCTCTCCGTGGCCCGGCCTCTTGGAGTAGACAATCCATCGTTACACATCCATTTTACCGTAGGGTTCCAGCTATGAAACGGTTGACCGGACAGAATCTCGGCGTGATAATGGCAATTGCCCTGACAGGAGCTGTGGGAGCGACAGCTGCCGTTGTTATCTGGGGCGCCGCCACGACACAAGGAACGTGCTGGTTGCTTGCACAGGTCACCTCTCTCAGCGGGGGAACTTTCTCCGTTCAAAAAGTCGAGGGAAAATTACTTGATCATCTGCTCCTCACCGGTGTACGCATCACACTGACGCAGCAAAAAGGAGAGGTAGACCGTGTTGAACTTCGCTGGAAGCCGCTCCCACTGTCGGCAGGCACCATTGCTATTCAGGAGCTGTCTCTGAGCGGTGTACGGATTCAGGACGAAGCCCCCTCGGATAACAAGCCGCCGCTCCTGGTCTGGCCAAAGGTTCCACGGATTATGCAGCTGTTTGACGGCGGCATCGCGCGACTGCAGGCGACAAACATCCGCTATCGCCACTTGCAGGAGCAACCTCAGGTGGTTACTGAAATTTCCACTTCCGTCACCTGGCGCAACGATATCATTTCCATCAGCGAACTCAAGGTGGCAACACCTTCAGGCCGGATAACCGGCAGCATTTCGGCAGGTTTCACCCAACCGACCCTCACGGCAGATCTCACCATTATACCGGCACACCCTATAGCCAAGATGGATACTTTCTCGCTACAGATACGACCGGACGGAAGTGGACCTGAGCAACTGACCGGAACGGTCACCATAAGTGGGACCACCGGCAAACTGAAACAATTTGATCTTGGCGGCGTGGTGGGAATGGAGCGGGATGCCTTGAATCTGCGCCATTTCAGTCTGACGCGGTCGGGACAACTGGGCATGGTGACCGCTGATGGTTCGCTTACGTTCACCGCCGCAGAATCGGTTTTATCGGTGCAGGCCACGCTCGCAGGTCTCGATCTCGCCCCCGAATTAGACGTAGCAACCAACCTCTCCGGAACAATGATATTTTCGGGAACTCCGGACCATTATCGAGGCGCCATCATCCTTGCCAACAAGACTCAAGGGTGGCAGGCGGCAACGGTATCCGCTGTCTATAACGGTACACAAACCGGCATAACCCTGGCCCCCTTGACCGCTACCGTTATTGATGGATCTCTGGCCGGAAACCTCACTATAGATTGGCGCAATGGTGTCACGCTGCGCGGAACGATCAACGGAAGAAATCTTAACCCTGCACGGATAGCCCCTGACTGGAAGGGCGCGGCAAATTTCAGAGTTACCGGCAGCCTTGTCAGAACAGACAATGGAACCATCTCTGGGAGCCTCAACAGCGATCTTCTGAATAGCCGTCTGCATGGACAGACAGTGACGGGCGCGCTGCAGGCGGATTTTACCGACACCGACCTCTCGGTCGCCAGACTAGAATTACAGGGGAACGGTTTTGAGCTCCACGCTTCAGGGAAACTGAATCAGCGGCTTACCGTTACCACACGAATCTCCGACCTGTCACGGCTGGTTCCGGGAACTGCCGGAGCAGTCCGCTGTGATGGCTGGGTACGCCGGCACGACCGGCATCTCAGCGGCGCCATTACCGGAACGGGGAATAACCTTTCCATTAACGGAACAGAGATAGCAGCCGCTAATCTGGCTGCACAGCTTGATCAAGAAGCAGACTCTCCATTTACCGTCACCGCATCTTTGCGGGATGTGGTCCATGGCGCCTATGCGGTGGATTCGGTAACCGTTGCAGCAAACGGAACGCTTCCGCATCATGTCATACACGCAACGGCGCATTCAGACAGTACCGAAGCAGATCTGAACCTGTCCGCCGGGTATACGGGCACGGTCTGGAAGGGAAAAATTGTAAACGTTACCATAAGCGACACCATCGACCCCTGGTTGTTGGCTACCCCGGCGGCTTTTACCATCAGCCCCAAAAACGTTTTTCTATCGCCCCTCACCCTGGCAACCGGAGTTGCGGAGCGTATCGAAGTTACCGCTGATCTTGGGCTGAAGCCTCTACGAGGCCACATCAGGACCACATTGAGAGCAATCGACCTGCAGCGTTTAAAACCATGGTTTCCTGTCAACTTGAGCGTTGAAGGAAGCATCAGCGGCCAGGTAAACGGGGTCTTACTTGCAAGGCAACGGATTAAACTGGACGGAACTGCTGCCGTTTCCGGCGGGTCTCTTCGTCAGAAAAATGGTGACGAAGAACTGGATATCTCCTTCACGGCGGCAACAGCCTCATGGGACTGGCACGAAAACAGTCTCACCGGTGCCCTTTTGTTGTCCATGACCGACTACGGCCAGGCACAGGTAAACGTTCAGTTGCCGATTCCGGCACGCTTCCCTGTTGCCGTTAACCGGAGCGGCCAACTCCGGGCAGCGCTGGTCGGCAACTTCAAAGAAAACGGCATTCTCTCAGCCCTGTTCCCTGAATCGGTCCGGAAAAGTTCCGGTCAGCTGGACGCCGACCTTGCCATCGGCGGAACCTGGGAAGTTCCACATTCGGAAGGAACAGTACAGCTGGCAAAAGGCGAAGCGTATCTCCCCGCCGCAGGTATTCACCTCCAGAACATCCAGCTGTCTGCCCATCTGGAAAAGAATATCATCCTGATTGATTCTTTTCGGGCGATCTCCGGCCCCGGTCATATCGAGGGGACTGCGCTCATTACTCTGGCCGACTGGAAACCGGTTAGTTACCATGGCGCCATACGAGGCGAAAATTTTCAGGCGGTCTATTTTCCGGAGATCCGTATTCTGAGTACGCCACAGCTCAACTTTGAAGGTACTCCACAACAAATAACGGTACGGGGTGAAGTCAAGCTACCTGAACTGCACATGGATGGCGTACCATCCGGCACAGGTATAGCGCCAAGCAAAGATGTTATCCGGGAAGGAAGAGGTGCGCCGATCTCAAAAAACCTTCCGTTTGCATTGGACATTCAGATCCGTCTCCTGCTCGGCGAGCAGGTTTTCGTCAGGAGTGGGGGAATCGATGCCCGGTTGGGCGGGGCCATGGATCTGTCGTTAAGCAACCTCGACAGGATTACCGGCAGCGGCGAGATAAATGTAGTCAAAGGGCATTATCGAACCTACGGTGCAAACCTTGAAATAGTTCGCGGTCGTCTTTACTTCGCCGGGGGCCCCATTACCCAGCCGACGCTCGATTTTCTGGCTTTGCGCACCGTCGGCGATGTGCGTGCCGGTGTAACAGTGGCCGGAACACTCCAGAAACCGATTACCAAACTCTATTCCGAGCCTGCCATGCCGGACGTCGACGTCCTCGGTTATATCGTTGTCGGACATCCGCTCGACAGCAACAGTGAGCAGGCAAATCTTGCGACCCAGGCGGCCGGCACCCTGCTCTCTTCCCGTCTGGCGGCAGATATGGAGGATCAGGTAAAAAACCGGCTTGGTTTGAGTATTCTGGAGATTCAAGGTGGGGTCGGGGGAACCACCGGATCAATGGGGTACAAGCCGCTTCAGGTGACTGCTCCAGGCACCATTCCGGCAACCCAGCAGCCCGGAATCACCGAGACAATGTTTACCGTGGGCAAGTATCTGACTCCCGAGCTCTACATCAGTTACGGCAAGTCCCTGTTTACCGGAAGCAATCTGTTCCTGTTACGGTATGATATTTTCAAGCAATGGCAGATTGAAACCCAGACCGGCAACGAGAGTGGTGTCGATCTTTTCTACAAACTGGAGTTCAAATAAAGAGGTATACTGCAAGCGGAGAGAGGTAAATCCTCTCTCCGCTCAGGTTGAAACTTCGCTTAACCTTCCGTCACTACTAGAAGAGTTTCAGAACCGACTGTGCTGCCTGCGATGAGAGACTCAAAGCAGTGGTTCCCAATGACTGACGGGTCTGAAGCGCAAGCATGTTCGCGCCTTCCTGATTCATGTCGGCCAGAGTCAGGTTGTCGGCACCGGTCTGGAGAGTGTTGATCATCTGCGTGGTGAAATCCTGACGCGTCGTGATAACGGACAGGTTGCTGGCCAGTGTTGACGACTTGCTACGCAGGGTTGTCAGTGCATTCTCCATGTTTGACATTGCTTGAGTAGCATTTGCAACCGTGTCCCATCCAGTGGCGGAGGTAACACCAAGAGTCCCCGCATCGGCTGAAAAACCGCTTACTGTCAGGTTGGCGTCACCGGTAACCTGGCTGAACTCAATGGAAAGAGTTCCGCTGGCCAGCAGGTTGGTGCCGCGATAGCCGGAGTCACTCGCAAGCGTAGTAATCTGACTCTGGATCTGAACGAACTGGCTCTCGTAAGTGAGTTGGGACAGGGTGTCGTTTGTTGCGGCCGCTGCACTGGCAAGACCTTTGGCAGACTGAATCAGGGCAGTAATAGCCGTTATACCGTTGTTTGCGCTCTTGATCATCTGAACCGCTTCGCTCATGCCGTCTTTACGGTCATTCAAGTCACTGGCACGGCTGGTAGCATTCTGGGCTGCGAAGAAGTTGGTAGGATTGTCAAGTGCCGAGTTGACTTTTTTGCCGCTACTCAGGCGGTCCTGAGTTTGTGTAACTTGCGCGGATGTTCGTTGGAGGGCAAGGAGGTTGTTCCTCATGCCCGAGGTAAGGGAGATGTCTGAGATTGCCATGGTGATGCTCCTTTCTGGGATTTACCGGAATAACCGGTTGCGCTTTTGCGCTTATTGTAAATTTCGGCTGTTTGCTAAAAGTACTAAAGTAATTTAAACACTCTCACAATTTCCATAATCAATTAAATATGTTACCAACCGCAATTTTTCGTTCCATTCCCGTTATCGGTTCACGTACGCTGGTCCTGCATGGGCAGTCGGCGGCTTCCGTTTTGCAAAAACAAAAGGGACCAGCCGTAACCGATCCCCCTATACCATTGTTTATGTAGTGCAAGATACTATCTAAGTACAATTACTTTTGTCCGATTTATCCCGGTACATCCTCTTGTCACTCAGCTG
>CAIYZD010000220.1 GCA_903930585.1 uncultured Geobacteraceae bacterium | reverse complement strand
CGGGGCGGGGTGGGAGAATGAGTAAGGGATGAGGGAGAAATACGTGAGGCTCCTTTTATTTTCTTTGATGTCATTGTACTCAACGATTGCAGTTACGGCAAGATAGAAAAACTGTAGAAACAATTGGCCTGATGGTGTATGGCCACTATAGTGTATCAAGCGTATAAAGCCATGCTTGATGGTCTCCCCTCCCTTTTCTCCTTTACTTTCCCGCCATCTTTATTTATTCTTCACAGTCCTATTTTTATAGAATACGAAGGAATTCATGGAAATCAGCAGAATCCGCAACTTCTCCATTATTGCCCACATCGACCATGGCAAATCGACCCTGGCTGACCGACTTCTGGAGTACACCGGTACGGTGTCCGATCGCGACAAGCAGAACCAGTTCCTTGATAAAATGGATCTGGAGCGTGAACGGGGTATCACCATCAAGGCTCAGACCGTGCGACTCAAGTACCGTTCCGACGATGGTATCGACTATATCCTTAACCTGATTGACACCCCCGGTCATGTTGACTTTACCTATGAGGTGTCCCGTTCCCTGGCTGCCTGTGAAGGCGGCTTACTGGTGGTTGATGCGTCGCAGGGGGTCGAAGCCCAGACTCTGGCGAATGTCTATCTTGCTCTGGATATCAACCTGGAAGTTTTTCCGGTTCTGAACAAGATCGATCTGCCCGCTGCCGATCCGGAGCGGGTCAAACAGGAGATCGAGGACATTATCGGTATCGATGCCCATGATGCCGTTCTGGCAAGTGCCAAGGAAGGGATCGGTACGCACGAGATCCTTGAGGAAATCGTCAAGAAGATCCCGCCACCGGTCGGAGACCCTGATGCTCCGCTCAAAGCGCTGCTTTTCGATTCCTGGTATGACCAGTACCAGGGGGTCATCATTCTTGTGCGCATTTTTGACGGAACACTCAAAAAAGGCGACAAGATCCAGCTAATGGCAACCAACAGTACGTTTGAGGCGCTCAAGGTCGGAGTCTTCGCGCCGACGATGGTTGAGGTGTCGGAACTGGCGGCGGGGGAGGTCGGATTTATTATCGCCGGTATCAAGGATGTTGCCGATGCCAAGGTGGGTGACACGGTCACGCTGTTTCACCGCCAATGCGAAAAAGCTCTGGATGGTTTCAAGGAAGTCAAGCCGATGGTTTTTTCCGGTTTGTACCCTATCGACACGGTCCAGTACGAACAGTTGCGTGATGCTCTGGCCAAGCTGAAATTGAACGACTCTTCGTTCTCCTTTGAACCGGAAACCTCTCTGGCGCTCGGCTTTGGTTTTCGCTGCGGTTTTCTCGGTCTGCTGCATATGGAGATTATCCAGGAGCGGTTGGAGAGGGAATTCAGCCTCGACCTGATAACGACTGCGCCGACCGTTGTCTATCGGGTCCACAAGATAAGTGGTGAAGTATACTCCATTCAGAGCGCCAACCAGATGCCCGAACTGCAGAGTACGGAATTCCTGGAAGAGCCGTTTATTCTGGCTCACATCCATGTGCCAAACGAATTTGTCGGCGGTGTGCTGGCGCTTTGTGAGGATAAGCGTGGCGTCCAGCGTGAGATCAAGTATCTGACTCCGACGCGCGTCATGATTATTTATGAATTGCCGTTGAACGAAATTGTTCTTGATTTCTATGACCGGCTCAAATCGATCACAAAAGGGTATGCCTCTCTTGATTATGAACATCTGGAGTACAGGCAGAGTGATCTGGTGCGCATGAATGTCATGATCAATGGTGAAGTTGTTGATGCCTTGTCACTGATCCTGCACCGGGATAAAGCGTATTTCCGCGGTCGTGATCTGGTCTCTAAGATGAAGGAGCTGATTTCTCGACAGATGTTCGAAGTGGCCATTCAAGCGGCCATCGGCAACAGGATTATTGCTCGTGAGACGGTTAAAGCGATGCGCAAGGATGTTCTGGCAAAATGTTATGGTGGCGATATAACCCGTAAACGGAAGCTGCTGGAGAAACAGAAAGAGGGTAAAAAACGGATGAAGAATGTTGGTAACGTCGAGTTGCCGCAGGAAGCCTTTCTGGCAATTTTGAAAGTAGACTGACAGAGATCGTTAATAAAGGAAACCGCATGGAAGAGCATCTGGAAACATCGCAGGCAGAATTATCTTCACCGCAACCGGTGCTGGTCAAAAAGAAAGGGCTGATCCGTGAGTATGCTGAATCTATTGCTATCGCAGTACTGCTGGCTTTGGTAATCCGCACCTATCTGGTTCAGGCGTTCAAGATCCCCTCCGGTTCCATGGAGGATACGCTGGCAATCGGTGACCATCTGCTGGTCAGCAAATTTATCTATGGCACTAAAATCCCGTTTGTCGATAAACGTGCATTGACTATTCGTGATCCGCGCCAGGGTGATGTGATCGTTTTCGAATATCCGGAAGATCCGAGCAAGGATTTTATCAAGCGCGTAGTCGGTGTTCCGGGTGACGTGATAGAGGGCAAAGAAAAAAAGGTGTATGTAAATGGTAAGTTGTATGAAAACCCTCATGAAGTACATAAGAAAAAGATATAATTCCCAAAGAAATGAATCCTCGCGATACGTTCGGCCCGATCACCGTGCCGGCAGATTCATATTTTGTCATGGGAGACAACCGCGACCGCTCCTACGACAGCCGGTTCTGGAAGTTTGTACGGCGTGATCAGATCAAGGGATTGGCATTTATCAAATACTGGTCATGGGATCATGACACGCTCAGACCGCGATTCGGCAATATAGGAAGATTGATTAACTAAAAATCATCGAATTGGAGGATATTTGTATGGATTTTCTTGGAGACTGGAAGCGGACACATTACTGTGGTGACCTGAAGGCCACCGATATCGGCAGTGAAGTTATCCTGATGGGGTGGGCACTGCGACGTCGCGATCATGGCGGCCTCATCTTCATCGACCTGCGTGACCGGGAAGGAATCGCACAGATCGTGTTTGATCCTGAAGTCAATGCTTCGGGACATGCGGTCGCCGAATCAGTTCGCAGCGAGTTTGTACTTGCGGTCAAGGGAAAGGTTATTCCCCGCCCTGAAGGAACGGTAAACCCGAACATGAAGACCGGTGAAGTTGAGATTCAGGTACTTGACTGCAAACTGCTCAATCGTTCCAAGCCGTTACCGTTCATGCTAGACGAACATAGCGACATTAATGAGAACATCCGACTTAAATATCGCTATCTTGACCTTCGTCGTCCCCAGTTACAGTCCAACCTGATACTCCGGTCCCAGGTTGCCCAGTTGACCCGTTCATACCTGACCGATAACGGTTTTATCGAGCTTGAGACTCCGTTCCTCACTAAATCAACCCCAGAGGGCGCTCGCGATTTTCTGGTGCCTTCCCGAATCAATCAGGGACAGTTTTATGCCCTCCCGCAGTCGCCCCAGATTTTTAAACAGATTCTTATGATTGCCGGCTTTGACCGGTATTTCCAGGTTGTGCGTTGTTTCCGTGATGAAGATTTGCGTGCCGACCGTCAACCGGAATTTACGCAGATTGACTGTGAAATGTCCTTTATCGACCAGGAAGATATTATCACCGTTATGGAAGGGTTGATTGCACGTATCTTTAACGAAGCAAAGGGTGTTTCAGTCCGACTGCCGGTGGAGCGTCTTACCTATGCCGAGGCGATCCGTCGTTTCGGTCTCGATAATCCCGACCTTCGTTTCGGAATGGAACTGTGCGATCTTACCGATATTGTCAAAACTTCCGGTTTTAAGGTCTTTGCCGATGTTGCCTCCAGGGGAGGTATCATCAAGGGGATCAATGCCAAGGGATGTTCGACGTTCTCCCGCAAGGAGATCGATGATCTGACCGAATTCGTCAAAATATACGGTGCCAAGGGGCTTGCGTATGTCAAGATCGAGAATGGCGAGTGGCACTCTCCCATTGCCAAGTTCTTCAGTGCGGAAGAAATTGCCACCATGAACAGCGCGTTCGGCGCCGAAGAAGGTGACCTGCTGTTTTTTGTGGCCGACAAGCCCAAGGTAGTCAACGATTCACTCGGTAAGCTGCGTAACCACCTGGCAAACATCCTCAAGTTGACGAGCAAGGATGAGTACCGCTTTGTCTGGATAACCGAATTCCCGCTGCTGGAATGGGATGAGGATGACAAACGCTGGTGTGCGGTTCATCATCCCTTTACCGCGCCAATGGATGAGGACCTGGAATTTCTCGAATCGGATCCGGGTCTCTGCCGTGCCAAAGCTTACGACCTGGTGCTGAACGGTAACGAAATCGGCGGTGGCTCCATCAGGATTCATCAGGAGCAGGTTCAGTCGCTGATGTTTAAATTGCTTGGCATGAGTATCGAGGATGCACGCAGCAAATTCGGTTTCTTGCTTGATGCGCTTGAGTTCGGCACACCTCCCCATGGCGGGATAGCGTTCGGTCTGGATCGATTGATAATGCTGTTGACCGGCAGTGACTCAATCCGTGACGTTATCGCTTTCCCCAAAACCCAGAAGGGTACCTGTATGATGTCCGAGGCTCCTTCGCCGGTTGATACCAAACAGCTTCGCGAACTGGGTATCCGTTTAGCCGAAAAACAGGGGTGATCATGTTTGGAATGTGCCGCCAGGCTGCATGCATACTGCTCGTAGGTGCATTCCTGGCGGCCTGTTCGGCTTCTGTTCCTTCTTGGCGGAGCCGGACGGCTCCTCTGGTTGAAGAGCTTGGTCGCCGGGAAGCTCCCAAACTGTTTCCCCAGGAATATCGTAGTCTGCTGGAAACCTTCGAGCATGGCGAAGCGCTCTATCACGTTCGTGAAGATGACAAGGGCGCGGATGTCTATTATCAGCTGGCATATCAAAAAGCTGAGATGCTTCAGTCAGGGGTACTGCGTGCAAAGAAGCGACGTGCCGCCGAGGAACAGCAGCGGCTGGCCGAGCTTGCCGCAAAAGCAGAGGAAGAGCAGTTAATGCGTGACGCTGCGGAGGCGGAGGCACGACTGAGATCCCGGCAGTTGGCCAAATCTGCCGAGGTGTCACGATCAACCCAGAAAAAAAATAAAGAATCGTCAACACTCCAACCGACTTCTTATACCGTTCGTCGCGGTGAAACATTACCTCAAATTTCAGCCCGAACAGAGATTTATAATGATTCGACGCTCTGGCCGATTATTTACCGCTCAAATCGTGATCAGATTCGTGATCCTAAACGGCTCTGGCCCGGTCAGGTTTTTGTCATACCGCGAAATTTCAGCCGCGACGAAGCGGAGGAGGCGCGGAGATACTCCAATAAATACAATTAAAGCAATTATATGTAATGTGCCCTAAATTACCGTAACCCTTTGGCCTTAGCCTATTTTCCCTTGACAGTCAAATAGCTTTTGTATACTGTATACAAAATTTTTATTGCATCTGTAACGTATCGTTATAACATGCAGTTTTATCAAATAATGAGACGTATTTTAGTGCGATGTGTATAAGCAAACGACGAACTTCTGTTAAACCTCTTGCTGTCTGATCCAAAAACTAAGGAGAGATACATGACGACACAAAAGATTATCTGGTCAAAAATCGATGAAGCACCCGCTCTGGCAACCTACTCTTTACTCCCCATCGTCAATGCCTTCACAAAGGCTGCCGGCGTTGTTGTGGAAACAAGGGATATCTCTGTTGCAGGAAGAATTATCGCAAATTTTTCCGACTGTCTGGCGGAAAGTCAGAAGATGCCTGACTATCTTGCCGAACTTGGTGAGCTCACCCAGAAGCCGGAAGCCAATATTATTAAACTGCCCAATGTCAGCGCTTCAATTCCGCAGTTGAAAGCCGCTATTAAGGAATTACAGGAAAAGGGGTATAAACTTCCCGACTATCCGGAAGAGCCGAAAACCGATGCAGAAAAAGAACTTAATGCAAAGTACGCAAAATGCCTGGGAAGTGCTGTAAACCCTGTGCTGAGAGAAGGTAACTCCGACAGGCGCGTGGCGAAAGCGGTAAAAGAATACGCCAAAAAACATCCGGTTAAGCTGGGTGCCTGGAGTCCGGAATCGAAGTCCCATGTTTCACATATGACTGCCGGTGATTTTTACCACAGCGAAAAATCCGTGACCATGGAAAAGGCCGGCAACGTAAAAATAGAGTTTGTCGATCAGGCCGGTAATGTTACGGTTCTTAAAGAAAAATTGGCTCTTCAGGCGGGTGAAATACTTGATGGGGCATTTATGAGTGCTCGTGCTCTGCGCACATTCATTGCCGAGCAGATTGATGACGCAAAAGCAAAAGGGGTGTTGTTTTCAGTACACCTCAAAGCAACAATGATGAAAATATCCGATCCGATTATGTTCGGCCACTTTGTTTCCGTCTACTATCAGGATGTTTTTGAAAAGCATGCGGCTACGTTTAAAGAGCTGGGTGTCAATCCGGATCTTGGTATGGGAGATCTTTACCTGAAAATAAAGAAATTGCCGGCTGACAAGCAAGCTGAGATAGAAGCGGATATCCAGGCTGTTTATAAGAAAAGACCCGAGCTGGCGATGGTTGACTCTGCCAAGGGAATCACCAATCTTCATGCTAGTAACGATATCATCATCGATGCATCCATGCCCGTCGTAGTCCGTGATTCCGGGATGATGTGGGGTCCGGACGGAAAATTGCACGATACCAAGTGCGTTATTCCCGATACCTCCTATTCCGAGTGGTATCAGGAGTGTATTGCTTTCTGTCAGAAAAACGGTGCATTTGATCCCTCTACCATGGGTTGTACCTCCAACGTCGGCCTTATGGCACAAAAGGCCGAGGAGTATGGTTCACACGACAAGACTTTCAAGGTCCCGGCAAATGGTACGGTGCGTGTCGTTAATGCGGCGGGAGAGGTGCTGTTCCAGCACACCGTTGAAGAAGGCGATATCTGGCGCGGCTGTCAGGCAAAAGATCTGCCGATTCAGGACTGGGTCAAACTTGCAGTAAACAGGGCACGTGCAACCGGAGCACCCGCTGTGTTCTGGTTGGATAAAAACAGGGCACATGACGCACAGATGATTCTGAAAGTGAATCAATACCTGAAAGATCACGATACAACCGGTCTGGAAATTCATATCATGTCTCCCGTGGAAGCGATGCGCTTCACTCTTCCGAGGGCAAAAGACGGCAAAGACACCATTTCCGTAACCGGAAATGCCTTGAGGGATTATATTACCGACCTGTTCCCGATTCTTGAACTTGGTACCAGTTCAAAAATGCTGTCAATCGTTCCGCTTCTGGCCGGCGGCGGACTGTTCGAGACAGGTGCAGGCGGATCGGCGCCGAAACATGTCCAGCAGTTTGTGCAGGAAGGGTACCTCCGTTGGGACTCACTCGGCGAATTCCTGGCGCTTGCTGTTTCTCTGGAGCATTTGGCAGCCAGCTTTAAAAATGAAAAAGCTCAGCTCCTCGCTGATACGCTTGATCAGGCCAATACCAAGTTCCTCGATAACAACAAGAACCCGGCCCGTAAGGTTGGGCAGATTGATAACCGGGGAAGTCACTTCTACCTGGCAATGTATTGGGCTGAAGCGCTTGCTGCACAGACCAAAGACGCTGAACTGGCTGAACGTTTTGCCAAAGTAGCAAAGCAGCTTCAGGATAATGAGGCTAAGATTAATGAGGAGCTGATCGGAGCCCAGGGTAAACCGGTCGATATGGGTGGCTATTATCTTCCTGATCCGGTAAAAACGGAAGAAGCCATGCGCCCGAGTACAACATTAAATGCAATTATCGACGCTATTAATAACTAGCAAATCAGATGCTGCAATCTGGTCTTGCAAAGCTTTTTTATAATGCATTGGTTGCGCGAAGTGAGCTAGATGGGATATACATACGTTACAGTCCCCCAAGGGGAAAAGATCACCATGGGAAGCGACGGCATTTTAAAGGTGCCGAACAACCCGATCATTCCCTATATTGAAGGTGACGGTACCGGTGTTGATATCTGGAAAGCTTCGGTACGTGTTTTCGACGCCGCCGTAGGCAGGGCCTACGGCGGTTTAAAACAAATCAGTTGGATGGAAGTTTTTGCCGGCGAAAAGCCTTTTAATCGCTTTCGAAACCAGATGGGCGACAAAGCGTGGTTGCCGGATGAAACGGTTCAAGCATTTCAGGAGTTTCTGGTCGGGATCAAGGGACCATTGACAACCCCTGTCGGATGTGGCATTCGTTCATTGAACGTTGCTCTCAGGCAGGTACTTGACCTTTACACCTGTCTGCGTCCTATCCGGTATTTTCAAGGGGTTCCCACTCCGGTCAAAAAGCCGGAAGATGTGGATATGATAATTTTTCGCGAGAATTGCGAAGATATTTATGCCGGAATCGAATGGATGACCGGTACCCCTGAATGTGATAAAGTTATAAACTTTTTGATCAATGAGATGGGCGTCAGTAAAATTCGTTTTCCTGAAAGCTCCTCAATCGGTATCAAGCCGATTTCCCGGAGCGGTTCGGAGCGTCTGATCCGGGCTGCTATCCAGTATGCACTGATTCATAAACGCAAATCAGTGACTATTGTCCATAAGGGCAATATCATGAAGTTTACTGATGGGGCGTTCAAGGATTGGGGGTACGCACTGGCCACCTCTGAGTTTCGCTCTGCGGTTGTCACGGAACGGGAGTCATGGATAATCAACAATCAGGATCGTAATCCTGCGCTTTCTGTTGAAGAAAATGCAAGGATGATTGATCCCGGCTATGATATGATGTCGCCGCGTCAACAGGAAGTCATCCGGAAAGAAGTAGAAGCAGCTTTGAAGCTTTTGCCGACGCATGGGAACGGGCAGTTGAAGAAACTGCTGATGATTAAGGACACCATAGCGGATATAACCCTGCAACAGGTTTTGACCCGTGCCAAGGAGTTTGATGTCGTTGCTGCAATGAACCTGGAAGGTGACATACTTTCAGATGCTTTGGCTGCTCAGGTTGGTGGCATTGGAATAGCGCCGGGGGCCAATATAAATTATGTCACCGGTCACGCCATTTTCGAAGCAACTCATGGGACGGCGCCGAAATATGCTAATCTGGACAAGGTAAACCCCGGTTCGGTCATACTTTCGGGGGTAATGATGCTAGAATATCTCGGATGGCAGGATGCGGCCGACCTCATAGTCAAAACGCTTGACCGTACTATTGGCCAGAAGCGCGTAACATATGATTTTGAACGGATGATGCAGGGAGCAACGTTGCTGTCCTGCTCGGGTTTTGCTGATGCTTTGATAGAAAATATGTAGTGTGTGGCAGGTAGCAGGGGCTGGGGATACAAACTCCCTGCCTTATTTTACAAAAAAAAGAGGAGGTACATGTATGGCTCGTAAAAAGATTTCACTTATCGGTGGCGGACAGATCGGCGGCGTACTTGCTCAGCTTTGTGCATTACGTGAACTTGGCGATGTTGTCCTTTTTGACATTGTTGAAGGTCTGCCCCAGGGCAAGATGCTTGACATTGCCGAAGTTGGACCGGTAGATCGTTACGATGTAAACCTGAAAGGGACCAACAGCTACGAAGACATCAAAGGTTCCGATGTCGTTATCGTTACTGCCGGTCTGCCGCGCAAACCGGGTATGAGTCGTGATGACCTGATCGAAGTCAACTCAAAGATTATGACTTCAGTTGCCGAAGGA
Source organism: uncultured Geobacteraceae bacterium (assembly GCA_903930585.1). Classification (GTDB taxonomy): domain Bacteria; phylum Desulfobacterota; class Desulfuromonadia; order Geobacterales; family Pseudopelobacteraceae; genus JACRCG01. The sequence goes on along the minus strand of CAIYZD010000220.1, from coordinate 2,982 downwards.
ATCAAAACCTACGCTCCCGACTCGATCATTATCGTCATTTCCAACCCACTTGACGCCATGGTTACTCTCTGCCAGAAAATTACCGGTTTTCCTTACAACCGTGTTATCGGTCAGGCCGGTGTACTCGACTCAGCTCGTTTTGCCAGCTTTATTGCATGGGAGCTCGGTGTGTCCGTTAAGGACGTAACCGCCATGACTCTCGGCGGACACGGCGACGATATGGTTCCTCTGGTTCGCTATGCGAGTGTAAATGGTATTCCTGTCACAGAACTGCTTGAACAAAAATACGGCGCCGAGAAGGGCAAGGAAGTTATGGCTGCCATGGTTAAACGTACCCGTGGCGCCGGTGGCGAAGTTGTCGCTCTGCTGAAAACAGGTTCGGCATTTTACTCACCGGCTTCTTCAGCAATCTCCATGGCGGAGTCAATTCTGAAAGACCAGAAGCGCGTACTGCCGACCTGCTGCTACCTGCAGGGTGAATTCGGTGTTGACGGATTCTACGTTGGCGTACCGGCTGTTCTTGGCGAAAGCGGTGTTGAAAAAATCATCCAGTTTAAACTCGATGCTGAAGAACAGGCTATGATGGACAAATCGGTTGCAGCGGTTAAGGAACTGGTTAGCAGCATGAAGTAGTGATTTATTCCAGGTATCTGGAAGTAGCTGAAAGAAGGGTGGAGGATACGCCCTTCTTTTGCTACATGTGGAGCCTGTATTTAGCACTTTTATTTCGGATAAAGGAGTATTTCCAGTGGAAAAAACATTGCCAAAAATTGAAATTATCGAAAAGTACTGTAAAGGGTGCCATATTTGTGTTGAGTTTTGTCCTAAAGGCGTGCTTGAGATGAAGGGCTTTTATGCCTCGGTAAAAAATCTTGAAGCCTGTATCAAATGTATGCAGTGCGAATTGCGCTGCCCTGATTTTGCCATCAAAGTCATAACCGAATAAATCTACAGGAGGAAATGAACAGTGTCCAAAAAAGTAGCGTTTCTTCAGGGTAATGAAGCTGCCGCACAAGGTGCATTATACGCCGGCTGCAACTTCTTTGCAGGTTACCCGATCACCCCCTCGACAGAGGTTTCTGAAGTGCTATCTGCGGAATTACCCAAAGTTGGTGGAAAATTTTTGCAGATGGAAGATGAAATTGCAGCCATGGCTGCAATTCTTGGTGCATCACTGACCGGAGCCAAGGTATTGACCTCAACGTCCGGCCCCGGCCTTTCCCTGAAACAAGAGCTGATCGGATACGGCTGTATCGCCGAAATCCCCTGCGTTGTGTACAACGTTATGCGTGGCGGTCCTTCAACCGGTATGCCTACCGGTCCTTCACAGTCCGATGTTATGTGCGCCAAGTGGGGCACTCACGGTGACCATCCGGCCATATGTCTGACTCCGGCTTCAGTGCAGGAAACATATGAAGAGGTAATTCGCGCCTTCAATCTGTCCGAAAAATATCGTACTCCGGTTATGGTTATGCCCGACGAGATCGTTGCTCACATGCGTGAGCGCATTGTCTTCCCTGAACCGGGAGAGATTGAAATTACTCCCCGTAAAACTCCGACAGTACCTCCTGAGCAGTACAAACCATACGACACCAGCTTTGGTGATGTTCCGCCGTTGGCTGCATTCGGTTCCGGTTACAAGTTTCATGTAACCGGTCTTAATAAAATGCAGGACGGTTTTCCGACAACCAAGGCAGAAATTGTTCAGGCAGAAGAAGAGCGTCAGGTTCGCAAGGTAGATGCAAACATTGATGATATCGTCACATTTGAAGAGTATCTGCTGGAAGACGCAGAAGTCGTTGTTGTCGCATACGGTTCAACCTCACGTTCGGCACGGTATGCGGTGAATGTTGCTCGCGAGCAGGGTATCAAAGCCGGTATGTTCCGTATCAAGACGTTCTGGCCGTTCCCGGATAAGCAGATCAAGGCGTTGGCCGGTAAGGTCAAAGGTATAGTTATTCCGGAGATGAACCTGGGCATGTGCTCACTTGAACTTGAGCGTTGTGCACAGGGCAAGGTTCCGGTCAAGGGGATTTTCCGCGTTGATGGAGAGCCGATCAATCCCGACCAGATCCTCGAAAAGATTAAGGAGGTTATATAACATGGCATTTGATTATGATAAATGGATTCGTCCCGGCAAGTTGCCCCACATCTGGTGCCCAGGCTGCGGCCATGGTATCGTCATGAAGGGGTTGATTCGTGCCATGGACTCGCTCAATCTGAAAAAAGAAGAGACGGCAGTTGTCTCCGGTATCGGTTGTGCTTCACGTCTTCCCGGCTATATTGATTGCTGTACTCTGCACACAGCTCATGGTCGTGCCGCTGCATTTGCTACCGGTGTAAAAATGGCAAAGCCGGAAATGAATGTTATTCTGGTCGGCGGCGATGGCGATGGAACCGCAATCGGCGGTAACCACTTCATTCATGCATGCCGTCGTAACATCAATATGACCTACATCATCATGAATAACTATATTTACGGAATGACTGGCGGCCAGTTCTCTCCCTGTACCCCCACCGGGCACAAGGCGTCCACCACTCCGTATGGCAACCCTGATCCGGGCTTTGATATTGCCAAACTGGCAATCGGCGCAGGTGCTACATTTGTTGCCCGTGGTACTGCATTCCATGCCAACCAGATTGATAAACTGATTGCTGAAGCTATTCAGCACAAGGGCTTCTCTGTTGTTGAGATCCTTGATGATTGCCCGACAACCTATGGTCGCCGCAACAAGTTCAAGTCGGTTATCGAAATGATGAACCGCCTGAAAGAAGTTGCCGTGCCGGTTAAAGCCGCTGAAAAAATGACTGCTGAACAGCTGCAGGGTAAAGTTCTGACCGGTGTTCTCTACAAAGATGATACCAAACCTGAGTATACTGCCGAGTACGCAAAAGTTATCGAGCGTGCCCAGGCTGCCAAGTAACAATTACAGGAAAAGGAGCGATATATTCATGTCAAGATATGAACTCAGGTTTTCCGGT
>CAIYZD010000219.1 GCA_903930585.1 uncultured Geobacteraceae bacterium | reverse complement strand
GTGCTCTGGACGTTGCCACTGACGGAACATTTACTTTGGCCGGTGGGGGATACACCTACACGGCAAGCGTCTCGGGGAAAACGTATTACGGCAGCGCTCAAGACTACACTTTGGGTGTCAATACGGGCGCAGCAGTGATGAATGTTGCCGTATCCGCCGCTGATTCCAAGACTCATCTTGCCGTTGCGGTGAGCGATGGGAATGTGTTCAAAGCAGCAGCGCCCGGACTGACTTGCACCAACACCAACCCGAACCAGACTACCGTTGGTACCGCACTCAGTTTGGCAGCGTCTGTCGCAACGGCAAGTAACCTTTCTCCGGCCGAGGTCGGCACCTACAAGAATGCTGACAACTGCCAATTGGTCATCAGTAGCGACGGTACCATGCGATTTGCCCTGCCTGCAGCCACTACGCTGTCCGCCAGCCAGGGATGGTCCGGTAGTGCTTATGTTGCCAGCAACGCTACTGCAATTGATGCCTCGGCACTGCTGGGCGGCGATCACGGTGACTTCACGAATCCCGTGTATCCGCAAATAACGGCAAAAGATTACAAACTACTCAATGGTCACACCATAAAGGTGCAACTGTTTCAAAGCACCGCAAGCTACTCGGATTCGAACGAGCAGACATTGGAACAGTTCAGTGCTGCATCCTGCAACAACATGGTCAAGCAATAGGTTGTATTAACATTTTATTCATGGAGTAAAAAATATGAAACGTGTAGCATTAACTTTTGCGTTACTGATGCTTGCAGTTACCGTGCCTGCGAATGCGGGGCTTTTCGATAAAACGCCCAAACCCGTTTTTCTGGAAGCACAGGGCAACCGCGCTGAAGAATTCAAACAGTTGGTCAGAGACGACTCGGCACTGGACAAGGTTGCAAAACTGCCCGCACCCAATCCGGCCAAAGTTGCCATTGCAACCATCCGCATGAATTTTGCCACTCAATCTTCTGCGTCGTCGACCGAAAACAGAAGCGGGGGTAAGACGAGTAGCCAATACGTGGACTACAACCTGTTGGGTGTTCAACCTAAAGATGTGCAAAAAATGGTGGATATATTTTATGCGGATTTGACCAAGTTACTCACCAGCAGAGGGTATGCGGTGCAGTCGCAGGACTTTTTGCTGAGCGAGTCCAAATTCGCTGACGCTGTTGCGTCAACCAAAAGCCCGGTAGCCTCTGAAGCACTGGTTAAAAAAGAAATGGCTGTTACGGCTTACGCCGGGCAAACAGCACCATTTTCAGGCATGGGCCATGGAGCAATGGATGCCAACGCCGTGTCCAGAGCGAAAAGTGGTGTCATTTTGCTGGAGCTGGATTTTGATGTGGACATCGTCGCGATGACGAAAGCCAGCGATAAGGGCGTTTGGCTCCAGTGGAAGCAAATCGAGCATAAACCTGCATTACATGTAAAAAGTGGCTGGGTACGAGTGCACATTAATGGTAAAGGGGCACAATTCTCTTTCCTGGAGAAAACCATGCTGCCGGGTGAGGTTTTTGCGAGTGTGGAGAAAAAAGCAACAAGTGTTACCGATACAGCAGCGTTGGTTATTGGTACTCTTATGGGTGCCGGCGGCAGTTCATCCTCTTACAACATCACGCCAGTTGAAAATTTCCCTGAGGCAGTTGCCAAAAGTTTGCAGCCTTTTGCGGAGGTTATCGCCAATGCATTGCCCCTGCCAGCAGCGGCCCAGTAACAAAATGCGAGGCAACTTTCCTCATTAAATTTACCCGTCATAGCGAAACAAAGGGAAGGCAGGCTCGTGCCTGCCTTCCCTTATATGCAAGGTTCGGAGCCGCTTTCCTCTTCCACAAAATCTTTGACGCGCAAAAACGAAAAGTGACGCCGGAAAACAATCGTAGGTACGGTTCGCGCGAGCAGCAGGGCTTGGATTTGTCAAGCTAATTACCCCGCCTGAAGAATGGCTGCCTCGGTCGAGCCTGCGATTTAGCTCACAGAAGCCACTTTGAGAGTACCTTTACAAGTTCATCCTTCCTGAGAGGTTTCGACAGATAATCGTCCATACCTGCCTGGATGCACTTTTCTTTATCACCTTTCATGGCATTAGCGGTCAGGGCAATAATCGGGATTTTTCTGTTTTTCACGTTTGAATCGACTGCCCGGACTTTCGTTGTTGCCTCGAATCCATCCATCTCCGGCATCTGACAGTCCATCAAAACCAGATCATATTCATTCATTTCAAGTGCTTTGACCGCACCGTCGCCATTTGTAACAGTATCCGTTATGCACCCCAGTTTGTCGAGCATATGCAGTACTACTTTCTGGTTTATCATGTTGTCTTCGGCCAGAAGGACTCGTGAACATTTAATCATGGTCAAATCAATGACCTCTGCTTTCGAGTCCTGACCCTGCTCTGAAAACACCAGCACCCCATCTCCCTGCTTTTTAAATCGGGCGGTAAACCAGAAAGTCGAACCTTTGCCGACTTCGCTTCTGACTCCGATCCTGCCTCCCATGAGTTCCACTAACTGCTTGCATATTGCGAGACCAAGGCCGGTTCCCCCATATTTTCGAGATATAGAGCCTGATGCCTGCGTAAACGAATCGAAAACGGCATCAAGACGTGCTGCCGGAATACCGATGCCAGAGTCTTGCACCTCAAATAAGACAGTTGCAACGCCGTCATTATCATTGCTGAGCGTTGTGCGGAGTGATATTTCTCCCTGGTGGGTGAATTTGATAGCGTTACCAATCAGGTTGGTCAGGATCTGTCCCAATCTCGCGGGATCGCCTTTCAAGAGAGGCGGGATGGAAGAGTCAATTTGGCATATCAACTTTAAACCGGCATCGTTGATTCGCTGGTTAAACAGTGCCGCTGTATCGTTAATAGCTGTCCGAAAATCGAAAGTTATTATCTCCAGGTCCATTTTTCCCGCTTCGATTTTGGAAAAGTCGAGAATATCGTTGATCAATGTCAGCAGGTTTTCACCACTCCTTTGCACCAAAGACGCAAATTCCCGCTGTTCGTGAGTCAGGTCGGTTCCCAGGAGCATCTCAGTCATGCCGATGACTCCATTCATGGGGGTACGAATTTCATGGCTCATATTGGCCAGAAACTCACTCTTTATTTTAGAGGCTTCCAAAGCAGCATCGCGTGCCTTACTCATCTCAACTTCGGCCAATTTGCGTCTGGTAATGTTTTCGTGTGAAACAATGGTGTAAGTATCGCCGGAAACGGAAAATCGACGTGCTTTACAGAGAAACCAACGTTTGACGGTTGGTGAATGGCACGGATATTCATACTCGAATTCAGACAGGGTACCTTCGGTGAGCGCCAGGATTCCGGCGGCAAAGGCTTCTATGTTATCTTCCTCCTCAATGTTTGTTCCCTTACAGGCATTCAGGTAGTTTGCTCCTTCAAGGCAAAGCCGGTCATACCCATTATTTTCCTTGGCAAATTTCTGCCAGGCATGGTTTGTGATGATGATGTCACCTTTGGCGTTAAGAACACATATGTGAGCGCTCAAGCCGTTTATTGTGGCCAGGAGGAATTTCTTTTGATCCTGGATCTTCTTCTCAAACAACATGTTGCGAGCACAACTGAGCAGCAGTTCGCTGATTTTGTTTTTGTCGAACGGTTTGCTGATAAAACCGTGTACCCGCTGGTTTATGCTCTGTTTGAGTGAGACCGCATCGTCGGATGAAGTCATGATAATTACGGGTACTGTTTTGTTGACCTCGCGGATATTTTGCAGCATTACCAGACCGTCTATTACTGGCATGGTCAGGTCAGTGATTACTATGTCTGGATTGGACTCCCGAAATACATCCAGCCCTTCAGCTCCGTTTTCCGCTAATAGTAATTGTCCTATTAAGTCAGACAGCAGGGCTCTAGCCAGTTCTCTGGCTATCTCGTCATCATCGACGAACAAAACGGAAAGAGTGCTCAGGTATTCTTGCGCTTCAGAAGTTACATTCATATGGTAAGCCCCTTAAGAGACTTTGTTTACTGTCAGGAACTATGTCAGACACCGGTTTTCATTCTAATGAAAAACGGGTGGGTGTCAAGATACATAATTGAGGTAAGTAGAATCAAAGAATAAGTCTGGAGGAAGATTGAAATATATTTTTACTCGCCAGTCGGAAAAGTGGGTATGCAGATCTTCTAAAACTCAGGCAGTGGTTGCTGAAGTATACAGAGAGGAAAGGGTACATATTGCCCTTTACTTTTTGTACTATTATTTGTACAGTCGCTACAAAAAGTATAAAACAAATTTTCAAAAAAAACAGTATGTTGTATTGCCGTAAACCGCTTGATAAGAACATATTGTTTTTTGTACGTCAGCCATAATCAGCGGTTGTTTGCGTGGAATGATACTGTTTATCCGGAGAATCGTGAAATGTTTCTAAAGGTTACCGATCTTGCTGCCGCTATCGGCATTGATGAAAAAACAGTGTTAGGCTGGATTAAAACCAAGGGGTTGCCGGCCCACAAGCGGGATGAACGGTATCAGGTCAACAGGGTTGACCTGCTGGAGTGGGCCACCAATCATGGCATTACGGTTCCTCCCGGGATCTTTGCCGCCAATGAAGAGGCTTCGGGCTGTCAACTGGTTTCCAATGCTCTGCGTCAGGGGGGGATATTTTTTGATCTGCCGGGCGATACCCCGGAAACCGCACTCCGCGAGGTTGTTTCCCGGCTCAAGCTGCCACCTTCCCTTGATCCCGAATTTCTGTTGCAAACATTGCTGGCGCGTGAAGCGCTCGGTTCGACCGCGTTCGGGAACGGCATTGCCATCCCGCACGTCCGTAATCCGATAGTCGGACAAACGAATGAATCTGCCATCAACCTCTGCTTTCTCAAAAATCCGATCGACTTTGACGCCATCGACGGCAAGCCGGTTACAATTCTCTTCACCCTGGTAACCCCGAGCGTCAAGGCTCATCTGCATCTGTTGGCAAAACTCGCTTTTCTGCTCCATGATCACGGATTTCAGGATCTGTTGCATCGCCCCGGAACAGAGGCCGATATCATGGCGGCGGTCCGCTCGCTGGAGGAAACGATAGTCAGGAGGTGACGGCATCATGGCGCAGGAGTTTCTTTCCGCAAGTACCCTGATTTTTATCGCTACACTGCTGGCAGCTCTCTCCGGAGTCCCTTTACTGCCGCCAGCGCGTGTGCGCGCCTCCCGCGGCCAGTTGGTGTCAATCGTTTTGATGCTGACAAGTTCTGTCCTTGGAGTGGCCGGTGCTGTTTATGCGCTGATAACCGGTCGTTCCGAATTGTTTCAACTGGCCTGGACACTCCCCTTCGGTCCGGCTGAGATCGGTATAGACCCTCTCTCCGCCTGGTTTCTTTTCGCCATCTTTCTTATCCCCGGCTGTGCCGCGTTGTATGCCCGTGCTTACTGGCATGCCGATCATCACCCCGCCACTGTTCGCAAAATGACCTTCTTTTTTGGTCTGATGTCCGCCAGCATGAGTGGAGTTACGTTGGCCCGCGACGGCATCAGCTTCCTGTTTGCCTGGGAGATCATGGCGCTGTCCGCCTACTTCCTGGTATCGACCGAAGATGAAAAACCGGAGGTGAACAAGGCCGGCACGCTGTATATGATTACCACTCACACCGGGACGCTCGGCCTGTTTGCGCTTTTTCCTCTTTTGAATCTGCTGACCGGGTCGTGGCTTTTTCCCGCCTCCGCCTCGATGAATGCCGCTTCCGGGTTATCTGCGGCTATCTTTCTGACCGCCCTGTTTGCCTTCGGTTTGAAGGCCGGCATCATGCCGTTTCACATCTGGCTTCCTTCAGCCCATGCCAACGCTCCGAGTCATGTCTCGGCCGTCATGTCGGGGGTGATCCTTAAGGTCGGGGTGTACGGACTGATCAGAACACTCTCGTTCTTTTACGGTGTGCCGCTCTGGTGGGGCGTGGTAGTGCTGATCCTTGGAGTCGTGTCCGGGGTGGCCGGTGTCGTCTTTGCCATCGGACAGCACGATCTGAAACGGCTGCTGGCATATCACAGCATTGAAAACATCGGCATTATCTTTATGGGGCTCGGAGTGGCGCTGATCGGACGGGAAGTTGGTTCGCCAACCATGGTGCTTCTCGGTACGGCCGGAGCGCTGCTGCATGTTCTCAACCATGCCACCTTCAAGGCGCTGCTCTTCCTGGGAGCCGGCTCGGTTATCCATGCTACCGGCACGCGTGAAATCGATCTGATGGGGGGTGTCGCCCGGCGCCTTCCATACACGGCTCTGCTGTTCGGGGTAGGGGCCGTGGCGATCTGCGGTCTGCCGCCGCTGAACGGTTTTGTCAGTGAACTCCTGATCTACATCGGGTTCTTCCGCGGCATTCAGGGAACCGGGATGTCGGCTGCCGTAACGGCGCTGGCAGTTCCGGCGCTCGCCATGGTCGGCGGGTTGGCGGTGGCCTGTTTTGTCAAGGTTTACGGCGTTGTCTTTCTGGGAGTAGCACGCTCGGAAGAACATGCTGCCGGTCATGAAGCGGGGTGGCAGATGCTGGCGCCGATGATAATCCTGGCCCTGCTCTGTGCCGGGGTCGGCCTGGCGCCGTCGCTGCTCGGCTCTGTTTTGCAGAGGGTCAGCCTGACGGCGTTCCCGATTTCTCCGGCCTCTGCCGGCACGACACTCGCGGCACTGACCCCGCTTCTGATGGTGTCGATTATCGGAATAGCACTTCTTGTCCTGCTCGGACTGTTGGGACTCTGGTACCGCCGCCGGCTGGCGGCGGCCCCGCGGAGCGAAACCGTCACCTGGGGGTGCGGTTATCAGCGGCCTGCAGCGCGGATGCAGTACAGCGCCTCATCGTTTGCCGGGATGCTGACCGGACTCTTCGCCTTTGTGCTTAAACCGCAGACCCATCGCCCCGGTATTGCTTCCGGAATATTTCCGGCCGATACCCGTTTTCATAGCCATGTTCCGGAGGTGGTACTGGAACTGGTCTACATCCCGTTTCTGGAACGCCTCTATGATCGCTTCCATTCAATCCGCAAAATGCAGAACGGTATTGTGCAGCAGTATGTTCTGTATATCCTGATGACGCTGGTCGTGCTGTTGTTGAGTGATTATCTGTAACCGGCGATCGGCTGACCTCACTCAACAGATCAGCTGCTGCAGGGCTCGCCTCGTCAGGACCCGCGCCATCTGTTTGCGGTAGGCCGGACTCATGTCAGTGTTGTCAATCGGCTTTGCGGCTTTGCCGGCCATGTCCGCCACCTTGTCTATCAGTTCACTTGTCAATTCGTTGCCAACCATACATGTGGTCGCTTGTTCGAGCAGAAGGGGGGTAGACTCCAGAGCGCCGAGCACTACCCTGGCCCTGGTTACCTTGTTGCCGGCGTCTGTTTCCAGGGCAACCGCCACACCCGCCACCGGAAAATCGATGGAATTGCGCGTGCGCATCTTTAAATAGGCCATTTTCAGTGCCCCGGCAGGCGGCAAGGCAATGGCCGTAAGGATTTCTCCCGGCTTTTTTGCGAGATAATCGATGCCGTCGCGCCGAAAAAAAACCTCAATCGGTATCTCTCTGTCACCATCCGGACCGGTCAAGCGCAAGGTGGCGGAGAGTGCGAGCAGCACGGGGACAGTATCGGCCGATGATACGGCAAAACAGCGCGGACTTTTGGGGGCTGCCTGACAGATCGTGCCGAAGGATTTTAGGCAATATCCCAATCCCTGACGCCATAACTCGTTCTGATTGTAATACAAACAGCGGGTATCCAGGCAGACATTACCGCCCAGGGTCCCGGCATTACGTAACTGCGGGGTGGAAACCAGGCAGGCGGCCCGGGCGAGGGCCGGATACCACGCGGCGATCATCGGATGCTCGACGACTTCGGTAAGAGTGGTCATGGCGCCGATGACCAGTCCGCTTTCAGAATTGCCTGAAATCCCCTTCAGGGAGGCAACCCCGGCAAGAGAAACCAGAGTGCCATGATTGACCTGGCGGCGTTTTAAATTGGGATACAGGTCGGTGCCTCCGGCCACCACGATGGCGCCATCTTGCTTCAGGAAGACTAATGCCTCGGCTAACGTGCCGGGGGTGAGAATATTCAGTTCCGGTAATCTCAGCATAATCAGGCCACCTCACTCTGTTCCGGCTGCCACTTGACGTATGGTTCCTGTTCTCCGTACGGAGAATCCCAGGGTCTGGCGACCTTTCGGGGCTTGGAAAATTGGAACGACGGTTCCGTGGTTTTGCCATACCGCCCCGATCCGCCTTTGGCCTTGTCTTCAAGGGCCTTGAGGATTTTTTCCGGTGTTGCGGGGAGTTCATCTATTCGCACGCCAAGCGCATTATGGATGGCGTTCACCAAGGCAGGCATCACCGAGAGTATCGGTCCCTGACCCATCTCCTTGGCCCCGAACGGTCCTGCGGCATCGGGCTCTTCAACAAAGATGCTCTCAACCGGAGGCATGTCCAGGCTGGTGGGTGTCTTGTAATCGAGAACGGAAGGGGCCTTGAGAAGAATGCCCCGCGTAACCTGCTCCTCCATGAGCGCC
>CAIYZD010000218.1 GCA_903930585.1 uncultured Geobacteraceae bacterium | reverse complement strand
TGAAAAACGGGTATTTAGAATGCTCAATTTCAAAAATAAGAATTTGCAAAGGGATGAACCTGCAATAAAAGGATTTTTAGTAAATGCACAGCCATTGCGGAGTAAAACCATTAATGTCGACAAGAATAATCTGGATCAACTAAAAAGTCTTACCGTGCTGTATGTCGAAGATGATGACGAAACTCGTGATCAGTACAGCCAGTTTTTGTCCCGTATGGTCGGAGTACTGGTAACGGCTAAAGACGGTGCGGAAGGTCTGGCGGCTTACCATGAAAACCAACAGGGAGAAAACGTATGACCGCCAGCTTCTATGAAACCGTCACTTCTTGCTCTGTCTGGGACAGAAATAAAATGGAATCCCGTATGATGAACAATGAGGCGTTTATTCAGGAGATGATTACACATTTTCTTGACGATGTTCCACGTAAGCTTAAAAAAATAAACTCTCTCTTAATGAATGACGATTTTTCCGGCATCAAACCTTATGTGCACTCCATAGCAGGATTGTCCGGTCAGATGAGTGGCGACCGTGTGCACACCGTTGCGCGTGAAATAGAGCGCCGTATTGCTGCGTCGAACACAGATGCCCTTACCCCACTGATTTCGGACCTTAATGTACAATTCAAGCTCCTCAGTAAAGTGCTCCGTGATTCACAACGGTAATTTATTTTAGACATCAACCGCAAGTGGTAAAACTACCTATTGACAGAATGTGTTTGGCGTATCTTAATCTTTGCGAGCAAATTGAACAAGGAGGTTTAATTTATGAGCATCAAAAGGAAGCTGGTTTTAACGGCGATTCTGATCGGCGTCGGAATGCTTGTCCTATTAGTAATGATCGGTGTAACTACAAATCGAATCAAAGTCAATGGCCCTGTGTATCAAGATATCGTGAAGGGAAAAGATTTGGTTGCGGACATATTGCCGCCCCCTGAATACGCTATTGAGGCCTATCTTGTTACCTTTCAGGCCTTATCTGAAAAAGACAGCTCAAAAATTCCATCATATCAGGATCGTTTTACTCAACTGCGTAAGGAATATGATGAGCGACATGCTTACTGGGCAAAAGAACTGCCCGCTGGAAAAATTAAAACTCTTCTACTTGAGCAATCGTACAAACCGGCAGTCACATTCTTCGATACAACGATGAAAGAGTTTTTTCCTGCCTTGGTAACGGGAAATCATACTCAAGCTGAAAAAATTATGGTTGAATCCTTATCCCCTGCCTACGGAGCCCATCGAAAAGTTATTGATGAGATTGCAATTCTTTGTAATACCGAAAATACTGAAATTGAAAAACGTGCCGCTGATATGCTGAACACCTCAACAACAGTTTCTATCGCGCTGTGCATCGCTTTCATTCTAATTGTTATTTCGATATTTTATACTTTAATCCGCAACATAACAGGTCAGCTTCAGCATGTTATATACATAGCTGAGCGTATTGCGGAAGGAGATCTGGGCGTTGAGGTTCAGGTGACTTCTAAAGACGAGACGGGGAAATTACTGGCAGCCATGAAAGCCATGGCAGAAAAACTGCGTACCATAATAAATCAGATATCCAGCACCTCCACCCAGATTGCTGCTGCATCCAATCAACTTAACTCAACTGCCAAGCACATTGCCACAGGAGCTGAAGAAGTTGCTGCCCAAGCAGGTGCTGTTGCTACCGCCGGCGAGGAAATGTCTGCCACTTCAGGAAACATAGCTCAAAACTGCCAGACGGCCGCTGAAGGCGCACAACGCGCTTCACAAACAGCCAGTGATGGTGCTGTTGTTGTTGAACGTACGGTGATTGTCATGGGACAAATTGCAGAAAAGGTTCAAGAATCAGCTAAGACTGTAGAGAACTTGGGGACAAGAAGTGACCAAATTGGCGCCATAATCGGTACAATTGAAGATATTGCAGATCAAACCAACCTCCTAGCGTTAAACGCTGCAATTGAGGCAGCCAGAGCTGGTGAACTTGGAAGGGGTTTTGCTGTTGTAGCTGATGAAGTACGTGCCTTGGCGGAACGAACCACCCGCGCTACCAAGGAGATCGGTGAAATGATCAAGGCAATCCAGAATGAGACTAAAGGAGCTGTTGCTGCAATGGAGCTGGGAGTTGAACAGGTGGAAGCCGGCACGGTTGAGGCGGCAAGATCTGGCAAAGCTTTGCGTAATATTCTGGAGCAGGTTAACGATGTTGCAATGCAGGTTAACCAGATCGCTGCTGCAGCGGAAGAACAAACTACTACGACCAGCGAAATTTCTAATAAAATGCAACAGATTACCGAGGTAGTCCACCAGACTTCGCAAGGTGCTCACGAGTCAGCTACTGCGGCTGCGCAGTTAAGCGGTAATGCAGAAGAACTGCAGATATTAGTCAGGAAATTTAAGATATAGTATTTAGATGGGTCGACTATGCAATATTTCTAATCTTTTTAAAGTTTTCCTGCCACTCATGTTTGTTTTCTGTATTTTCAGAAGTATGGAGATTTTCTATGCCACTTAACACCGCCGAAACAGGAAATAGACGGGCTGCAGACATACCGGAGTCTGACTCCCTATATGCGCTGCACTCTTCACAACTGGCCTCCCTGATTAATAATCTTCCTGGTCTGGTGTGGGTATGGTTCTAGAAAGGCCGCACGAAGAGATGTGCATTACAGGTTTTGGGGAGATGTGGGTATGGAATCACCGCTCAGGGCATTGATAGTGGATGACGCAGAAATGAGCCGCCGAATTACGCGCCGGATAATAAGCAAGGTTTTCATCTGTGATGATGCCGAAAACGGTCTGATAGCCGTGAGCAAATTCAGGGAGGCCATTGATAACGGGGCACCCTATTACAGTAATGTAGCAACATGAAAGGACATCTATTTTGAATTGCGACTCACGGGATACGGATTTCTTGAAACGGCTGACTATTCTTTTTGTTGAGGATAACAAGGATATTTTTACGCAGGATGTCCATGACCTTTCCAAAATAACCGGCACGCTGTTGACGGCAAGAGATGGAGAGGAGGGACTGAAACTATACCAGGACTGCCGTCCTGATATAATTGTAACCGACATCCATATGCCGCACATGGACGGCCTCAGTATGGCTGCCGAGATTCGCAGGATGGATACGTCCGTACCGATCATCGTCCTGACCGATATCGAAGAGGTAGAATACCTTAAGCGGGCAATCGATATAGGCGTTGACAAATATTTAGCCAAAACTATCAATCTCCCCCAGCTTCATATCGCCCTGCTTGAATGTGCCCATAACTTGAGAGTTGAACGGCAGCTGCTGGAAAGTGAAGATCGATTCCGGCAGATGTTTGAGGAATCTCCGGATGCACATCTTCTTCTGTGCGATGGGATCTTCATTGATTGCAATAAAGCAGCAGAGCTGCTGCTTGGAAGTGATCGAACGCAGATTTGCGGTCAACGTCCCGATTGTTTTGTTCCGTTATCACAGCCGGATGGAAGAGCATCATCAGAGGTTATCAAAGAGAAGACCACCGAGGCAATTCATACGGGCAAAGTCTCCTATGAGATGCTCCGACAACGTCCGGACGGCAGACAGTTCTGGGCAGATATCTCGTTAACCGTTATCACCATGCAGGGAAGGGAGATGCTGTTTGCCAGCTGGCGTGACATCAGCCTGCGAAAAGAGTTGGAAGAAAAACTGCAGGAAAGCCATAAGCAACTATCCGATATATCCCGTCAAATTCCGGGCGTTGTGTTCCAGTTTCACCAGCTTCCTGATGGGAGTTTTCATTTCCCCTATACGAGCAATGCCATTTATCAACTCTTCGGGCTAACGCCCGAGCAGGTCCAAAATGATGCAGCCTCACTCTTTTCCCGTATCCATCCCGGTGACCTGGGGCGGGTTATTGCCTCAATGATGGAATCGGCTGCGACCCTTCACCCCTGGGGATGCGAGTTCCGCGTTATCCTGCCGGACAACGGAGAACGGTGGTGTTCAACTATCGCCCAGCCGGAACGTCTTGATGATGCCGGCATCATCTGGCACGGTTTCACCGCTGATATCACAGAGAAAAGAGATGTGGAGAATCGGCTGCGCAAGGCAACCGAATCGGCCAACACTCTTGATGGTCTGTCATCACTTGTCTGCGTCGTCGACGAACATGGCGCCATCACCAACAGCAATCTGGCGTGGGATCATTTCCTGGAAGAATGTAACTCGAATAACAAGGGAAAAAGCGGTGGCTCAGATTACTTCTCCGTAAGTCAATCTTTCCTGAATATACCGGCGCAGACCGCCAACGGCTTGATGGCCGGTATCAAAAACGTAATCAACGAGACGCTCACTGAGTTTACGCTTGATTTCCGTTCCGGCCAGTCTGAACAGGAACGCTGGTATACGTGTAAAATAACCCCCTTCACCGTTAATAAAGGAAAATATGCCGTAATCACTCATACTGACATCACTGTACGCAAGGAGATGGAGGTAGAACTGATTCAGGCCAAAGAGATGGCCGAGGCAGGCAGCAGGGCCAAGAGTTCATTCCTTGCCACGATGAGTCATGAGATCCGCACCCCCCTGAACGGCTTACTCGGCATGAACGCAATGCTATTGGAAACCAGGTTGACTCCGGAGCAGAAGGAGTATGCCGAGATTGTCCGTAAAAGCAGCGAAAATCTGCTGACCATTGTTAACGAGATCCTCGACTTCTCCAAAATAGAATCAGGCAAACTGGAGTTTGAGGTTCTGGATTTCGACCTTCGTGTTACCCTGGAAGATGTTGCCGAACTGCTTGCACTGCGTGCTGAATCGACCGATCTTGAATTGATCTGCCGTATTGACCCGGCTGTGCCATCCCATCTACGCGGTGATCCGGGAAGACTTCGACAGATTCTCACCAATCTGGTAGGTAATGCCATCAAGTTCACCCGGAAGGGTGAGGTCGTAATAAGCACTACCCTTAAAGAAGATATGGATAATGAAGTTATAATTCTTGTTGAGGTGAAGGATACCGGGATTGGTATTGTCGGGGATCGAATAACCGCAATCTTTGACCCGTTTACCCAGGCAGACGGCAGTACCACCCGTCGATTCGGTGGTACCGGCCTTGGATTGGCAATCAGTAAACAGCTGGCTCAGTTGATGGGTGGTGAAATAGGGGTATCGAGTGATGTTGGCAAGGGCTCTACCTTCTGGTTTACGGTACGGCTCGGGAAGCAGCCTGCTCAAAATATTGCAACCTACAAAGCCCTGAACCTTGCCGGTCAGGCCGGAGTCACCAAGGAGCGGATTCTCGTTGTTGATGACAATGCCACAAACAGGATCCTGATGAAAACCTTGCTGAAACACTGGGGATGCCGTCATGACGTGGCGGCAGATGGGGCGGAGGGGTTGGCGATGCTTCGAGAAGCGGTGCATGCCGGTGATCCGTTCCGGATAGCCATACTCGATCAGGAAATGCCGGATATGGACGGTATTGATCTTGGTACCCGTATCAAGGCAGACCCGGACGTAGCATCAACCCTGTTGGTCATGCTGACCTCGATTGCCCAGAAAGGAGATACTGCTATTCTGGAAAAGATCGGGTTTGCCGGATATCTTCATAAACCGGTACGGCAGGCACAACTCTATGACTGTCTGGAGCTGGCATTGGCCAGGGACAGCGGTAAAGAAGTCGGTATGCCTCAACCACAAGGTATAATCACCCGGCATATCATAGCGGAATCGGGGCGGCCTAATGTCCGTATTCTCCTGGCGGAAGACAATATAATAAACCAGAAAGTTGCCCAGCACATGCTGAAATCTCTCGGCTACCGTGTTGACGTTGTTGCAGATGGTCAGGAAGCGGTACGTGCATTGAAGCTGATCAACTATGATCTGGTACTGATGGATTGCATGATGCCGGTAATGACCGGTTTTGAGGCTACTGAAGAAATCCGCAATGGCAGTTCCGGCGTATTGAACAGTGCTGTCCCGATTATAGCCATGACTGCTAACGCAACACTGGGTGACCGTGACAAATGTATTGAATTCGGCATGAATGACTACCTCTCAAAACCGGTCAGAAAGGAAACCTTAGCTGAAATGCTCGAAAAATGGCTGGCACTGGACTCGGTTCAAGTTACCCAGGCTCAGATGGCAGAAGATCAAATAAGTACCCATAAACTGTTTAACAAGCAATGGATTCTGGAGAAGATGGACGGAGATGTTGAATTCATGAGGAATATCCTTTTGGAGTCGATGCAGAAACTACCAAGAGAAATTGAGATGTTACGGATGCTTTGTGACGGCAGTGACTCATCGGCCATTCGCCTTCAGGCGCACTCTCTCAAATGGCTTGCAGCAAATATCGGCGCCGATGCCTTGCGGGACGTTTGCCTGAGAGTTGAAACGGCGGCCAAGGAGGCAGATATAGATACCGCCTGGGAGTTGCTGCCTGAGCTGGATAATATAGCAAAGTTGTCTATAAATTTGATTGAGGCTGAACTTTCGTAACAGGTCAATCAAGCAATATGCGGTGCTGAATTTAAGGTTTATATCCCTCGATTTAGTGCGCCATTAACAGAAACTACTCATCTAGGTGAAACAATATGTACTGGTAGCGGTTCCATTTTACATGTTGAGGACGAGGATGCGGTAAGAATTGTTACTTCGCAATTTCTGAAAAAAATAGGTTACACCGTCCATGAAGCCGCCACCCCAAGTGTTGCACTTGAAATAGCCAGAGATCTTTCTTTACCGATTGATCTGGTTTTGACTGATTATCTCATGCCGGAAATGAATGGTAAGGTTATGATGGAGCGAATACGAGAACTGAGACCCAAGTTGCCATGTATCTATGCTTCAGGATACTCAACCGATCAAGTCCTTCTAAGTGAAGAGGTGAATTTTATACAGAAGCCTTATGACCTTATTAGCCTTAGTTGCCTCTTAAAACGGGTGATCAGCGGCAGTGCGCTGTAATGGCAAAGATTCTGCTTATTGA
>CAIYZD010000217.1 GCA_903930585.1 uncultured Geobacteraceae bacterium | reverse complement strand
CGTCACCTGCTCAGTCTGCTTCCGTGGGTACATGTGGAAGGGGGCACGTATCGCGTCAACCGCACCAGAGTTGAACTCCCCAATGCTGAACGGGTCGAATTTACCCTGACTGACGGTGTGGCAGTGTTTCAACCCCAGGCGCTGCGGAGCGTGCCGCTCTTCGCCAAGTTGTCGGACAGTATTATTGAAAAGCTGGCTGACAGCTTCAAAACGGAACAGGTCACGCTGGGAAATACCCTGGTAACGGAAGGCAAAGACCGCAATAAATTTTTTGTCATTGCCCAGGGGCAAGTCGAGGTTCTCAGCAAAGGTGTTCATGGCAGCGACCTGCGTATCGCCCTGCTCAGCGAAGGGGAATATTTCGGCGAAGCCGACCTGGTATCGGACAAGCCGTCCGATGTAACCATCCGTACCATCAATTCCTGCGTCCTGCTGACACTGTCGCGTACGGATCTGGACGCACAACTCGATAAGAATCCGGGGCTGAAACAGGAATTCGACAAGGCGGTCGAGGAACATCTGGTACTGTTGGCAGCGGTCAATAAATACGGCGAACGGAATATCGATCTGGTCTCCGGACTGGCCGAGAATGTCATTATCCCGGAAACATTCGTAGATTATTCCGCCACGCCGCGTGAATACTCGCTCAGCGCCGTACAAACCGTGGTGCGGGTTCATACCCGCGTCTCCGACCTGTACAACAACCCCTACAATCAGCTGGAAGAACAACTGCGCCTGACCATCGAGGGGATCAAGGAACGGCAGGAATGGGAGTTGATCAATAACAAGAGCTTCGGCCTGCTCCATTCCGTGCATCCGTCGCACCGTATCAGCGCCCGTTACGGTGCTCCGACCCCGGATGATCTTGATGAACTGCTGGCGCTGGTATGGAAAAAACCGGCCTTCTTCCTTGCTCATCCCAAAGCCATTGCCGCCTTCGAACGTGAATGCACCTGGCGTGGTGTGCCGCCGAATACGACCTCGGTGTTCGGAACTCCGGTCATCCTCTGGCGCGGCATTCCGCTGATTCCGTCGGACAAGCTGGAAGTCAAGAGCCGTTATGCCCACAACCAGTGGCTCGGTACCACCAGCATTCTGCTCGTGCGGGTCGGCGAAGAGGATCAGGGGGTTGTCGGTCTGCACCAGCAGGGGATACCGGGTGAAATTTCGCCAAGCCTGTCGGCCCGTCTGATGGGACTGGATAATCTGGGTGTGGCCTCGTACCTGCTGTCGCTCTACTTCTCGGCTGCCGTACTGACCGACGATGCCATCGGCGTGCTGGAGAATGTTGAGGTCGGTTACTACCATCACTACGAACATAGCGTCCCGGTGGCCTACAACTCCGGCGCGGGAATTTAAGGTGCCCACTATGCCAGAAATCACACCCGACCTGGTCGCCCAGGTCGCTTCACGGCTGTACAATGCGCTTCCGGGCCAGCAACTCCCCGGAGATGCAGCAGATTCGCGCGGTATCGCGGCAACGCTGCTTGACCGTGCCAGGCATGATACATCGGCACTTCCCGCAGGCGCCGGCGCGGTCGGTACTCTGCCCGGGAATGGCGACGCCATCGAACGGATCTCCCAGGTGTTTGCAGCGCTTAAAAGCGGACCGGTTTCGACCGCCACCAGTAATCCGTTTACCAACGATTTGCTGAAAACGGCGCCTCTGCCGCTGATATCGCCCACGCTCGGTGAACATGCCGATAATCTGGTGCGCCAGCAGACGTACCGCGACAACCAGAGTGCCCACGGTAACCTGAAAGGGTTCGTACGGAACATTCAGTCATGTCGCCATGATCTGACCGGCAGTACCGATGCGGAAGGGAACTATGCCGATCCGTTTGCCCGCCTGCTTCAGGCGACCCTGCCGAAAAACAGCAAGCTGGCGGGAAACCCGGCTTTTAACGTGGCGGCAATTCGCGCTGATTTTCCGATCCTGCATCAGCAGGTGAATGGCAAACAGCTGGTCTGGTTCGATAATGCCGCGACCACCCAGAAGCCACGCCAGGTTATTGAAGCGCTCAGCCATTTTTATGCCCACGATAACTCCAACATCCATCGCGGCGCCCATACGCTGGCGGCGCGGGCCACCGATGCTTTCGAAGGGGCCCGGGACAAGATTCGCGATTACCTGCATGCCGCTTCCAGCGAGGAGATCATCTTCGTGCGCGGCACTACCGAGGGAATCAACCTGGTGGCGCATGCCTACGGCAAGAGATTCCTTCAGCCGGGTGACGAGATTCTGCTTTCTGAACTGGAACATCACGCCAATATCGTGCCGTGGCAGATTGTTGCCAGGGAGCGTGGCGCGGTGCTGCGGGTGATCCCGGTGGACGATAATGGCGACATCAATCTGGCGGAGTACCGGCGTCTACTGGGGCCGCGTACCCGTCTGGTGGGTCTGGCCCACGCCAATAACAGTCTCGGGACGGTGCTGCCTATTGCAGAAATGACCGCTTTGGCCAAGCAGTACGGCGCTCACGTGCTGATCGACGGGGCCCAGTCGGCGGCCCATCTTCCGGTGAATGTTCAGGCGCTCGGGATCGACTTCTTTGTTTTCTCCGGGCACAAGATATTCGGTCCGACCGGCATCGGCGCGGTCTACGGGCGCCGGGAACTGCTGGAAGAGTTGCCGCCATGGCAGGGGGGAGGCAACATGATCAAGGACGTCACTTTTGAAGAGACCATATATAGCGATGTCCCGGCACGATTTGAAGCGGGAACGCCCAATGTCGCCGATGCCTACGGTTTAGGGATTGCTCTTGATTATGTTACGCGCGTCGGTCTGGCCGGCATTGCCGCCTATGAACACCGTCTGCTGGAGTATGCCACTGAGAAGCTTCAAAGCGTCAACGGCCTGCAGTTGGTGGGAAATGCGCGGGAGAAAGTTGCGGTCACCTCCTTTACTCTCAAGCACAAATCAGTGCCCGAGGTAGGGAAGTACCTGGATCAACAGGGCATTGCCGTGCGTGCGGGGCATCACTGCGCCCAACCATCGTTGCGTCGCTTCGGACTGGAGGCGACGGTGCGTCCGTCATATTCGCTCTACAATACCTTTGAAGAGATTGATCGTCTGGTGTCCGCGCTGAAACAGTTGCGCTGAAAGAAGAGGAAATGTATGGTTCCGCAGTATGCACACAATGTTACGTTAACCGGTATTCACAAGGAGCGGAGCGCGCCTCGGGCGCAGGGACAAAACGATCCGGTCTGGACGCGCCTCCGTCAGGATGTTTTCATGACCGCAAAAACGGAACCGATGCTGGCCGGATATCTGCACGATACGGTACTCAAGCATGGTTCTCTTGAAGCGTCGATATCATACTTTCTGGCCGGAAAACTTGCTTCGGCATATTTGACGACCACATCACTCCGCGATGTTATTTATGAGGCACTCACCGCTTCCGGAGATATCCGGGAAGCGGTGCGGTGTGACCTGACTGCGGTGTTGGAACGTGACCCTGCGGCCAGAAGTCTGGCGTTGCCGTATCTGAATTTCAAGGGATTTCAGGCGCTTCAGTCGTACCGGGTAGCGCACTGGTTGTGGCAGCAGGAGCGGCAGCCGTTGGCCTTGTATCTGCAAAGTCGCATTTCCGAAGCATTTGATGTTGATATCCATCCGGCGGCCAAAATCGGCAAGGGGATTCTGATCGATCACGGCAGTGGGGTGGTCATTGGTGAGACGGCGGTGGTGGGTGATGACGTCTCGATGCTGCACGAGGTTACGCTGGGGGGGACCGGTAAGGAGTCCGGCGACCGGCACCCCAAGGTTGGTAAAGGAGTGCTGATTGGCGCCGGTGCTAAAATCCTCGGTAACATCCGGATAGGCGACGGTTCGAAGATCGCTGCCGGCAGCGTCGTCTTGAACGAGGTCCCGCCACATTCCACCGTCGCCGGTATCCCTGCCAGAGTGGTCGGCAAGCCGAAATACGCCGAGCCGGGGAGACAGATGGACCAGATTGTGGAGTTTGATTACTGCATATAGACATTAAAGACTATAAAATAGATAGATAAACAGTTTTATTTTGTTGACAGTTTTCATGTAAATTGCTATCTCTATTTCACACCATTTCATATGTATTCGTGGAGAGAGAAGGCAATGGAAACCACCCCCCGTTTCGACACGTTATTGATTCATGGCGGCAGCATCCCCGGTCCGGCCGGAGCGACGTCCGTACCGATAGTACAGTCCAGTTCATACGCCTATGAAAAGGCGGAAGAACTGGAAGATGTGTTTCGCGGTCGCGCAGTCGGGCAGGTCTATACCCGGATAGGTAACCCGACAACCGAGGCGCTGGAAAAGAGACTGGCGCTGTTGGAGGGGGGTGGCACGGCAATTGCCACCGCCTCCGGCATGGCAGCCATCACCACGGCGGTCCTGACCATTCTGCGTGCCGGAGACGAGATCCTGGCGTCGTCATCCCTGTTTGGCGGCACCTTTTCCCTGTTTCGCGACACACTTTCCAACTATGGCATCACCACCCACTTTGTCGATCCGCTCGACCTCTCCGCCGTTGCCGCAGGTGTAAACGAGCGCACCCGGCTGCTATTTGTAGAGACTATCGGCAATCCCAAGCTGGATGTCCCCGACATCCCGGCGCTGGCAGATATTGCCCATGCCGCCGGCATCCCGATTCTCGTCGATTCCACGGTTTCAACTCCCTGGCTTGCCACGGGGGCACAACTTGGGGCCGATATCCTGACCTATTCCACCAGTAAATATATCAACGGTACCGGTACCACCATCGGCGGCGCCATTGTCGACCGGGGCGTGTTCAACTGGAACAGCCCGAAGTTCCCGCATTTTGAACCGTTTCACAAAAAATACCGTGCCTTTGCTTTTACTGCCCGGGCACGCAAGCTGGTTCACAAGGACGTGGGCGCCTGTGCTGCGCCGTTTAATTCGTTTCTCCTCACCGAAGGTATTCAAACGCTTGCGTTACGTATGGAGCGCCACTGTGCCAACGCATTGAATCTGGCCCGTTTTCTGGCGGCACACCCGAAGGTTGCATGGGTGGGGTATTCCGGTCTGGAGGATTCTCCGCACCATGCCGTTGCCTCACGCCTGTACGGCGGGCGCCATGGCGGCCTGCTTGTTTTCGGCGCCGGCGACAAAGCTTCGGCCTTCAAAGTTATCAACGGACTCAATATGGCGAAGAACCTGGCCAATATCGGTGACGCCAAGACCTTGGTTATTCACCCCGCCAGCACTATCTGCGCGGATTACAACGCCGAAGAAAAAGCGTTGATGGGGGTGACCGAGGATCTGGTCCGGGTATCGGTGGGTATTGAGGATAGCAGGGATATTATTGCTGATTTTACTCAGGCGCTTGACGCCATTTGACAGGGAGAAGAACCATGACTATTACCATTAACGGCAAAGAGACCGCCATCCCCGAGAATCCGGACCGCACCATCGATTCTCTGCTGGAAGAGCTTGATGTCTCCCAGCGCCTGTACGTTACCGTGGAGTTGAACGGCGAGATTCTGGATCGTACCGAGTATGAAACGGCGCCGGTCAATGAGGGGGACGTTATCGAATTCCTCTACTTCATGGGGGGAGGTGCGTGATGAACGAACAGCAGATAGAACGATACTCGCGTCATATCATTCTGAAAGAGGTTGGCGGCAAAGGTCAGCAGAAGCTGTTTGACGGGCGCGTGCTGATCATCGGCGCCGGCGGGTTGGGAGCGCCGATTGCGCTCTATCTGGCCGCCGCCGGGGTCGGCACCATCGGCATTGCCGATGCCGACGATGTTGATCTCTCCAACCTGCAACGGCAGGTGATCCACTTTACCCCCGATATCGGTAAACCGAAAGTGGAATCCGCGAAAGAGAAAATGATCGCCATCAACCCCGATGTCAACGTCATTACCTATAAGGAATGGGTCTCGGCGGAAAACATCAACCGGATCATCGCCGATTACGACTTTGTTATTGACGGCACCGACAACTTTGCCGCCAAGTTCCTGATCAACGATGCCTGCGTGCTGGCGGGCAAGCCGTATTCCCACGGTGGTATCCTTCAGTTCGATGGTCAGACGCTGACCGTCAAACCTGGTGAATCGGCCTGCTATCGCTGTCTTTTTCCCGAACCGCCCCCTAAAGATGCTGTTCCGACCTGTTCACAGGCGGGAGTAATCGGAGTGCTTCCAGGCGTGCTCGGCACTATTCAGGCGACAGAAGCGATTAAATTTCTGCTTGGCAAGGGGGAGTTGTTGACGAATCGATTGCTGACCTACAATGCCCTGCGAATGAAATTTCGTGAAATCCCGATCAAGCGGCGGGCGACCTGTCCGCTGTGCGGCGATCATCCAACGATCACCGAAGTCAAGGACGAGCTGGATGCCATGACGGTGTGCGACTTGAAGGAGAGCTGACATGATCCGGATTCCGGCCGCCATTCATGACGATCTGATTGCCCATGCCAAAGAAGGCTTTCCTCTGGAGGTCTGCGGGATTCTCGGCGGTACCGGTGACACGGTTTCAGTAATCTACCGCATGACCAATACCGATGCCAGTAACGAGCATTTCATGATGGAGCCGAAGGAACAGTTTTCGGTGGTCAAGGACCTGCGGGCCAAGGGGCTTGCCATGCTGGCGATCTACCATTCCCACCCGGAGAGCCCGGCCCGCCCCTCGGAAGAAGATATCAAACTGGCGTTGACGCCGGACGTTTCCTACGTGATCGTATCGCTTGCCGATGCCGAGCTGCCGGACATCAAGTCGTACAAGATCAGCTCCGGAAAGGTAGAGCCGGAGACGCTCGAAGTAATAGTATAGTATATCTATAGAAATATAAAAAATATCTTGACAGGCGGAATTTGTTTTGGCATGATACAAGCCATACTTACGTGGGAGTTATATCGATGTCCGATGACAAACAGACAAAACTTGACCTTGGCAACCTGAAGGCCGGCGGCTTTATTAAAGAGCGGGGGAAGGATCTCTTCACCGTGCGGCTGCGTGTGCCGGGTGGCAGGATGACGGTTCCTCGTCTGAAGAAGATTGCCGAGGTTGCCGAGAAATTCGGCGGCGAGTTTGTTCATTTGTCCGTCCGTCAATCCATCGAGTTGATCAATATCAACTACAAGAATTTTGACGCGGTTGTCGAGGCGCTGGGTGAGAAAAATCAGAAAGTTGCCTCCTGCGGCGCCAGAGTGAGGGTGCCGGTAGCCTGCGGAGGATGTGAGTACAATCCCAACGGCTTGGTCGACACTCAAAAGTCGGCGCTTGAAGTCGATGAAAAATTGTTCGGAACCCCAACCGGGCATCATAAGTTCAAGGTCGCTTTCGCTGGGTGCCCTTTTGACTGCCCCAAGTCGGCAACAAACGATATCGGCTTTCAGGGCGCCATCGAGCCGCAGTTGGATAAATCAGCCTGCATCAGCTGCGGACTCTGCGCAAAAAGTTGTGTTCCAAAGGCGATTGTCATGGATGGCGACAACAAGCCGGAGCTGACGGCCGAACAATGCATCTGGTGCGGCGACTGCGTCAAGGTTTGTCCGACCGAAGCCTGGAGTGTCAGGAAGAAGGGATACACCGTGCGTATTGGCGGAAAATGGGGACGAAATCCGTTGGTCGGCACCCTGTTCGCCACGTTCCTGCCGGAAGAGAATGTTTCCGATTTCATCGCTGCGGTATTGGATTGGTACAAACAAAAAGCTGAAGGGCTCGGTCGCATCAGGCTTGGCGATACAATCATCAAGGAAGGACCAGAGGCGCTTCTGGACCATCTGCGTGGTCAGTTCCCGGAGAACATTGTAGTAGAAACAATTCCACCGCAGATTATTGCGACCCAGGTAGGGAAATAAGGAGAACATTCATGCAGTCAATCGACCTGCGTGGCGTCAGTTGTCCCACGAATTTTGTCAAAGCCAAGCTGGCTCTGGAAGATGTTGACAATGGCACGACCGTCCGGATTTTGCTGGACGACGGCGAGCCGGTCAAAAATGTGCCCCGCAGTCTTAAGGCGGATGGTCACAAGCTGGTCGGTCTGAAACAGGCGGACGAGGGGCACTACATTCTGGAATTGGTTACGGCTGAGGAGTAATCCGCCACATTTTTTTTAACAACTTTATCTATTAATTCTATAGATTATAAAAGGAGAAACACCGTGAACATTAAAAAGATAATCATCACTCTTGCCGCAGCAGCACTGGCCCTGTCCGCATCAGTTACCGTTTTTGCCGCCGACGTAACTCTGCTGAATGTTTCCTATGACCCGACCCGTGAGCTTTATGCCGACTTCAACAACTCCTTTGCCGCCTATTGGCAGCAGAAGGCCGGTCAGAAAGTCACCGTCAAGCAGTCTCACGGTGGTTCCGGCAAACAGGCGCGGGCGGTCATCGACGGGCTGGAAGCGGACGTCGTTACCCTGGCGCTTGCCTACGATATCGATGCGATTGCCGAAAAAGGGCTTATCAAGCCGGGGTGGCAGAAAGAGCTGCCCCACAACAGCTCCCCTTACACCTCCACCATCGTCTTTTT
>CAIYZD010000216.1 GCA_903930585.1 uncultured Geobacteraceae bacterium | reverse complement strand
CATCGTGGAAGATTATTTCAGCTTTTTTGATAAACCAAAAGATCCACTCCACTTTTCAGCTATACGTATATCGATCTCATCTCCCGATAAAATTCGGGAGCGTTCTCATGGCGAAGTAAAAAAGCCGGAGACCATAAACTATCGTACGTTCAAACCGGAACGGGACGGTCTTTTCTGTGCCAAGATTTTCGGGCCGACAAAAGATTACGAATGCAACTGCGGTAAATACAAACGAATGAAACATCGCGGTATTATTTGTGAAAAATGCGGCGTTGAAGTTATTCCGTCAAAAGTTCGTCGCGAACGTCTCGGGCACATTGATCTTGCTACACCCGTAGCCCACATCTGGTTTCTGAAATCGCTCCCTTCGCGCATCGGAAACCTGCTGGATATCACGCTTAAAGACCTGGAAAAAGTACTTTACTTTGAAGGGTTTGTCATTAGTGATCCGAAGAACACGCCATTGCAATTTTGCGAAGTAATGTCGGAAGACAAATATATCAAAATGCAGCAGGATTACGGCAGTGACGCATTTTCGGGTGGTATGGGCGCAGAAGCCATTCGTGAATGCCTGCGTGCTCTCAAGCTTGATGAACTTGCCGTATCACTGCGAAGCGAAATGGTTGAGTCCACCAGCGAAGCCAAACGTAAGAAAACCGCCAAACGGCTTAAGGTTGTTGAAGCATTCCGGCATTCGGGCAATAAACCGGAGTGGATGATTCTTGAATGCATCCCGGTTCTTCCTCCCGAGTTACGTCCGCTCGTTCCGCTCGACGGAGGCCGTTTTGCCACATCCGATCTGAACGATCTCTACCGCCGTGTTATTAACCGGAATAATCGTTTGAAACGCCTCTGCGAACTGCAGGCTCCCGAAGTTATTATACGCAACGAAAAGCGTATGCTTCAGGAAGCGGTGGATGCTCTCTTTGACAACGGTCGTCGCGGTCGCGCCATCGCCGGTCCGAACAAACGTCCCCTTAAGTCCCTTTCCGACATGCTTAAAGGAAAATCGGGGCGCTTCCGCCAGAACCTCCTTGGTAAACGTGTCGATTACTCCGGACGTTCGGTTATTGTTGTCGGTCCGGAGCTCAAACTGCATCAATGCGGTCTGCCAAAGAAAATGGCACTGGAACTGTTCAAACCGTTTATCTATAACAAACTCGAAGAGCGCGGTTTCGTTACCACTATCAAAAGCGCCAAGAAAATGGTCGAAAAAGAACGCCCGGAAGTATGGGATGTTCTGGAAGAAGTTATCAAGGAGCACCCGGTCATGCTTAACCGTGCTCCGACCCTGCACCGTCTCGGCATTCAGGCTTTCGAACCGGTGCTGATCGAAGGCAAGGCGATTCAGCTGCATCCGCTCGTCTGTACCGCGTTCAACGCCGACTTCGACGGTGACCAGATGGCTGTCCATCTGCCACTCTCCATCGAAAGCCAGGTTGAAGCCCGCGTTCTGATGATGTCGACCAACAACATCCTTTCTCCGGCCAACGGCAAGCCTATTATCGTTCCGTCACAGGATATGGTTCTGGGCGCATATTATATGACCCGCGACAGGATTAATGCCAAAGGGGAATTTTACCGTCCAACCGAGCAGGAACTGCTTGCGGGCGTGAACGTTTCCGGCTGTTTTTCATCACCTGAGGAAGTAAGAATTGCATTCGATGCCGGTGAGATCGACATGCAGGCGTTGATTAAAGTCCGGATGAAAAACCTGATCACCGATGAAAAAGCCCAGATGATTGACACCACTGCAGGTCGTATCCTGTTGCGTGATGTCCTTCCTGCGGCGGTACCGTTCTCTACCATCAACAAGGTCATGACCAAGAAAGAGCTGTCAAACCTGGTTGATACCTGCTATCGGCTTTCCGACAGCAAGGAAACGGTTCTGTTGGCCGACCGGCTCAAGGAAATCGGCTTCAAGTATGCAAATCTTGCCGGTATCTCCATCTGCCTGGATGACATGGTTATTCCGGAAGGGAAACCGGCAATTATCGAGAAGGCTCATGAAGAGGTTACCGAAATCCAGAATCAGTACACCGAAGGTCTCATCACCGACGGCGAACGGTACAATAAAGTTATCGATATCTGGGCCAAGGCAACTGAGGAAATCGCCACCGAGATGCTTGACAACCTTTCGAAAGAAATTGTTTTCGCTCGTGACGGCAGTAAGATAGAAACCTCATCGTTCAATGCCATTCATATGATGGCAGATTCCGGTGCCCGTGGTTCCGCCCAGCAGATCCGCCAGCTGGCCGGTATGCGTGGTTTGATGGCCAAGCCTTCCGGCGAAATCATCGAAACCCCGATTACCGCCAACTTCCGCGAAGGACTGACGGTTCTCCAGTACTTCATCTCAACACACGGCGCCCGTAAGGGTCTGGCTGATACGGCTCTTAAAACTGCCAATTCCGGATACCTGACCCGTCGTCTGGTCGATGTCGCTCAGGATGCGATCATCACTGAAACCGATTGCGGAACCCTGGACGGCCTTATCGTCTCCTCACTGACGGAAGGTGGAGAAATTATTGAACCGATCGGTGACCGTATCCTTGGGCGTGTCGCTCTTGAAGATATTCACGATCCTTTGACTGACGAAATTCTCGTTGAGATGAATCAGGAAATTGACGAATATCTGGTTAAACGGGTTGAAGATGCGGGTATCGAGAAGGTAAAAATCCGTTCCGTGCTTACCTGTCAAAGCAAGCGCGGTATTTGCGGCAAATGTTACGGTCGTGACCTTGCTCGTGGCCATAGTGTCAACATGGGTGAGGCTGTCGGCGTAATCGCCGCCCAGTCGATTGGTGAGCCGGGTACACAGCTTACCATGCGTACCTTCCATATCGGTGGTACCGCATCCCGTCATGCCGAGCAAACGTCACTTGAAGCACGTGCCGACGGTGTGATCAACTACATCAACGTCAATACCGTCATCAACAATGATGGTCATCACATCGTTATGAACCGTAACGGCGAAATCGCCGTTATTGATGAAACAGGGCGCGAGCGTGAGAAATATACCGTCGTGTATGGAGCAAAGATAAAGATTGCTCCGGGCGGTGCGGTCAAACAGGGAGCAACACTTGCTGAGTGGGACCCCTACACCATGCCGATTCTTACCGAGGTTGCCGGCCGGGTAAAGTTTGCCGATATCCTCGAAGGTGTGACAATGGAAGAACAGCTCGATGATGTTACCGGTCTTTCCCGTAAGGTTATCATCGAGACGAAAGATACGGACAAGCGCCCGCGAATCGCCATCAAGGATGCATCCGGCGAAGGTGGCGGTACAATCGGCCGGTACTTCCTGCCGGCAGGCGCCAATATTTCGGTTACTGATGACACTATTATCAGTGCCGGTGATATTATCGCCAAGATTCCGCGTGAAACCACCAAAACGAAGGATATTACCGGTGGTTTGCCGCGTGTTGCCGAACTGTTCGAGGCACGTAAACCGAAAGACTTTGCCGTTATCACTGAAATTGATGGCCGTGTATCATACGGTAAGGATGCCAAAGGCAAACGTAAAGTTATTGTTACACCGGAGTTGGGCGAACCGAAAGAGTATCTGATTCCGAAAGGCAAGCACATCAGCGTTCATGAAGGCGATCATGTTCGTGCCGGTGAGCCGCTCATGGACGGTTCGTCCAATCCTCACGATATTCTGCGGGTACTTGGCGTCAAAGAGCTCGCCAAATATCTGGTTGATGAGGTTCAGGAGGTTTACCGTCTACAGGGCGTCAAGATCAATGATAAGCATATTGAGGTTATCGTACGCCAGATGCTGCGGCGCGTTCGTATCAAGGATACCGGCGACACCAATCTGTTGGTCGATGACCAGATTGAACGGTGGGTATTCGAACAGGAAAACGACAAGGCCTTCCGGGATGGAAAACGCCCGGCAGTTGCAGAACCGCTGCTTCTCGGGATTACAAAGGCATCTCTTTCCACCGAGTCATTCATTTCAGCCGCATCCTTCCAGGAAACGACGAAAGTACTGACCCAGGCTGCCATTGAAGGGAAGGTCGACTATCTGCGCGGACTCAAAGAGAATGTTATCATGGGCCGTTTGATACCGGCGGGAACCGGGATAGCACGCTACCGCAATTTACGGTTGCAGGCTGAATCCCTTGCCCCGAAAGACGTCCCGGTAAAAGAGGCAGGGAGTACCACTGCCGAAGATGATGATTTAGAAGCGGCTTGAACCAGTCGCAGGTGATACAAAACAAAACGGCCGGAAGCTTAGCTTCCGGCCGTTTTGTTTGTCTCACTGCGCCTGAATCTTCCCGGCCAGCTTTTTCCAGCTGTTGCCGGCCAATTCGACCAGCCCGTTCATCGTACGGGTGTAGAATCTGGTAACAGGCATACTATTGACAAGCAACGCTCCATGAACCGTCTCGATTGAAACCGGATCGCCGGTAGTGCATCCGGAGATGTGCGGGTAATACTCCCCGGAGATACCGAACAGAAACTTATAAATCGAGCCCTCGAAACGACACGCAACAATGAGTATGACCACTTCGGGGTTGCCTGTTTTATGATGGCAGCGCACCGTGGCCGAGACAAAAGAACCGGTTACGGGAGACCCGGAAACCAGCAACGCTTCAAGATTAACTCCCTTTGGTTTCATCTTCCCAAGAGACGGCAACCCCCACGGTCTGAACGGCTCATGGGGACGTGTTTCAAACGATTCACTCCGTTCAAGCAACGTCACGACATTATTATTAATCGGACCACCGATGGAATGCGACAGGCCCGCTGAAAAGTGCTGTTCCCTGATCAGCTGATGATTTTCAACGATCTGAATCATCCCGGTCGCGCCAAGTGGATGTCCCCTCCCCTTTAACCCTCCGGTGAGGTTGGTAGGAAAGGCACCATGCTCACCGGTCAGCGAGTCATCCAGCAGTGCATCCATTAACCGGTTTTTGCTCACGATACCGAGATCTACCATATTTATCGGTCCAAATCCGTTAAACGGATCATGCATGTTGATATGCAGCTTCCCCGCAAACGACCGGATATCCTTGATGCCGGCCATTCCGTAGGCATATCCCGCAGCAATAACGGTTGCAGGGAAAGAGTGGAAGTAATTACGATCGGCAATGGTAGGAATATCGGTGGCACTCCCGACACCGCTCACCCGCACATCCTGCGGATACGCGGTGAGCACGACGGCCGCCACTCCGTCCGACATTGGACAAAAATCGTGATACCGCAACGGATACCAATATGGGTAGTTTCTACCGTCGGCAATTTGCTGATAATAGTCCTGCAGTTCAATCTGAATGTTCAGGTGGGCGTTTGGATTACGGGCAGCAAAGCGTTGACTCCGTTGCGTCAGTAGCGCCGAATAGGCGGTCCACTCTTCATCGGAAAGTCCGAGGCGCTCCTTTAAGGCCCGAGCCACCAGGGCGCCGCACGCCGGCATGGTCAGCCCGAATTCGGCTTCCTCACGATCGATGACACCGGCAATAATACGGGTTGAGTCCACTGTCGAGGCATCGCTCATTTTCTGTACGCCGAGAGCGAGCACCGAGTCATATCTGCCGGATGCTATTTCCAGGTAGGCACTTTCAAATGCAGACGCACCTGAGGAGGAAGCGGTGTCGACAAGGACCGAACGAGCACCGGAAATTCCCAATATGCCCGCTATCTTGGCGGCAGTATTGTCAACACCTGAAAACGCAGCCGGGTTCTGACTGCCAACAATGACCGCCTCAATGTCGCGGCGCCGCACCGGACTGCCGGTAAACACCTCGCCACTCATTTCAGCTAACTCCAGAAAAGAACGCTTCTCTTTTTCTTTTCCGTTATACCTCCCTACCGGCGCCATCCATGATGCTGCCAGATATACGGATCGCGGTTTAAACGACTGTTCCATAGAGCCTCCTTTTCAAGCGCCTTGATTCAGGTAGAACGTCACTGCGCCATGCACCATGATATCACAGCCCGGTTTAAAAGCCACATCCTCCATAAAAAAAGGCCCCGAAGGGCCCGTTTCAATTCTACATCAATTTTTCCATCTCTTCTTCAGAAATATCAAAGTTGGCATAAACGTTCTGGACATCATCGTTGTCCTCAAGCTTGTCCATTAATTTGAGCATGCTTTCGGCCTGCTTTCCTTCGAGCTTGACCTGCGTCTGGGGAATCATGGTTATCTCGGCATTGGTATGTTTGAAACCTTTTGCCGCCAGCGCCTCACGCACCTCAATAAATGATCCCGGTTCAGAGGTCACTTCATAACAATCATCCTGTTCGGAAACATCGTCAGCGCCTGCTTCAAGGGCAGCTTCAAAAAGCTGGTCGAAATCAACCGACTTGTCATAGCCGATCAATCCCTTTTTGCTGAATATCCAGGCAACACATCCTGCTTCACCCATATTGCCGTTACTCTTCGAAAATATACTGCGAATATCCGAAACGGAGCGATTGCGGTTATCGGTCAGAACTTCAACAAGAACAGCCGAGCCACCGGGACCATATCCCTCATACACGATTTCCTCGTAGGTAACACCTTCCATACCACCGGCGCCCTTCTTGATTGCCCGTTCGATATTATCTTTCGGCATGTTCTCCGCTTTTGCCTTGTCCACCGCCGTCCGTAATCGAGGATTAGCGGCCGGGTCTCCGCCACCAAGCTTGGCGGCTACGGATATTTCCTTGATAATTTTGGTAAAGACTTTACCACGCTTTGCGTCGGCAGCGCCTTTTTTGTGTTTAATGGTGCTCCACTTATTATGACCCGACATCGCTCCAGCTCCTTTGGAAAGTATGTATCATACGTTTTTTATTGCCTAAAAAAGTGTGAAATACTATCATGCAATGATGTGCCTGTCCAGAAGGAATTTACCGCAGCAAGGATGCAGACAATATGTCAAACTCTAATAACTCTTTTATATTATTTATAATTTTATTGATATCCGCAATTTGCCTGAATGGCTGCAGCATTATGGATCGGGTTGTTCACAATAGCACCCTTCCGGTGCTTGCTCAGGACGAACTGATCCGCCCCTATATAAAACTGGGCCGGATACAGGTAACGCGCGAAGTATTCGGCTCTGATTATTCCCTGACCCCCGACATAAAGGCGTGGGGCCTTGCAGCACTACAACAGGAAGCGGAAAAAATGGGAGCCGATGCAGTTATGCTCCCGGAAGTTACCGGACGTTCCAGCTCTAACGGAATCGTTCCAACAACCGAATATCGTGCCACCGCATTTGCAATTAAATTTAAATAGAAAAATAGAGGTTGACAGCACCGCACAATTTTAGCTATAAGGATTACTTCATTGATCCACGGCGCGTTATCCAAGAGGCTAGGAGCCGGTCTGCAAAACCGTTAACGTCGGTTCGAAT
>CAIYZD010000215.1 GCA_903930585.1 uncultured Geobacteraceae bacterium | reverse complement strand
GTAGAGCGCGTACTGAGTGTATGGCAGTGGGCTGGCATCTGTTAAAAGACGAGGGCATAATGGTACTACATGATGCGCAGCGAAAGGAGTATGACGAAGGAATTCAATTAACCCCCTTTTGGGTCAGGATAACAAACCCTGCTATAATCATCGAGGGTGCCATATCTATATTATTTATGAGTAAATCTGAAAAAGTTATTTTAGACTTTAAGGAAATTCTTGCCAAAAACTTGCCAGACCATATATGCTTACAGAAATATGATGACGTGGTCAGCCATTAAATGCCTGCGCCAACGGCAAGAAACGTTTCGTAAACCAGAAAAATGTTTTGAAGCTCTGTAAAATTAAGCTTCTGATAATATCAAATTATGGCTGTAAAAGAAATCATCCGATGTAATCTTCAGGGCGATTGCTTCAATGTCCGCTTTTACCGGTGATCAATTTGTTAGACCGGGAATTTAATGCCAGCTTCTCATAAAAATCCACTTTGCTTGAAAGCATGCTGCTTTTTCATGGTTTTCAGCGACAGTTGTCCTCATTGTATATTCAGATACAAGGTTTAGCATGGCGGTTATACCAAGTTTTTAATTACTTCGAATGCATATTCCGGACATCTGCTACAGTGGGCCATTCTACGAGAAACGCTCATGTTGTCGCCGTCGTAGGCCATAAGGATTGTCATTACGGTCTTGCGTACAAGAGACATATTGGCAGCCGCATTTTTACTGCCAATTCTTTTGTCATCTTCACCGAAAGTAACATCCAGTTGCCAGTGTAAATTGTTTTCTACACGCCAATGTTTTCTGATGATGTTCGATAGCCTTTCAGAATCCGTTTCAAGACTGGAAATGTAATAACGACGCTCTGTGGATTCAGTTTTCTTCGCAACTATGTATCTGGTTGATTCAACCATGGTTACAGATTTTACGCCAAACCATCGGGCAGTCTCCTCGCCAAGAGCCAGATATGCCGGAACGGTTGTAATGACTCTGGTTTCGATTCTGCCGTGTCCTTTTTCTTCGGTCTTAAATGTGTCAATACGGATCAACTCCTCAAGTGAAGCTCGTTTGCTTTGATTTAGATCTTCAAAAAAGAATTCGGCGCTTTTGTGGGTATCACCTTGGTTGCCTTTTAAGGCAATACAGTAGTCAGCACCTTTGTCTTTGATCTTTTTGACAGTGTCTCGTTGGCAGCCCATGGCATCCATAGTAATTATGGCGCCTTCCAGGGAAAGAATGTCCAGCAATTGTGAAACGGCTGATATCTCATTAGACTTCTCACCAGTCATTACATGGCTGAGAGACATATTGATATCAGCAAGATACGCTGTTACTAAATGGCATTGACATTTGCCCTTTTCCCATTTCGTAGGCAAAAGAGCCTTGCCATCAATTGCGACAACCTGACCGGTAAGATCGTTTACAATACTGTAAATCCAGCTCGTGTAACACTTGGTAAACTGCTCATGATCCAAAACATTGAAAAAGTCATTGAACGTATCATGGCAAGGTGCTTTGGATAGCCCCAGAATCTTGCAGATATCGAAGCGATCTTTGCAAAAGTCGGCGACATGAACCCAGTCCTGACAGCCGGACATAAAAGCTACTGTAGCCATTACTATCAACGCCGAAGCGTCGTAGACGCCTTTACGCCTGCGTGGATCCAGTACCGGCTCAAATGACATCTGCAAAGAATGGATCACCATCGCTTTGGTTACATCATCTGTTTTAAGACTTAGAAGATACGAATCAGCTACAGATTCGAGCCAACCACGCATGTTTGGCCCTAAAACCAGTGGTGGTGGAAACTCTAATGCCTTAATTTTACGATATAAAGTTGCAGACGAGAATCCGAGCTTAATAAGCAAAGCCCGTCTTCTGAGGATTCTTACGTCCATTTCTTTCTCCTTTCATATTAGGTTCTCAAAGATCTTTAAAACGTTTACAACGGTAATCATCTAAACAAATGTCACTAATTAAGGTAGTTAGTACGCGAATGATTGGAAACTAGAAGCTGTTGTCAGCCCTTTGTGTACTAGGCTCTGACACTAATTTTCAGGAAACGCAAAAGCCGTAACCAAACTCAATGTCAAAGGAATAAAGGAACTACTAGGGGATAGCACGCGTGGTGGTTGGCAGTCTGAACCTGCTGTTGCCAACTTTCGTGCTATGGCTCTGACAGGTGCATGAGCTGGAGACGAAAAAGCTGTCGCAAACTCAATGTCAAAGGAATGGTGGAGTCCACCGCAGAAAGGGGTAGCACGTGTTAGTGTTGAAAACTTAAATTAACCGTCAACTCCGTCGTGCTTTGACTTTAACATTTTCGCGTGCCAGGTACGAAAAGACCGTAGCCAACACAGTGTTAAAGAAGTAAGTGAATCAACTGCTTAAAGGATTTAGCATTAACGAGCGTTGGAAACTTGAATCAGTCTCCAACTTTGTTGTGCTAGGCTCCAACACTGATGTGACAACTAAAAATCTGATGCCAATCTGTGTCAGAGGAACAGGTGGGGCCCACCGAAGAAAGGGGATAGCACGAGCGAGCGCTTGCTACATAAAGCTGCGACCAACGCCGTTTGTGCTACGGCTCCGACATTTGTGTGAGTTAAGGACGGTAAATCCGTCTATAGTCTCAAATGTCAGAGGAATAAGTTGAACCAAAACTAAAGAGCAAACCTGCAAAAAACATAATTACTACGCGGGACAGTGTAACGAAGTGTACAGAATTGTCAATATAAATATTTAGTAAATTATATTCGTTTATTTACAATATGTTACAATAGGAACATGTTTATACCTCAAACATTAACTCGACCGAAGGCGCGTCGGTAATTGTAATACTCAGCACAGGTACGAAATTTTGAGCCTGGAGGTCAGTGGGTAACACGATGGGATGTTCTGCAGAGTTTAATTCGCGACGATGAGGATCGGCAGCCTGTTATAGAGATTAACGGCAAAATTTATTTGGCACAATGCTTGTAAGCTATGCAGGATGGGGGATGTGAGTGGTATTTGAGCCCGATAACGAACTTTGTAATATGATATTGTGGTTCGTGATGCCGGGGATAGCGATTAACATGAAACATGGCGAATACATGGCGTAGGCACGCTAGTACCCTGTAACGCTTATAAATTCGGATAAAGTCGCTTCAACTTGATCCGTGCATCGGTGGTTGTGAACTGCCAGTCAATTTTTTTCGCGCTGCTGTTGCGGTCTGCTTCCCATGCCGCCACTTCGGTTTGCATGGTCGACATGTCGGCAATTCGTCGGTCAAGGCACTGACCTTTCAAAACGCTGAGTTCGATCTCAGCCATATTCAGCCAACTGCCGTGCTTTGGTGTGTAGTGAATCTCCAAGCGTTCCGCCAAGCGCCTCGCTTCCATCGGAGAAAAGGCTTCATAGAGAGAGGCCACACCGTGGGTGTTCAAGTTATCCATGACCAACCGGACCTTGCGGGCATCAGGATAACGTTCATCCAGCATCTGTTTGATCTGCTCTGCCCAGTCTTTTCTGGTGCGGCGCTCAGTAACCGCGACATGGCGTTTGCCCGCTAGCGGTTCAACTTCCATGAAGATTTCGACGACTCCGTACCTCACGTATTCGTCGTCAACTTTTTTCACACAACCAGGTTTACTCTTGATCGGTTTACGGACTTCACCGATCAGTTGCTTACTGGATTCATCCATGCAGACCATGGGATAGTCTGGATCATACGGGATGTGGTAGACATCCAGGACATCCTCCATCGCCGCTACGAATGCGGCGCTACCTTCGGGTGGGATTTTCCAGTATTCGCTGAGATGAGGCTTAAATTCGTTTTTTTTAGAGTCCGTTGCACACTCATCGGTGATACGGATTCAGCATAGTTGAGTTCTACGGCCTTGTCGGCAAGAAGCCTGACGGTCCAACGCGAATGCCCTTCAGGGGCATCGGTGCAGGCCAAGGCAATCAACCTTGCCTCAAAGGCCCCATCAAACTTGATATCTCGTGGCGGCTTAGCTCTGGACTTACGTTCCATTGCCGCTTCTAGCCCGCTCTCGACAAAACGTTTTTTCAGGTGCTCTATCGTGCGACTGGTTATACCGAGTGCTGCGGCAACATCTTCCACTTTCCATGATGGGCCATTATCGCCAGCATCGCAGAGTAGCAGTGCCCGTGCTTGTACAAAGCGTTTGGCATTTGTTTTCCCGCGCTTCGTTAATGTCTCCAGTTTTTCGCGTTCCTCTGGTGTAAGTGTGACTCGATATCTTGGTGACATGACGGCCTCCTTGAGTGAGTTGCCGTCAGTATATCACCATTTGATTAAATACGAAATTTTAAATGTTACATGGTACTAGGTAAATGTGAGGAGGATTTTGAGCCAATGAAGTGTCTAGTTACCGGTGCAACAGGTTTTATTGGTCATTTTCTCTGCGAAAGGCTTTTGGCTGACGGTATTCAAGTTCGAGGGACACTACTTGAATTGGAAGAAGCCTCAGCTATTGTTGCGGGTGTTGAACCGGTTGTAATTAAGCCTCTTGGGTTAGATACTGACTGGAGAGACGCTTTGGCAGATATTAATACCGTTATACATTTGGCCGCCAGAGTACATATTATGGACGATATGGCCACCGATCCTCTGAGTGAATTTCGCAAGGTGAATGT
>CAIYZD010000214.1 GCA_903930585.1 uncultured Geobacteraceae bacterium | reverse complement strand
CGGCGAGGAGGTTCGCCTGCACGACGTTGGCAACGTAGCAGAAATCACGGCTCGATTCCCCGTCGCCATTGATCCAGACGGTTTCGCCGCGGAGCAGCGAGGCGGTCCATTTGGGAATCACGGCGGCGTAGGCCCCTTCCGGATCCTGACGGGGACCGAACACATTGAAATAGCGCAGACCAATGGAATCTAGCCCATACGTTCTGGCAAACACATCCGCGTACAGTTCATTCACATACTTGGTAACCGCATAGGGGGAGAGCGGCCGGCCGATCAGCTCTTCAACCTTGGGCAAACCGGGATGATCGCCATAGGTTGAGCTGCTGGCGGCATACACGATTCGCTCTATTTTCTGATCCCTGGCAGCAACAAACATATTAAGGGTGCCGGTCACATTGTTCTCATTACTGGCGATCGGATCCTCAATGGACCGGGGCACCGATCCGAGCGCCGCATGGTGCAGCAGGTAATTCACACCGCTACAGACCTTCTGACAGAGCGGCAGATTACGGATATCACCCTCGTAAAAGGTAAACCGTTCCCACTGATCCCTACTCA
This sequence comes from uncultured Geobacteraceae bacterium, assembly GCA_903930585.1. Taxonomy (GTDB): domain Bacteria; phylum Desulfobacterota; class Desulfuromonadia; order Geobacterales; family Pseudopelobacteraceae; genus JACRCG01. The sequence goes on along the minus strand of CAIYZD010000214.1, from coordinate 1,982 downwards.
CCAGACGTTGCACTTCCGCCAGGTTTGCTTGTTTACCGGTGGCAAAGTTGTCAAGTCCGACGACTCTCTGGTCAAGCTTCAGCAGATGCTCCAAAAGATTCGAGCCGATAAAACCGGCCACACCGGTAATCAACCAGGTTTTTGGTTGCGATTTGAGTTGCTCCCGTACTATTCCGTAACGTGACATGATTACTCCTCTTTTCACAATCTCCACAAACGTATTCCGGCATCAACCATTCTTTTCCGGTCGTACATACATTTAACATCAATCAAAACCGGCTGTTCACCCATTAGCCGGGCGATTTCTTCCGGCTGCCATTCAAGAAACTGTTGGTGAGCAACCGCTACTACCACCGCGACAGCAGGCTTCAGCTCAGCTATCGGTACCAGATGCACTCCATATTCATGAAGCGCTTCGGCAGGATCTGCCAAAGGGTCACATACTTGCACCTCAATGCCGTAATCCAGCAACTCACTAATTATATCAATTACCTTTGAATTGCGCAGATCCGGACAGTCCTCCTTAAAAGTCAGCCCTAGAACGGTTACTCTGTTCCCCAGAATAGTGTGCCCGGCATGGATCATCTCCCTGATCGCCCGTTGCGCTACAAACGCGCCCATACCGTCGTTAATTCGGCGCCCGGAGAGGATCACCTGCGGTATATAGCCGATCTTTTCCGCCTTGTGGGTAAGGTAGTACGGATCAACACCAATGCAGTGGCCGCCGACCAACCCCGGCTTGAACTTGAGGAAATTCCACTTGGTGCCGGCGGCTTCCAGTACATCATTGGTATCAATACCCATTCGGTCAAAGATCAACGCCAGTTCGTTCATCAAGGCGATATTCAGGTCCCGTTGGGTATTTTCGATGACTTTAGCAGCCTCCGCGACTTTGATCGTGGCGGCCCGGTAGACTCCGGCAGTCACTACCGATTCATACACCCCGGCAACAATTGCCAGCGTCTCGGCATCCTGACCGGAAACCACTTTTTTAATTTTAGTAAAGGTATGCTCCTTGTCACCCGGATTAATTCTTTCCGGACTGTATCCTACAGTGAAATCAATGCCGCAGCGAAGACCGGATACGCGCTCAAGTACCGGCACACACTCGTCCTCAGTCACTCCCGGATATACCGTGGATTCATAGACAACAATATCACCTTTTTTCAGCGCCTTGCCGACAGTCTCCGACGCCCGATACATCAGAGTAAGGTCCGGTTGATGCGCCTCATCCACCGGAGTCGGCACGGCGACAATATGAAAATCAGCTTGGGCAAGATCTTTCAGATTTTCGGTGAAAAGAATATCAGCCGACCGTAAATCTTCGGTCGTAACTTCACCAGTCCGGTCGAACCCATCCTGTAACTCTTTAACCCTGACCGCGTTGATGTCAAAACCAACCGTACGGCGAACCTTGCCAAAAGCGACGGCAACCGGCAAACCAACGTAGCCGAGCCCGATAACCGAAATTATTCTTTCACTGTTCATAGTTACTCCTTTATTTTGGGTGATGCGGTGATGCGTTAATGGGGTGAAGCGGTTATGCGGGAATGCGTGAAGTGGTGATGCGGGTTTCCCGCTTCCACGCTTCCCCTCTTAAACCGCTTCCACGCTTCCACGCTTCACTGTTTTTCGATATTTAATAAAATTCAACATTTTTCTCCGCAGGGCTTCTATCTCTTCAAAAAACGAACAATCTCGTGCATATCCAAGTCTTTGCGCAATTATACCTTGTGTTTCCAGTTCAGATAAAGAGCCAAGTGCGATATACAGAAACTGGATGAACTCTTTTTCTCCTTGTCGGGCAGCTCCCTCCGCAATATTTGATGGAACAGAAACAGCAGCTCTTCTCATTTGCGAGGTTAGCCCGTACAACTCGGACGCCGGGAACTCAGAGGTGGCTTTATATACAGCTTCGACAAGTGCGATACCAGATTGCCATATTTGCAGATCTTTGTGTGTTTTCATATCTTATCTCGGTG
>CAIYZD010000213.1 GCA_903930585.1 uncultured Geobacteraceae bacterium | reverse complement strand
GTTTGACTGCATCTTCTAGATTCTCACATTTGGTGATTACGGGTTTTATTTTGCGGCTAGTTAACATCTCGCGAACCCCCCAGCCCATACCGCCAGTCAATAGAACTGAACAATCCAGGATATTTATAATCATTGTGCGATGTCTATCATAAACGCTGGCCTCACAACTTTGATTGCGGCATTCGCACGTACATTGCTTATGTTTAGAGCAATCAGGATGCAAATGTGCGATTTTAGGCCTAATTTCTCGACTAAGAATTTTTCCATCTTCGATATTTATAATCACATACTGGGTGGCCTTCCCAAAATGTTTGCTGATAGTTGTTCCATTTTCTGAGGCGATGGCGATTTTCATTTCATCCTCCAATTAAACGAAACAAAAGAATACTTACTCTTTCGAGCCAGATTTACTGACTCGAAAGAGTAACTCTACTTCAATTAAAAACCTGGGCAAAACGCTTATTAATAGCTCAGAACTGCTTTGGCATCCAGCATTTCTTGCACAACTCGTGCAGCTTTTACCGTATTCGCTCCCTGAATTAACATATCGGGAGTGATATGGCGTTGTTCAATACAGGGGATACAAACGAGAATCGTACCGCCGAACTCGATGAACGAACTTACCAGTTTTTGTACGGGGTCCAGGCCGGGTGCGTATATGTGATCGTACATTCCTTTGGTAGCCAGTGTAACTCCACCAGCTTGCAGTACCATAACCACTTTAGTCTCCATCGCCAAAGCGGCATTACCGATAACCCATGGCAGGGTTGCTCTCTCTGGATCTTCAGCACCATGAGTTGCGAAGATAACGATTTTGTCTGATTTGTTTTGCTCCATCTCTTTCTCCTTTTTCTTTTAGCTTTTTAATAATGACCCCACGAATACTTATCTCAAAACCTGTTTTACAGGCTCATTAGAGTCTTGGCAATAAGCCTTTACCAGATAGTCTGAGATATCGTGGATAGACATATCTGCCGGAGCAGCCCGTTTCAAATTAGCCATACAAATCGGGCATAACGTTACCACCTGTTTGGCGCAGTCAGAAAGTTGCGCAACTCGTTTTTTCGCAATTTCGTTCGCTTTACCCGGGAAGAGAGACTCCAGCGGACCGCCGCAACAATGCGTTAGCTTTCCTGAAAGTTCGGTTTCTACAATACTTATACCGCATTGCTTGAGCAACTTGCGCGGTTGATCTACCATGTTTTCATGCCGAGCATAAATGCAGGAGTCGTGGATAGTGATTTCCTGTCCCAATTCCTTTATCAAATCAAATTTCTGTTCACTCAGTACTTCCAGGTAGCTCTTTACCCGAATATCGAACCCCTTGATGACCTCAGGGTAAACGCTTCTGAGAATGTTGGTGGTATGCGGGTCCACAGTGATCAATTGCTTCACATTATTGGCTTTCAATATTCCATATACCAATCTGGCCTGAGATACGAAGGCATCGTCCAGTCCCTCATCATAAATTAGCGCCCCTGAATACAGGTCTTTCTGATAGAGGTACCCAAACTTAATTCCGGCTGCTTTCAATAACCGCGCAATGTTTCGAAGGGGCCCATTGTAGATTGCTTGCTCTACGGAACTGCTGTGTGCCATAAATCCGGAGAGATTTATTAATTTATTCACTCTCCGACCGAGACCAAAGTAGTTGGTAATCCAGGAGTTCTCAATTTTAGCCAGTTGACGGCTCATGGTATTAATCGAGGGTATTAACTGGTACAT
>CAIYZD010000212.1 GCA_903930585.1 uncultured Geobacteraceae bacterium | reverse complement strand
GCCACTCATCAGCAATACCTGCGCCCGGCCACGCTGATTGACGCGAACGACCGGATCAGTAATTTTATCGCCAGTCTGCCCATATTCCCGTACTATTCCATCGACATGGACGTACTCTATGGCAGCGTTGACGGACAAAAGTTTACCGCTGCTGCCCCGACACTCATGGCACGCCATTCGCGCAAGTATTTTGGTAAGGATCGTGGGGTTGTTGCCTACACCTTGCTGGCCAACCATGTGGCTTTGCAAACCGAGCTATTGGGCGCAAACCAACATGAGAGTTACTGGGTGTTTGACATCTGCTACAACAACACCTCTCTCATCGTACCGACCACGATCACCGGCGATATGCACAGCATCAACATGGCCAACTTCGCCATCCTGTATTGGTTCGGAATGAACCTCGCTCCCCGGTTCACCAATATGCAGGCGCAGTTGAAACACCTCTTTTGAGTTCGATAAACTGATCCGCAGCATTTATTGTTCGACGTGCCGGCGGCTTTCACTGCCCCGCCAATTGAAGCAAAACCGGCATGCTGTTCAAACTTCACCACTACCCCGCCCGTAATATCAAGTTCGGTGCCGCTATTGGTTGTTACGCTTCCCCTGACCAGATACCCCCTGCTGCTCGACCAGGAGAGCGTTCCCGAGCTGAGTGTGCTCGCCTCGACATAAACCGGCACACCGGGGAAGAGCGCGTCGTACGCCGCCGTCCCACCCGATGCCTGTATATCGAAGCCAATGGGGCCTTTGCCGTTACTGCCGAAAGTCTGGGCATCGGCAAGCAACGGACTCGAACTGCCGGACAGGTAGATGCCGTAAAATAGAGTGCCGGTGTTCTGGATGGTGTTGCCGGCAAGCGTCATTACGCTGCCGCCGTTATTGATAACGATGCCGTGCTGACCGGTCGATCCGATTATATTGCCCGATATCGTAATCGCTCCATCGACACTGTCCAGGCTGATACCGCTGAAGCTGTGTCGAACAATACTGTTTCCCGAGATCAGATGACTGACGCCCGACGAAGACCCTATCTGCACTCCGTACGAGATACTGTCGCTGATTACGGAATTGGTGAGCGTCAGTTTACTGTTCCCGGTTTTATAGACCGCGCCGTAACCGCTGGAGCCGGTGTACCTGATAATGCAGTGGTTGAGGGTGACGACAGCGTTGCCGTAAATGTCGATTTCTTTCCAACTGCCGGCGGCGGGGCTTGATACCGCGCTATCCTGATTTGTGTCCCCCCCCGCCGTGTCATCGCGATAGTCGGTGAAGACGATCTCATGACCGGCGGTGGCATCAGCCGTCAGGGTACCTGCCACATGAATGCCGAGACTGCCGCTTTCGAACTTGATGATGGTTTCGGGGCTGAGGGTGAGCGTCGCAAAGCTGCCGATCGAAACATCTGCATGCCGGATGTGATAAACCCGGCCGCTCGCCCAGAGAGCCGAGCTGCCGATGCTTCCCCCTTCGACGTAGATCGGATGGGTGCTGAGCGCTCCGCTGAACAGCGAAGTATAGCCCGCGGCATACTGGGCAGAAGTAGCGCTGAACCCCATATACCCGTAACCGTTGCTGCCGTAACTCTGCGGGTCATTCAGGACCGGTTTTGAGTCGCCGTCAAGAAAAAGCCCGTACCTTCCGGTGCTTGTCATGGTATTAGTGGTCAGGGCAGCATAGTTTCCGGTGCTATTGAGATAGATGCCGTGGTAATTTGCACCGGTACCGGAGATGTTGTTGCCGGTTAAGGTGACGCTGGCGGACGGTGCATTAATGTTGATGCCGTTGTTGCTGCTGGACTGAACCGTATTGTAGCTTACCGTTGTCGGCCCTGTCGGACTATGAACTACAAAAGTTTAGTGCGGCCAGGCAAGGTCGTATAATCTAGCGGGTGTGACTCCCGCCTCGGAAGGCAGGCCAGCCACCGGGTAGCAAGTCCTTGGAGGCTGTATGGTAACATGCAGTTTTAAGCGTAGGACAGCAAGCAAGCAGGCCGCAAGCCGTAAGGTTGAAGGGATTGAGCCTCGTAAGTGTAAAGAGGGAAGGGCGACGATGTTAGACTATCGGAAGCCAAAATTGACTGTTGCGAACTGGCAAGTGACAGTCAACTTCTTCGGGGTCTGAGACCGTGGCATGTTTGACATTATGATTATACGGGAACCTGGGAGGCCCTACGTCTTCTTTTGAAGAATCATTCAAGAGTATGCCTTACAACTGAAGAGGGAGGATGGCAAACATGACGAGGGAGTCGGATGGCTTCGTAGTACCTGAGAAGGCGGGTAATTCCGCTGGAGGAAAGGATGCCACATATGGTAGCGCGGCGTGAGGAAACACCGACCGTACCCAGTTGCGAAGAATCGGTGGTAACGAAACTGCGCCGTATAGCAGAGAAAGCCCGTAAAGAGCCGTCATTCAAGTTTAGCAGTTTATTTCACTTGATGAACGAGGAACTATTACGGGGATGCTTCAAGCGGTTACGTAAAGATGCCGCCGCAGGCATTGACGAAGAGACCAAGGAAACGTATGCCACCAATCTGGACGCCAATCTATCGGACTTGATGGAGCGGCTACATCGCATGGCATATATTCCGCAAGCTGTCCGGCGCACATACATACCCAAGCCGGGGAGCACCAAACAACGCCCTTTGGGGATACCATGTTTTGAAGATAAACTTGTTCAAGCTGGAATGGTTCGCATACTAACCGCCGTCTACGAACAGGATTTCATAGAAGATTCATATGGATTCCGTCCAGCCCGCAGTTGCCACAAAGCGCTCATAGCGTTAAGTGACACAGTAGAGAACAAGCGAGTTAATCACATTGTAGAGGCAGACATAAAAGGCTTCTTTGATAACGTGAATCAGGAATGGCTGATAAAATTTCTGGAACATCGGATTGCAGACAAACGAATGCTGCGCATGGTAAAGCGATTCCTCAAAGCAGGGGTGTATGAAGATGGAAGCATAGCAACACCGGACGAAGGGACACCGCAAGGTGGCGTAATATCTCCGCTTTTGGCAAATATCTATCTTCACTACACCCTTGATCTCTGGTTTGAGAAAGTCTACGTAAAGAGTTGCACCGGCTATGCCCGACTCATCAGATATGCTGATGACTTCATTGCATGCTTTCAAACTAAAGCGGATGCGGACAGATTTCGTGCCGAATTAGGTGAGAGACTGGGCAAGTTCAATCTTGAGGTAGAACCAACTAAAACCCGAGTGATAGAGTTTGGTAGATTCGCCGTCAAGAATGCCGTAGGAAAAGAGAAGAAAGCAGAGACATTTGATTTTCTGGGATTTACTCACTACTGCGGCAAAAGCAGGGACGGCACGAGGTTCAGGATGAAACGTGTAACAGCCAGTAAGAAGTTTACCGCCAAAATCCACGCCTTCAAAGAGTGGCTGACGAAGTCCAGAACGATGAAGACGGCAGAACTTTGGGAGACAGTAAAGGCCAAACTGCGAGGCCACTTCGGCTACTACGGCGTAACGGACAATTCTTCAGGAATTAACCGATTTGCGCATGAAGTGACTTGTTTGTTGCATAAATGGCTTAATCGTCGAGGTAAGCGAGGCTGTCTAAACTGGGAAAAGTTTACAAAAATGTTGACACTCTTTCCACTTCCGCGACCAAGAATCATGGTCAGCATGTTCAAAACTCTGTAAAAGACCATATGGGGAGCCGTGTGCGTAAATAGCGCAAGCACGGTTCTGAGAGGGGCTTGGTGACAACTTGTGCAGTTCAGAGATAGTGCGACATCATCTGAGAAATCAGGCGGCAACGTAAACGCTAATCACAAAATTGCATGGGGAGAAATCGGTCTACTCGACATAATAGCTATATAATATGAAGTAAATATTCTCCATTTGGGCACAATCTGTGGTCGTCTGCGACAAAATAAAGTAGAGTAAATGAAAAAACCAAAGAAAGGCTAAATAGGGACGGGCAACCGTCCTGGTTATTCGACCCTATTTAACCTTTACCTTCTGCACCATTACCTTGCCACCATTGATGGTGACCTTGCCGGACAGGACCGTAAAGCCGGAACTGCTCCCAAATCCGGACTGATACCCGCCTTGCACCCGAATCGCCGCTGACTGGTTGAAGGTAACGTCACCAGGATAGGACATATCCAGCAACTGGATGGAGTCCCCGGTCGTGGCAGCGGCTAAGGCGTCTGCGATATTCAGGTAGAACGAGGGTGTGCTGCCGGTCATAAGTCGTACGAAGTACTCTTGGAAGGTGACGGCGATGGTGTGATCAGTTGTTACACTGGCGATGGTGTACTTGTTGAGCACTATAGCCGATAACACATCCGCTCCGTTGTCAGTCAGGGCCGATATGTACCAACCGTTGTACGGTGTCAGCGTGCATGTTGATGAACTGCTTGATATTACGAGCGAATTACAGACGATGGTGCCGTTCCCAAGGGTGATACTACCGGTGACGTTTTTTGTGCTGACCCCTAAAGCGGCATTGATTCCTTGTGTAGTGGTTCCAGCTGTGACGGGCACTTTATTCGCTGCGCTAAGGGACACTTGGTTGTTGTACCACTGAGTCCCATACCCAACTCCCCCGGAAAATTGCAGCTTCATGTTTCCAGTCGGGATTCCGGTTACAGTATATGTCCCGTTTGCAGCCGTTTGCCCGGTGGTAACATATGCCCCGTTATCATCATAAACTGTTATGTATGCGCCTTGCACGCCATTGAGGCCATTTGACACGATGCCCGCAATACTTCCTCCAAGCGTTAGTGTTGCGCTGATCCCGGTGGTTGTTGTCCCGGCAGTAACAGCAACCAAGTCCGCGGCGCTAATGCCGGCGGTGTAGCTCTTGTTGTTGTACCATTTGGTGACATAGCCAGTACCATTGCCCTCAAACCTAACCTTAACTAAGCCGGTCGGAATTCCGCCGAAAGTGTAACTCCCTGCAGAGTCGGTTGCTGTTGTTCCTATAAGAGCGTAGTTACTGTCAGAAACCATGACAGACACACCAGGGATGCCATTAATCCCATTCGTAACAGTACCTGTTATCGCACCACCGGACACGAGCGAAGCGTTTATGCCAGCAGTTGTAATTCCGGCAGAAATAATAATTGGTGACGCACCCGCAATACCAGTGTTGTAACTTGCGCCATTGTACCAAGCAGTAACATAACCAGCGGTGTTGCCCAGGAACTTTACTTTGTAGCTCCCCGGAGTGAGCAGCGACGCAGTGTAAATACCAGTTGCTCCTGTTGTCACTGAAGTTACTACAGCACCATTTGCCGGGTTCATGATGTTTACCGTTACTCCAGGAATACCAACATTACCTGCTGACACTTTACCGGAAATCGAGCCGGTATTTGCTGCTGTGGCGACTGTTGCCGCACATGTGGTGACTGTACCCCCAGTTGTACCGGTACAACTCCAGTTCCAAGACCCGTTTGATGGATCACTTACTAAGCTCGCCGAACCCATACTGCACAAATAGCCTGTCGGCTTGTTGACAAAAAGTTCCGCGTTGGCTGAGCCACATGCACCATTGACTACACCTGTCCTGACAGAATCAGCAGACTGTGCCGACTCATTTCCGGCTGCGTCTAAAGCGGATATCGAATACGTATAGGTCGTGTTTGGGGTCAATCCCATATCAGAAAAAGAAGTTGAAGCTGATGTTGCGATTAGGGCATTGTTTCGATAAACATTGTACCCGGATAATCCCGTTATAATCTGGGTCGGAGCATAGACATCCGTTGATGCACTCCAAGATAGATTAACTTGGAATGGAGAAATGGCAGTAGCCGAGACATCTGTGGGAACTTTAGGAGCGGTTGTGTCTGGGGCAAGCGGCGTTGTGGAGTAACCAACCGCACCGATATCATTAATAGTAGCCCGCGGCGACATTAGGAAAGAAGCAGGATTATACTGCATAAGCGGGGGTAGTAACGCCGATTTATCAGGTAATTGCACTACTGCGTTAATCAACGGGCTGCCATTTGTCGGCAAGTACGTGATTTTATCAAACGGTAGAGTAGAATCAGAGAGAAGGTTACCGACCCCGCTAACCCAGGATTCGAGGTTTCCGTATTGCCAAACATCGTTGGCTGGAACTAAATGGTTTGAAATGCCAGAGCCATACCCACCTGACGGATCTCCTGTCCCAGGAATACCAGTTCCCCAACCACTTGAGATCCAGTTTCTATCAAGCACTACTCGATCAGCCATATTTGAATTCCACATAAAAAAGCTCGGTGCGACGGAGCTCTGATCCAGGTAGAGAGCGTTGTTTGTTACTCGCGCAGTAGGAAAAACCGCGAGTTCAGTTGTTGGCATGTTATAGGGGCCAAAATCCAGAAAGAAGTTTGCCCAATGTGGCGTGGTTGCAGAACGGGTCAAGCTCTGGTAAAAAGTATTGTAGTAGACATACATGGTACGACCAGGATTCTGATAAAAGTCATCTGTGTCAGAGAATAAGTAGTAAGGAGTTGACTGTGGTCCATCGATGTTATGGAAGATATTTCCATAGACAAAGCGATCCTGGTATGACTCGTAATTAGCCACTATGTCATTCGGGTTGGTGTTGGCCAATTCTCCTGAATCAAGGCCTACCCATGGATACACAAAGCTGCTATCGCTATCAATAAATGGGAAATCAAGTATGGCATATGGTGTCGGTTCAAAGTAATTGTAACGAATAAATTGCTGTGATGTACGGGTTTTGATCTGCACGCCGGTTCCACCGAGCAGAGGATAGTCGTAATAGTTTCCCTGCACGACGAGGCCGAATACCTGCAAGTAGCTCTGATGTTCACTCCCATCGCCTACCACACCATTGTCATGAAAGTAGTTGCCTTCGACAAGCAGATTCCTGGTAACCTGGGATTCAACACCGTTGTTGCTTAATGCAAAAATTCCGTTACCGCACCACGCGATTTCATTGCCACGGAGTGTGATGTTTCCACCATGTTGGATCCGAATGCATGCTGCAAATTTGTCGTAGTTTGTAGCGCTTGAAGTGTTAATGTTTGTGAACGAATTGTTTTTATTGAAACCGTCAATTTTTGGTGATGTCCCCATATAGTTGACATGTTGCGCCGGTTTGTATTATGATTGTCCGGTCGAAATCATTTTTGCACCGGAGGCAAGCGATGAGCGAGCT
>CAIYZD010000211.1 GCA_903930585.1 uncultured Geobacteraceae bacterium | reverse complement strand
TCTCTTTGATGGCTCCAAATTCCCCGATAGCGCGGCCAAACTGTTTCCGTTCACCGGCATAGGAAGCCGCCTCACCAAAAGCCCCTTTTGCCATACCCGATGTTGTCGCGGCAACCTTAAGGCGACCGACGTTCAGGACATTAAAAGCAATCTTGTGCCCCTTACCAGGCTCGCCCAACAGATTCTCAACGGGCACCTTGACATTATCAAGTATGAGCTGGGTGGTGGAAGAGCCCTTCAGCCCCATCTTTTTTTCCTCAATTCCAACGGAAAATCCGGCAAAACTTTTTTCCACCAGAAAGGCTGAAAACTGTTCGCCGTCGATCTTGGCAAAGACGGTGAAAAGATCGGCAAAAGAGGAATTGGTGATGAATTGTTTCGTGCCGTTCAGTAGATAATGACGCCCATCTTCCGTCAACGTCGCCGTCGTCCGAGCGCTCAGGGCATCGCTGCCGCTACCCGGTTCGGTCAGGGCATATGCCCCGATCCATTCGCCGAGCGCCAGTTTGTGCAGATAGCGTTCTTTCTGGTCCTGGGTGCCGTAGTAGACTATGGGAAGCGATCCGATACCGGTCTGACCACCGTACGTGATTGAAAAGGAGCCGGCAGGCGCCATTTTCTCGATCAGCAACATGCCCGTGGCCTTTTCCAGCTCCAACCCTCCGAATTCTTCCGGAATATCCACCAAAAAGAGGCCCAGGTCTGCGCAGCAGCGCATTTTCTCAACAACGAGCGCGAAGTCCTGGCTTTCTATGCGATCAAGCACGGGCAAAATTTCCTTTTTCACGAACTCTTCAGCGGTTTCAGCAATCTGTTTCTGCTCAGAAGTAAAATCCTCGGGTGAAAAAATTTCCATCCCAGCGGTATCGGTCAACAAAAATTCTCCACCGTTCAGAAGGTTGCTTTTCATGAAAATCTCCTTGTGTCATCACGCGTAATATTATTTACCAGAATAATCGTAGAAACCTTTACCAGTCTTCCGGCCCAGATAGCCGGCTTTAATCATCCTTCGCAGCAGACCGGGAGGGGCAAACCGCGCTTCTTTCATGTACTCATAGAAGATGTTGCCGACATGATAGCCGATATCGGCACCGGCAAAGTCCTGGAATTCGAGCGGGCCCATCGGCATGCCGCAGCCGAGTTTCATGGCGGTATCAATATCTTCAGCCGAGGCAACTCCCTCCTCCAGCAGCCGGACCGCATCGAGGATGTAGGGGACGAACAGCCGGTTGACGACGAAGCCGGGGGTGTCCTTGCAGGTGATCGAGGTTTTGCCGATCTTTTTGGCAAAGGCCAGAGCCAGTTCAGTGGTGGCCGCTTCCGTTTGCAGGGCGGGGATGACTTCAACCAGTTTCATCATCGGGACCGGGTTAAAGAAGTGCATACCGATAAATTTGGCCGGGTTCCTCACCAGGGCAGCCATTTCAGTGATGGCCAGGGAAGAGGTGTTGGTGGCATAGATGGTGTCGTCGCCACAGACGGCGTCCAATTTGTTGAAAAGTTCTTTCTTGACCTCCTTATCCTCAAATACCGCCTCAATGATCAGGGGCACGTCAGCAAGCGTTGCGACATCGGTAGAGAAACTGATCAGCCCCTGAATTTCCTTCATCTGCGCTTCGGTGTAGATTTCTTTCTTGACCATCCGCTGGAGGCTCGTGGCAATAGTCTTTTCCGCACGTGCCCAGACCGCTTCACTGACGTCAACCACTTTAACCTGTAATCCTGCCTGAGCGGCTACCTGCGCAATACCGGCCCCCATGCTCCCTGCCCCGCATACGCCTACTGTTGTTATTTCGTCGATGTTCATTGGGTGTTCTCCTTTAACAGTTTTATGTATTTTGCTTTATTTATTGGGAATGTCCAGAGGGAGATCGATCCCTTATTATCCGACCTTGATGACAATCGATGCCGCAGTGTCACCGGCTGCGCAGCCGGAAAAGAGGAGATATCCCCCACCTTTCATGGCCACCTCTTCAATTCCCTCAATCATGAGTCTGGCCCCGGTGGGCGCCTGGGGATGACCGTATATCAGCGAGGAACCGTAGTTGTTCATGCTGTTGACGTCGAGCCCCATGGTTTTGGCCATGGCGATATCGTTAGCGGCAAAAGGGTTGTGAGTTTTGACTGCGCACAAGTCACTTACCGTAATTCCGGCTTTGTCAAGCGCCATCTGGGCCGACGGGGCTACGGCAGCCGCCATGTAGGCCTTCTTGGTACGGGCATAGCCGAACGAGACCAGTTGCACTTCGATGTTCGCGTCGCTGCTCAATTCCCGCGCTTTATCACGGGTCGTTACGCACACACCGGCGTTACCGTCGGCCGGGAAGGTCTGGGCGCCAAATGTATGTACGCCGTCCGGGAGGACAGGACGCAAACCGGCCAAACCTTCCCGGGTTGTTGGTATAACCCCTTCATCAGCTTCGAGGGTAATGGTTTTTTTCTTGGAAATCTGTACTTCTGCGGAGAACATGTACCGTTTCTGGAACTCCCGGTCATTGGCCAGAGCGTCCTGATACTGTTCATAGCGTCGTACGGTAAGGGCATCGCATTCCTCGCGGGTGATGCCGAATTCCTTGCTGACATTCTCGGCGGTCTGAATCATGGCCTGGCCGGCCCACGGATCCTTGTTGACATTATCCATGAACCAGTCTTCGGCGATCGGCTTGCCGCCGGGACCATTAGGATTCGGCCAAACGGCGTGTGGGCCGTTGGAGCAGCGGTCTGCCAACAGACACCAGCTGTTTTCAAACATGCCGGTTTCGATCCCCTGCCCCGCCTGGTAGAGGGAGAATGCGGCGGTGGAGCACGCCTGGGTAACGAAGACGCCGGGGGAACCTTCGGCTCCAAGCATGGCTGCGGCCCAGGGGCCAGTGTAGAACCAGTGCTGCTGATAGACGGTACTGCCGACCAGAACGTATTCTATGGTCTTCGGATCCCACCCCTTGCTCTCAAGGAAACGTTTGGTGGTAGCGGCGCCAAGGGCAATGGAGTTCTCATTGGCCAGGGTCCCCTGCCATTTGGCAAAAGGGGTGCTGTAGTAGCCGCGGTAGGGAATGAATGCTTTTGTTAACATTGGTACTCTCCTTCAAGTGGACGTTTATGATGAGATTATGGTTAATGGTCACGCGCATCTGCGATGCCATAGCCGGTATTTTGCCTGATAAAGAGCTCGTCAAACTTTTCCTCTTCACGTCGGCTGCCAAATAAGAACGTACCTAAAATTGCTGCCAGAAAACCTACCGGTACGGAGAGAATTGCAGGGTTTTTGAGCGGGAACAGCGGGGAATCAAGCCCTACCATGGACGTGCCGTCCTTATTGCTGGAGTAATCTGCCCGCGCTTTAATCAAAGACTTCAGATCTTTTTCGGAAAGAACGGCGCCTTCAAGCTGTTTTTTCTCCATAACGTCCACAATCTTTTTAGCATCGGCAGCAATTTTTTTCGGATATGTCATTGT
>CAIYZD010000210.1 GCA_903930585.1 uncultured Geobacteraceae bacterium | reverse complement strand
TCTTATGATTATTCCCGTAATTCTTTCCGGTGGCTCGGGAAGCCGCCTCTGGCCGGTTTCTCGCGAGATGTATCCCAAACAGCTCCTTCCGCTGGTTGGGACTGCGACGATGTTGCAGGAAACCATTTTGCGTTTGAAGGGATTTTGCGATAGTGCCAACCCGGTCGTCGTCTGCAATGAAGACCATCGCTTTATGGTTGCTGAGCAGTTACGCAGTATCGGTTGTGTTGCTTCGACCATCATGCTCGAACCGTGTGGCAGAAATACGGCGCCCGCGGTTGCGCTTGCCGCTCTGGAAGCGTTAACCACACATGACGATCCGCTCCTTTTGATACTGCCGGCTGATCACGTAATCACGGATACGGATGCATTCCAGAAGGCCTGTCTTGCGGCGACCGCCTATGCCCGGCAGGGAAAGCTGGTTACCTTTGGCATCACACCCAATGCCGCTGAAACCGGTTATGGCTATATTCAGAAAGGTCAACAGATACCTCTTGCAGATGCCGTTGAACCGGCCTTTACCGTGGAACGCTTTGTTGAAAAACCGGACCTTGAAACAGCCGAACAGTACCTGAAATCCGGCGCCTACCTTTGGAACAGCGGCATGTTTATGTTTTCGGCTCAGCGGTATCTGGATGAACTGGAAAAATGTGCTCCGGAAATAGTTGCCGCCTGCCGTACCGCTCACGCGAAGGCACACAAAGACAAAGATTTCCTGAGGCTCGATGCGGAGGCGTTCTCACTGTGCCCCAGCAATTCAATCGACTACGCGGTAATGGAGAAAACTGATGCAGCTGCGGTTATCCCGCTTGATGCCGGGTGGAGCGATGTTGGTTCCTGGTCGGCTCTCTGGGAAATTGCCGTTCGTGATGATGCCGGCAACAGCGTGAAGGGTGACGTGGTGCTGCACCAGGCTCAGAACTGTTTTGTCTCTGCAGAAAGTCGTCTGGTTGCCGTGGTGGGGATGAATAATTGCGTTATCGTGGAGACCCCCGATGCCATCCTGGTCGCGGACAAGGATCAGGTTCAGGATGTCAAACAGATTGTCAACCTGCTGAAACGTGACAATCGTTCGGAGGCTGTCGTCCATAGCACCGTGTATCGCCCGTGGGGTTCGTATCAATCCATTGATGCTGCCGAACGGTTTCAGGTCAAGCGGATTACGGTCAAGCCCGGGGCAAGTCTCTCCCTGCAAATGCACCATCACCGGGCAGAACATTGGATAGTAGTCAAAGGAACGGCAAAAGTAGTAATGGGTGATCAGGAAAATATCCTCTCCGAAAACCAGTCAACCTACATCCCGCTTGGGGTAACGCATCGTCTGGAGAACCCGGGAGTGATTCCGCTGGAACTGATCGAAGTCCAGTCCGGCAGCTACCTGGGTGAAGATGATATTGTACGCTTCGAGGATATATATGGGAGGTAGGTTTTTGGTCAATGGTTGCCAGACGTTTGATTGGTGATGCGGTAAAAAGTGGGTTACGTCAAGAGTATGGGTCTGACACGGTTTTGCTCAGCCATCAGAGGCTAAAGGAAAGAAGGAGATACATGTATGGGATTGACACATGTGACCACGACAGTTCAAAACCTGATGAAGTCGGGAATACCATACGAAGCCGAATTTCTGGTTGATACCGGTGCCATTGATTGTCTGGTTTCTGCCGATGAATTGAAAAAAGCAGGGGTACAGGTCGAGGGGAACGACACATACGAACTCGCAAATGGAGAACTTGTGGAGTATCCGTTTGGGTTTGGCCGCGTATCATTTATGGGCGATGAAACCGTAACGCGCATTATTTTTGGGCCACCGGAAAGCGAGCCGCTTATTGGGGTCGTCACCCTGGAGAGTATGGGTATTGGAGTAGACCCGGTATCAAGGACACTCAAGCGCATGTCGGCAAAACCGCTCAAATAATCAATTTTTCCTTTCACAGTGTGGTTGCCAAGGGGATGACTGTTGAAGAGGCGGCGGAGGTTTCCGGAGTCGATATTGAAGCGTAGCGGAATTGATTGGCGATGCGGTACAATGTGGGTTATGTCAAGAGTATAGGCCTGACACTGTTTCGTC
>CAIYZD010000209.1 GCA_903930585.1 uncultured Geobacteraceae bacterium | reverse complement strand
CTGGCCGACGTGAAAGAGCCTGTGCTCTGCGCGCCGAACGACCCGGACGATGCCCGCCTGCTGTCCTCGGTACAGGGCGAGAAGATCGACGAAGTGTTCATCGGTTCGTGCATGACCAACATCGGTCACTTCCGCGCTGCCGCTGAAATCTGGCGCGGCCAGAAGTTCAACCCGGAAGTTCGCACCTGGATCTGCCCGCCGACCCGCATGGATCAGGCCCAGTTGAAAGACGAAGCCTACTTCTCGGTCTACAGCGCTTTCGGTGCCCGTATCGAGATCGCCGGCTGCTCGCTCTGCATGGGTAACCAGGCTCGCGTACCGGACGGGGTCAACATGTTCTCCACCTCGACCCGTAACTTCGATGATCGCATCGGTAACGGCGCCAAGGTGTATCTCGGTTCCGCCGAGCTGGGCGCGGTAACGGCTCTGCTGGGTAAGCTACCGACACCTACCGAATTCCTCGAAATCTTCAAAGCGAAGATCGAGCCGAATTCGGACAAAATTTACAAGTATCTGCAGTTTGATGAGATGCCGGAATATAAGTAATCCCGGCATACAATGAAACAGTGCGGCCCGTCGGGAAATCCTGACGGGCCGTTTCTGATACATCGTGCATGGCGCTCCTGGGGCGTGTTCCATGTCACGGTTTGGCGTTATTCCGTTTGCAGCCCGAGGCTTTTCAACAATTCATGCACTTTGTCAAACTCTATCGGCTTGACAAGATACCCGTCGCACTGGTTCTCAAAGGCATCCATCACATTGCAGCTGTCTTTCAGGGCCGTGGTCATAATGACCTTAACGCCATCGCCCTTCGGATTTTGCTCGTACTCAAGAAGCCGGATTCGCTTGAGAACTTCCTGGCCGTTCATCTCCGGCATCATGATGTCGAGCATGACCAGATCATATGGTTTCCGTATCGAGAAAGCCAGTGTGAAAGCCTCGACCGCTTCTCTTCCGCCGACCGCCACATCGCATTCTCCCAGATGAGAAAGACAGGCGAGCATCAATTTTCGACTCATGAAATCATCTTCTGCTATAAGGATCTTCATAATGAGACTCCTTCATACACCCCAGTATTATATGGCTAAAAGCCGTTCCAAAACCAACAGCAGTTCTTCTTCCACGATAGGTTTGATCAGAACCTCATTGAAACCGGCTTCAATGAATTTCGCGCGCTCACCCGACATGGCGTTTGCGGTATAGGCTACAATCGGAATGTGTGCACCGTATGGCTTGTTGCGCAGTTCCCGGCACACATCAATACCGTTGATATCCTTCATGCTGATATCAAGCAGAATAATATCGACCGTATCGCCGGCAGTATCCATGCGCTGCAGGCAGTCCTGCCCGCAGGTCGCTTCGATTACCTGGTAGGGCAACCCGGTAAGCATGGCTATCACCAGTTTTCGATTCATGAACTTATCGTCACAAATCAACACGGTTTTCGGGATTTCCATATCCCCTCCCGGTTCAGTTGGCATTCGCAGGGGAGGCGGTTACCGGTAACAGCACATTAAATGTACTCCCTTTCCCTATCCCATCGCTGTGCGCCCAAATAGTTCCCCCATGCATTTCAACAAGTTTTCTGGTCAGGGCGAGGCCAAGTCCGGTGCCCTCAAACTCTCTGGTTACCGAGTTATCCACCTGTTCAAACGGATTGAAGATCCGCTCCAGATCCTCCTCCTTGATTCCTATTCCGGTATCGGAAATTGCGACAAGTGCATATTCGCACAGGGTACGGTCGAGTTGATCCGGAATCAATCCGGCTCGAAAAACTGCTGAAAGGAGCGTATTGTTCGGTATTGTTGAGAGATTGACGGTGACCGCACCCCCGTGAGGAGTAAATTTTACGGCGTTGGCCAGCACGTTGAAGACGATTTGTTTCAATTTTCGCTTGTCACCGGTCATCAATATCGGAGCATTTTGAACGAACTGCTCCCGGACAGAGACACCGCGTAACTGCGCCTGCTCCTTGACAAGCACGACAATCGAATCGAGAAGCTCCGAATAACTGAAAACTTCAAGGCAGAGTTCCATCTTGTCCGCCTCAACTTTCGAAAGATCGAGGATGTCGTTTATCAATTCAAGGAGATGCTGTCCCCCGCGATGAACGTAGCCGAGGTATTCTTCCTGGTCTTCGGTTAACGGTCCGAACCGTTTCTTAAGAAGGATGTCGCTGAAACCGATAATGGCATTCAGGGGTGTCCGCAATTCGTGACTCATGTTGGCCAAAAATGCGCTTTTTGTCTGATTGGCGGTTTCAGCCTGCTTGAGAACTGCCTGCAGTTCAAGAGTCCGCTTACCGATAAGTTCTTCCAGATTATCCTGATATGCCTTGTTTTCGGCAATCAGCCTCATTCGTTCGCAAACCCGTTGCAGAACGATACCGAGACTGTCGATGGTAACCGGTTTATTTATGTAATCCCATGCCCCGAGATGGATCGCTTCTATTGCATACTGCAGATTGTTGGTACCGGACATGACGACAATCGGGATGTCCGGATTCAGCTCTTTGAGCCGGGAGATGAACACCAACCCGTGCATTATCGGCATATTCAGATCGGTAAGCACCAGTTCGGGAGCTACGCGCAGAAAAACGTCAAGCCCGTCGAAACCGTTTAAGGCGGTGACCGCCGTATGTCCGATTACTTCAATCATCGAAGTGATAACAGAAAGAACCAGTTCTTCGTCATCCACAACGAGAATGGTATGAGGATGAATCGTGGACGTCATAAATACCTCAACGATGTTAACCAAGATATTCCAGCCAGATTATACTATAATCGTTTGGCTTTTCAAGCGGATTGCGATTTATTCCCGGCTTTTCCGGTAAACGACAATATATTGTATCTTCACCTTCGGTGTGATATTTTGTGCCGGTGTGATCGGGACGCACCGGTGGAGCAACATATCAACGGAAATGGAGATGGATCATATGGCAGGGTTTTCATTTGATGACGTTTTGGCGACGGTAGTAACTGCAACCATTGAAACGTTCAAGTCATACATGAACATCGACTTGCTGTCGGGTGAGGTAGAAAAGAAAATCGACACTCTCGGTTCCGATGTTACCGGAATCGTCGGCATTGGCGGCGACCGGGTAGGGTACATCATTATCGCGGCGAACCGGAGCACGGCACGTCTGGTGGCTCAACAGATGCTCATGGCCGACGATCCGGATGATAACGATATATCCGATGCTATCGGAGAGCTGGCGAACAATATTGCCGGTGCGGTGAAGACGAACCACTCAGTCTGCGGGAATGTTGCTCTCGGCTTGCCCCTGATTGTGGCCGGACAACTTCGTGCGATTACCGAACCTTCCCAATCCGACGACCCGTCCATCAGTGTTCAATGTAAAGGTGTTGCCATTCCGTTTATGACTTTGGACGGCTCCGTGTCGATGAAAGTAATGGTGTATATGTAAAGCAGCAGTACAATGCCATTTTTCGAGGTGCCCTTTTTGCTGCTATAGTATGGGGAAAACGCCCGGGTCCGGATTACGTGGAGCAACCGTCATGGTTTGCTCAAACAGCAATACTTCCAGATCAGCCGCAGGCATTGGACGGGCGTAGTAGTATCCCTGGACTTCACAACTGGTCTTCATTCGAAGCAAATTGTGCTGTTCTTCGCATTCAATCCCTTCAACCACTATTTCAAGGTTAAGACTGTGCGCCATGGCGAAGATCGCTTCCAGAATCTGGGCATCCTCATCGGATATATGGGCATTCATAACAAAAGACCGGTCCACTTTCAAGGTATTGACCGGCAGGCTGCGGAGATGACTGAGCGATGAGTAACCGGTGCCAAAGTCATCAATGCTGATATGCACTCCCAATTGTTGTAATTGTTTCAGGGTCTCTATTGCTTGATTTATGTCATCCATTAAGGCGCTCTCGGTAATTTCAAGTTCCAAAGATCGGACGCTGAGCCCGGTGGAAGTTAAAGTGGATTTAACCAGTTCAACAATGTTCTGGCGTCGGAACTGCAGAGGCGAAACATTTACAGAAACACGAGGGACAAGAATACCTTTTCTATGCCAGTGCTGCATTTGTCTACAGGCTTCTTTTAACACCCATTCCCCAAGTTCCATAATCAACCCGGTCTCTTCTGCCAGCGGAATAAAGGTAAGTGGCGAAACCAATCCTCTCTCGGGATGTTGCCAGCGAACCAGTGCTTCAACACCACTCATGTCTCCATTTTGCAGATTTACCCGGGGCTGGTAGTGCAGAACAAATTCCCCGTTTTCCAGTGCCCGGTGTAAATCTCCTTGCAGGCTCAGACGTTCAGAAGCCTTATAATATAGTGCATGAGTGAACAGCTCAATATAGTTCTTCCCCTTCTGCTTGGCCACGTACATAGCGGCATCGGCACTTTTTAGCAGTACTTCTGCGCTGTTGCCGTGGTCGGGAAACAGTGCGATACCGAAGCTGGCTGAAACGTACATCTGTTTGTCATCAAGCAAAAATACGTTCAACAGGGCGTTGAGAAGTTTTCGTGCTACCTGCAACGCATTTTCTGCAGATTTTACACCCTGTAAGAATATGGTAAATTCATCTCCACCAAGACGGGCCAGAGTATCATCGGCCCTCGTATCTTTATTCAGTCGCCGCGAAACCTCCTCTAGCAGCAAGTCACCCACTCTATGACCATGAGCATCGTTTATTAATTTAAAATCATCTAAGTCTATGAACAGAACGGCAAGAGTCTCCTTGGTTCGTTCGGCTCGCCGCAGAGCCTGGGCCAGCCGGTCATTGAAGAGTGTGCGGTTTGGCAAGCCGGTCAGCGTATCGTAGTTTGCTTGACGGTGCAGGCGCTCTTGACGTTCAAGCAACGCATCATCTCTATTAGAAATCTCAACCAGCATCTCATTAAATCCTTCTGCAAGGCGTGCAAGTTCCGTTATATCACTCACTTCAGCCCGCAATCGGTAATCTTTCGTACTGGTCACCTCTTCCATAATGTTTGTCAGAGAAAGAAGTGGATAGGTCACGATCTGTCCCAGTCGCCTTGAAAGCAGGTAGGAACCGACCATAGAGAATAAAAGGATCACAATACCGATACCGAAGGAGACCAGCAGTTTCTTAAGAAAAAGGCTGCTGTCCAGCTCAAGCAGAATTATTCCCAATTGTTCTCCGTCGTGGATGATGGGGCGACTCACTTCCAGGCTAAATTTATGTATAGATGTATTGATCCTTTTTCTGATTTGCGCCAGTCGTTGTTCGATATCGGATGGTTTCTGTGGTAAATCCTGCCGTACATATTGGGCAGCGACCTTCCCCTGATCATTCAGTACAATCAGATAGGTGATGCTGGGGTCGGCGTTCAGGGACTGCAGGCTCTTTTCAATAGCCGTATTGTCACCAAAAACCAGTGCTGCGGAAACTTCGGCAGCAATAATGTCTGCCAAAGCACCTAGTCTTGTTCTGCTGTCATGGGTGAATGATATGTATTCGTAGATCATGGAACTGCCGAGAGATATACAGAGAACTATAGTGCAGACCAGCATGATTGCCAGTCGTTGCTGGCCAAGTAATGTATGAGAAAATCGAAATATGCGTTTAGACCATGTCATGTTTCACCATTATCAGTTAATCACATCGTTAGCCAATTTGAGAATCTGGCTATTGAATGTGATACCGGCTGAGCGTGCCGTCACCAGGTTTAAATCATACGTGATCCGATTGTTGACTGAAACCAAAGCAATTATTCCGCCCAGTTTTGAAAAGTCACGCATATCACTGATGGTCATAATCTTTAGTTTATGGGCTTCCGGCAACAGCCGTTGCAGGCGGTACCGCTCCGAAGCTGCGATGAAAAGTACCTGACATTCATTAGCCTGGGCTATTTCATTAATTGACAAAACAAGTACCGGGTGGTTTTTTATCCGAAGATCTTTCATAGACACAAGCAGATCAAACAGTGGCGTTTCTCCAATAGTACAAATCTTGAAAGACTGGTTTCCGGAGGTTGATGCAGGCCAATCGGCAAATCTCGGCATATTCAATAAATAGCTTGCCTTAACCTTGAACTCCTGAGGCGTTTCAGCACAGCTTACCCCGTAGGTCACAATAATCCACAAAATGAGAAGCATCGTTATGAAAAAGGGTCTTTGTTGCATGTCAGAACCTGTATGTGCCCTTGATACGGAAAGTAACGCCATCCTGCCGGATGCTCTGCAACGTTTCCGAAAGACTGTTGGTCTGCTCTGAGCCGACCGGGTCGGCATAATGGGTGTCAAACAGGTTGTAAACCGAGGCAGAGAGCTCTAAACCATTTAACAGATCATGATTGAGCAGTGTCACGTTGACGATTGTAGCGCCGGAAATGGAGTTCCCGTACGTATTTAATCGAGAACTGGTGGTGAGTGTCTCCACGGTTGCAAAACTTTTTTCCAGGGGGAGAGGAATAGTCAGAGAACCCTTAATCAGGTGATTTGGCGAATTTGCCAGGGTATGTTCACTTTTCTGGTAACAGTAACTTATCTTTCCGCTGTAGCCGTTTTCCCATTTTCCCTCAGTTTGCAATTCGATCCCTTTTGACTCATGTTGGCCGGAATTCATAAATACGTTCATGCTGTCAACCGGGTCAACAACTTGTTCAAGCATATCCATAATGCGCGTGTAATAGACAGTGGCTGACGTTTTGAAGTTATTGCCGATAAACTGGTCCCACCCAAACTCCACCGTGCGAATTTTTTCCGGTTTCAGGTTTGGGTTTCCCTTGATTGCAACGTGGTCACTATAATAATGTTCATATGCGTTAGGGGCACGAAAAGCTTCTCCATAAGAAAGGCGTAGCACCGTACTGGTCTGTGGTTTCCAGATGAGGGCAACTCTTGGATTGGTTGTGCCACCGAAATTGTCATAGTGATCAAAGCGAAGACCGGCATTAAGAATAAGATTGGCGTGAATGTGATATTCGTCTTGAATATAGTAGCCTTGGACGGTGTTCCGGTGGTTGTCATCCAATACTGATTTTGGTACCGGAGCAACATCGAAATTACGTTGTTGTTCGCTGAACTGCCAGCGAGACTCCATCCCAAGCGTTACCAGATGATTATCGAGTGATTTGGATGCATACACATCGCTACCGATCCATTCGGCTATGGTCGCATCCCGGTTCAAGGTGCGAATACCGGCGTAGTCCAATGGGTAGTCGCCGTCGTACTCGTAACGATTATACGTAAGACGGGCGTTCAGGTTGGCCCAGTCGCCGTGTCCACTATAACTGAGACCCGCAACTGTATGGCGATCACTGGCTTTTTCGCCCGGATCGTTAAAGATCGACGAAAAAGAAGCTGTGGGGATGGTCTTGTCCCTGGTCTGGTGCAGCAGGAGCAGAGAAACATCCCGCCATGCAAGTTTCGTCAGAAGATCCCAGGATTTTTCTCCGTCCAGGCCCAGAGCAATTCCATTGTTGGTAGCACCATACTCCGGAAAATAGATGTGCTGTTTACCGGCACGATCTCGATAACTGCCGGACATAAGCAGATCTACTCCGTTCGAAAATTTTCCGCCTCCGGTGATTCGTCCGGTTCCGGATTCATAGCTGCCGCCAGAGGCAGATGTTTCGCCTCCCTTGATAGTATTGCCGTTGCGAGTAATGACATTAATAACTCCCATGAATGCATTGGTACCATAGAGCGAGGAACCTGGACCGCGGATTACTTCGATACGATCGATAAGATCAAGGTCAACCGGGAAGTCGCTGCCTATGGGGGCTTGTTCAAAGACCGCGTCGTTCAAGCGGTGGCCGTCAACAAGTACCAACAGACGAGTGCCATAATCTCCCAGAGGGCTAACGCCACGTAGTCCAACAAAACTGTAGGATCTGTTGTAGGTAGTGTAGAAGCCCCGTACAGAGTTGAGAACTTCAGCTAAGGTGCGGTAGCCCCCCCTGTGAATGTCTTCAAGGGAAACAATGGTAACCGACGCCGGTACATCTGCAAAGTCCTGCAGATATTTGCTCGCTCCGATGACAGAGGTGACTTCGGTATTCATTAGTTGCTCAAAGTCGGTAATATCAGGCGTGACGGCGGCAAGCTGTTCACACCGGCTTTTAACCGGAAAAAACAGCAGGATCAATAAGAGAGCACCAGCCATTTTAAGTGAGCACATGTCAGGTCACCTCACGGTTAAATTTATTGCATGATATTTATGAACATATGTAAACTTTTTTCAGTGTACAATATTTTTAAAATAAAACAAATGTACTTTGATGTCCACCTCCCTCAGATATTCCTCCATATGTTGAGGTTCCACCACATATTGAGGTCTAATAATTTTAGCCATATTTCTCCTTAGCCCTCTTTTGTGACCTAATTACCTGTTATTAAACAAAAAATAACATTCATGTCCTTCTACAGTTTTTGGCGGGTGATTTGCTAGACACTGAATGACCTTATGACGTGGTTTCGTTTATGGATAAGTAGAAAAGAGGGATGTGCTGCCACAATAACCACTTAACAGTATTACTAGAGGAGAACTCCATGAATTTCAGAAATTACTCGCTGGCCATTTACACCACGTGTTTACTCGGGACCGCCTCTTTTCTCGGCGGGTGTGCCACTACCGGGATGGACCGATCAGTTAAAGCTTCTACCTCCATACAAGATGTGGACAACGAAATACGGAAATTCATTGTTCAGATTGATGCTACGGCTGTATCTCTCGACTCTGTTGTCAAGGCAGGAGAGCCGGATCTGAAAAAAAGTTTCAATAACTACTCTGATCATCTTTCCAAGCTTGATAACGAGGGAAACAGAGTTCTTAAAAGGCTGGATGAAATGAAGTCGCATAGCGCAGAGTATTTTGGAGAGTGGGAAAAACAGGGTGATGCTTTTACAAACCCGGAGATTCGCGAACTGAGCGAAGATCGACGCAGCAAACTGGCGGAAATCTATGCCCAGGTACCGAAAGCGGGCGCAGGAATCAAAGGCACATATCATAATTACCTTACCAACCTGAGGGAAATTCAGAAATATCTTTCCAACGACCTGACCCCGAAAGGTATCGAGTCAATAACCCCCGTTGCGAATAAAACCGTCCAGGAACTGGATCTGTTAAAAAATTCGCTACAGCCGGTTATATCTGCACTTGATGAAATAAAGGCGGAATTGTACAGCAAGAAAAAATAAGAGTAATACGTTTCGAGTTACTAAAGTAAAAGAAGGAGAACGTTATGTTGTGGACAATCTGTGCCGTTCTGATCGTGCTGTGGCTGTTGGGTATCGTTACTTCATACACCATGGGTGGTCTGATCCATATTCTGCTGGTAATTGCAATCATAGTGGTGCTGGTTCGTATCATTCAAGGGCGCAGGGTTGTGTAGGTCACAGCACTGCGGCAAGGAACGCGTTTTATTCACTATGTAAGGGCGTATTGCGGTACGCCCTTACCAATTTAAAAGCAGGGCCTTTATGAACAAAGACAAAAAAACCAAAGCGGCATTAATACATGAGGTCACCCTGCTTCGAAAACGGTGTGCCGAACTTGAGATTGCAACGGGTAAATGCAAACAGCTGGAAACGGAAATTCAGGATGCTCGTGAATATGCCGAAAACATTGTGGAAACAGTACGCCGGCCACTTGTGGTGCTGAGTTCCGACTTGAAGATCCTTACCGCCAACACCAATTTCTACGAAACATTCAGAGTGACTCCCGAGGAGACAATCGGAAAATATATTTATGATGTCGGTAATCGGCAATGGGATATTCCTAAATTACGGGTGCTTTTTGAAGAGATCCTTCCCCACGAAACCGTGTTCAATGGGTATGAAGTTGAGCATGATTTTCAGGGTATCGGTCATAAGGTTATTCTGCTTAACGCCCGGGAGATTTTTCGGAAAAATATCGGGTCGCACATTATTCTCGTTGCCATGGAAGATATTACGGAACGCCGGTTGGCGGAAGAGCGGATCAGTGAGGTTATCTGGCAGCAGCAGGCCATTCTTGACAATATCCCTAATGTTGCCTGGCTTAAGGATAGAGGTGGGAGGTATATCGCGGTAAACGATCCATTCGGTAAAGCGATCAATAGGGCGCCCAAGGATTTGGTAGGGAAGAGTGATTATGATATTTATCCACCTGAACGTGCCGAAAAATATGAAAATGATTCAATAAAAGCCATGGCAACCGGTACGCGCTCATATTCCGAAGAGTCTCTTGTTGATCTTGAAGGGAAGGTCCAGTTCCTGGAAAAGGTTGTAACGCCGATCTTCAATGACACCGGAATTGTAATCGGGATCATCGGTATTGCCAATGATATTACCAGTCTCAAGGAAGTAGAAGCCAAACTCCGTTACGATAGTACTCACGATGTTTTGACCGGCCTTTATAACCGGGCATTTTTTGATGAAGAGTTGGAACGGCTTGCCCAGAGTATGAAGTTTCCCGTGAGTATTGTAATGGCGGATGTAAATGGTTTAAAAAAAATTAATGACACTCTCGGGCACGAAGCGGGAGATACTCTGATCCGTATGGCGGCCCGGATTATTTTGCGAATATTCAGGATCGAGGACATCGTCGCCCGAATCGGAGGAGATGAGTTTACGGTTCTCCTCCCGGGGACGGACAAGAAAATTGCCGAGGAAGCGGTCAAGAGGGTTATGTGCTGTCCGGAAGTAATCAATGGCCAGGTGAGTATCGCATTTGGTATTGCCTCCGCGAAAAATAAAGATCAGCTTGCAGAAGCATTACAGCTGAGTGACAAGAGGATGTACCGGGATAAATCGGACAAAAGGAATTGTACTTAGATAGTATCTTGCACTACATAAACAAT
>CAIYZD010000208.1 GCA_903930585.1 uncultured Geobacteraceae bacterium | reverse complement strand
CCTGCAAAAAGCTGAGGCTTTGGAACAGATCAGCACCTATAAATCCGATTTTCTGGCCAATATGTCCCATGAACTGCGCACTCCTTTGAACAGCCTGATGATTCTTTCCAGCCTGCTTAAAGATAATAATGAGGGTAACCTGACCGCAAAACAGGTCGAGTTTGCCGCAACTATCAACGGCGCCGGTCGGGATCTGCTTAACCTGATCAACGATATTCTCGACATTTCAAAAATCGAATCGGGTCATATGGAGTTCCATTTTGAAAATGAGACCGTTCGGGATATCTGCGCGCGACTTGAAACGGTCTTCAATCCGATAACCAGGGACAAGGGGATAGATTTTACCGTAACCATCGACGCCTCTGCCCCTGAAACCATCAGCACTGACGGCCAGAGAGCCTTGCAGGTGATGAAAAACCTATTGTCGAACTCCTGCAAATTTACCGGCAAGGGGTCGGTTGCACTGCATGCCTACACACCAAGCCAAGCCGAGAACCCTCTCAAATCCGCTGCCGTAGCCTTTGCCGTCAGCGACACCGGCATCGGTATTTCTCCTGACAAACAATCACTCATCTTCAACGCCTTCCAGCAGGCTGACGGCAGTACCAGCCGCACCTACGGCGGCACCGGCCTCGGGCTTTCCATCTCACTCCAGCTTGCCCGCTCCATGGGGGGCGACATAACCCTGATCAGCGAACTGGGCACCGGGAGTACTTTTACGCTATATCTGCCGCTCAGTCGGACAGATCAGGCAATTCAGGCAGATCGGACTGATCGGACAATTCAGATCAGTCCGATCAGTCAGAAAAATCAGACCAGTCAGACAACGGTGGATAAAAACCTCGAACCTCATCCGGCACCGCTGCCTGATGACCGTGGTGTGATTACGGAGGGGAGTCGGAGCATCCTGATTATCGAAGATGACCTGACCACCGCCGGGGTACTTGTCGATATGGTGCGTGGGAGGGGGTTCCAGGTGCTGGTCGCAGCCGAAGGGGAGAGCGGCATAATCCTTGCCGAGCGTCATCAGCCGAGCGCGATCATTCTGGATGTCATGCTGCCTCATATCAACGGCTGGGGGGTTATGCGGACTCTGAAGGACAACCCGAAAACCCGGCACATACCGGTTCATTTCATTACATGTCTGGAAGAGCGGCAGAAGGCGATGGGTATGGGGGCCGTCGGTTTTGTCACCAAGCCGGTCAGCAGCGAACAATTGGATACATTGTTCGGTACCCTCGATACCGTCATAGAAAAAACCGTGAAAAAACTGCTGATAGTTGAAGATGACCCGACTCAGGTTACGGCGATGATTGCCCTGCTTGAAGATCCGAATATCGCCATAACTGTTGCCGAATCCGGCGCCGACGCAACCAGGCTTCTTGCCGGTGAGGAGTTTGACTGCATCGTGCTTGATCTTGGACTGGGGGACATCGGTGCTTTCGAGCCGCTGGATGAGCTGAGAAGACTGAACCCGGATCACAGCATTCCGGTCATTATTCACACCGGCCGGGATCTGACCCGCGAGGATGAGGCCAGGCTGCACCACTATGCCAAGAGCGTCATTGTCAAGGGGGCCAAGAGTCCGGAGCGGCTTTTGAATGAAGTAACACTGTTCTTGCACGTGGTGGAAACTTCGCTTGATCCTGACAAACAGCGGATGATCCGAACCGCCCTCGATCAAGAGGCCATGCTCGGGGGCAAAAAAGTGCTCATCGTAGACGATGACATGCGCAATATCTATTCCCTCTCCAGCGCTCTTGAGAAAAAGGATATTATCATCATAGAAGCAGAAAACGGCCGCGAAGCACTGAAAAAACTGGATGAGCACCCTGGTATCGATCTGGTACTGATGGATATCATGATGCCGGAAATGGACGGTTATGAGGCGATGCGCATCCTCAGGAAGGATTCCCGCTTTCGTGAGCTGCCGATTATTGCGCTGACCGCCAAGGCGATGAAGGGGGATCGTGAGGAGTGCCTGAAAGCCGGGGCAAGTGATTATATTACCAAGCCGCTGGATATGGAGAAGCTGTTTTCGCTGCTGCGGGTTTGGCTGTATTCGTCGGCCGTTGCAGATTCAATGAAGATTTAGCATGAAGAACGATAAACTTATTGACGTTGAAATAAAACTTCTGATGGAGGGTATCTATCAGGTGTACGGGTACGATTTCAGGGATTACGCTGAAGCCTCACTCCGGCGGCGGTTGACCCAGTGGCTGATCGGTTCCGGTTTTGCCACGCTGTCGCTTGCCCAGTCACGCCTGCTGAGGGAACATGCCCTGTTCGATACGCTGTTGCGGGGGATAACGGTAAATGTTACCGAGATGTTCCGCGATCCGGCATTTTTTAAGACAATCAGGAAACAGGTCGTATCTCACCTGAAAACCTATCCATTTGTAAAAATATGGCATGCCGGGTGCGCCACCGGGGAAGAAGCATATTCTATGGCGATATTGCTTCTGGAAGAGGGTCTAAAGGGGCGCTTCCGCATCTATGCCACCGACATCAACGAAGAGGTGATCCGCAAAGCTCAGAAGGGGATTTATCAGCTTAAGGATATGCAGAGTTTTACCAAAAACTATCAGCATGCTGGAGGTAAAGCTTCGTTTTCCGATTACTACACAGCCAGGTATGGTCATGTCATTTTAAACCCCTCGCTGCGGGAAAATATTGTCTTTGCAGCACACAATCTGGCCGTTGACGCGGATTTTGGCGAGATGAACGTGATTCTCTGCCGCAATGTTATGATTTACTTCAACCAGCCACTCAAGGAGCGGGTTCTGGAGCTTTTTAACAACAGTCTGACACAGGGTGGTT
>CAIYZD010000207.1 GCA_903930585.1 uncultured Geobacteraceae bacterium | reverse complement strand
GAGTCCGCTTCAAGTGTTTTTTTAATGTCTGCCGCATTGCTGATAGTGCTAGAATTGCAGATAAAAAATAAAAGCATTATTGCAAGAAACCTTTGCAGGACCATTCTTTAACCTCTCAATAGAATATATCTGGGCATATCCAGGAGAACATAATGCAGGCAATTGAAATACTACCTTGGCCTTCGATCAACTTCCCCCACCCTTCCCCTTCACCCGAAACACAAATTCATACGTCAGTATATCCTCCCACTCCCATCCTTTCGCGGTGGAACGGGTATCGTCCGCGCCACCGTAGCGCTTGCCCGGCGTATAAAACCAATTCATCACCGCATCACCGGAATGGCGTAACACAATCCAGTACTTGCCCGGTTTAAATCGCGCATCGGATACGGCCAGATGGAAATCAACCCAGGCATATCCGGGCGTCTTCTTGATCTTGTCCAGATCGACCGGTAGAGATCGTACTCCCTCCAAACCCGGCTTGCCATTATCATCTGCAACAATGTCGATATATACTGAGCCGCTACCGCCAAACTTTTTCATGGCGAGACCAAACGATTTCATGATCATGTCGCGATCAAGCGTAAAAGCCTGGGCATAAATGTCGCTGGAGGTGACATATTCAGCTGTTTCTCTGGAATACGACGGGGAACCGGTGTCGCCAATAGTATTGTACAGCGCAACCACATCGGGGAACTGGGTATTACCGAAAACAACGTCGCTTGATGGGGGTGGATTCTTTGAAGTCAATGGTTTTACGGGAGGTTTAACTTTCTGTTTTGGCTTTTCAGGCTTGGGGTGCGGTTTTACCGGTTGCGACTTTACAATAGGTTCATCAATAGAAGATGCTGATTCATTACGCTTTACCAAATTACTGACAACATACCTTTTGGGTCCGGCAGTTTCCCCTTTGAACGTCAGTTCCGCTCGGTCGGTCACATATTCAGCACTAGTCTGCTCCGTCATTTTAGGAACCGGGAGTGTGCTCCGCCAATTGCTGGCAATATCCTTAACCTGTAAGCCATGAGTTTCCTTGATGTGCCGGGTGGAGATAAACTGTTGCGACTCCTGGGGATCATATGGAAGCCAGCCCAAATCAGGAAACCAGATCTCCAGCCAGGCATGTCCACCCTGTTCTCCTCCATATATGATTGTTTTTCCTGGTCCGGCGGGGACTTTCCATTTTTCTTTCAAGGTGTAACCGCCGACTACCCGCCCAGGAATCCCCGACGCACGCAGCAGCGCCAACGCCAGATGGGCGTAATTCTGGCAGTTTCCATCCCCTGTCTTCAGGGAATAGAGGGCATCATACTGTTTCGGGTTGTATGAGTAGGTAATCTGATTGGCTGCATAACGCATAATAGCCGTGACCGCGTCATATTCGCTGTGTGCACCGGCGGTCAGTTCTCTCGCTTTGGATTTTATAGCCGAAGAACCACTCTGCACCTGCTCTGATGATTGCAGATAGAGTCGTTCCTTGGCTGGAACTGATGTGAGGGGAAATTGAGCATTGCTTATTAAAGGGTGCAGTGAACTAACAAGGGTTGCATCGAATGATAATGTAACCAAGGCCTCGTTCTTCAGGCGTTTCCAGGTAATAGT
>CAIYZD010000206.1 GCA_903930585.1 uncultured Geobacteraceae bacterium | reverse complement strand
GGATGTTTTCTGGAGAGCAAGGAGGTTGTTCCTCATGCCCGAGGTAAGGGAGATGTCTGAGATTGCCATGGTGGTGCTCCTTTCTGGGTTTTACCGGATTAACCGGTTGCGCTTTCTGCGCTTACCTAACATATCGACTTTTGCCGGAAACACTTTAGGGAAAAATGTAACTTGCTGCCAATTTCTCTTCTATCCTGGCTTTCCACGCTTCTTTCAGCTCTTTCCGCGCATGGATATATGGAATATCCGCCGGCAAAGTTTCCAGCGTCGCTGAAAACAGAAAAGGAAGAGTAAGCAACAGCACCTGCCGATCGCATCGGGGGAGCAATTCTCCATGCAAAATCACCCGATTGACACCGCTGACTGAGGCTACCAGCGAAGCCAGTGGCGGTTGACAGCTAACGATAACCTCGTAACCGGCTCTCGCAAGGAGAGGCAGAAATCGGGAAAACATGATGGTATCGCCATAACCTTGTTCACAATGTACCAGTACCGTGGTACCGCAGCTTGCACCGGCACCCGTTTCCTCAGGCCGAAGCAGTTGCCACGGCGGGAGTTGACCGGGCAAAATCCTCCGTAACCGCCATTCGAAATGGTGCCACCCTTCGGCATATTCACCCAGAGCCAGAAGAGAATACGCCAGGTCAAGATGGCCGGAAACATGTTCAGGAGAAAGCTCAAGCACACGCCGGAAAGAGAGTACCGCTTCAGCATGCTTGCCCAGAAGCGCCAGGGTCGCTCCCACATTCAAATGAGCATCGGGAGAAAACATCTGTAATCGCGCAATTTCCCGATTACGTTCCAGCTGCTGTTCCAGCACGTGACGTTCCCCGGAAAGCCCGCGACAAGCGGAGGCCGTCATCTCCTCACCATGCCGACTCTTGCCATTGCCGCGGAATTGAGACAGACAACACGCCACCTCCTGAATAACGCTTTCCCAATCACCATGGTCCGGCTGCCGGAAAAACCGTACACCCGGATACCAGGGATTATCCCCGCAGTGCAGCATCCAGCGCCAGTCAGCAACGCAGGAAAGAAGCACCCACGTCGGCCGCCCCAAAGCCGCGGCAAGGTGCGCAACCGACGTATCGATCGAAATCACCAGGTCCAGGTTGGCCATCAGGGCTGCCGTATCCTCAAAATCGTGAATCTGCTCCCTGAAGTCAATCAGATGCGCGTCCTCACCATCCGATAATCCCATCTGCAGATTTACAAAGGTAATACCCGGTATGTCAAACAGTGGTGTCAAGGCAGCGGCAGGACAACTCCGCTTGCAATTGAGCGGGTTGTCCTGCCGCCCGGACCAGGCAAGGCCTACCAGCAATTCCGGGTGGGGTACGCTTTTCTTTACTCGCTTTGCTTTATCCTGTACGGAGTCGTCTAAAGCTCCGGCAACAGCTGCCAGCAATCCGGGCCAGTCCCCTGCACACGGCTGGCGAAAAAGTCGCATGGTTGGATACCAGGGACTGTCATGGCGCTGACACAACCACCGCCACTCCGCAGCATAGGGAAGAATAACCCAGGTCTTCACGCCAAGCGCGCCCGCCAGATGGGCAACAGCAGTATCAATGGTAATAACCAGATCAAGGTTGGCGATAAAACCGGCTGTGTCGGCAAAATCGGAAATATGATCGGTTAAATCCCGTATACCGCAACCTGTACCGCATTCCGACAACTGTTCCGCTCCCAAACCTATCTGGAGGCTGAAAAACTCCACTCCCGGAACGGTCCATAACGGCGCGAACAACTCCAACCGGCACGAGCGTTTGCGGTTAAGTACCTGGCTCTGCTTCGCAAACCAGACCAGGCCGACCCGTAATAGCGGAGTCGGCCCCAGGCGTTGGCGCCAGATTTCAACATCGGCTGACTCCGCGGCAAGATACGGGATGTCCGACGGCATGGAATCCAGCGTTGTTCCAAACAGCAGCGGAAGCGACATCAGCGGCAGATGGCAGTCGAAGGGGGGGAGAGGCTCACCGGCAACCACGATCCCGGCGACGCCATTCAGGGAGCAGAGCAACCGTTTCAGAGCCGGCATCTGGCATTCAATGATTACCCGATCACCACGTTGCGCCATAAGCCGTGCATAGCGGACAAACTGGATGGTATCGCCAAATCCCTGTTCGGAATGCAGCAATATCGTCTTACCTTGCAGCGGTGAACCGTCCCAACGGGGCTGAGTAAAATTCCGCGACGCAACCGGATTCGTTTTCAGGAAACGCCATTCGTACTCCTGCCACCCTTCCGGATAGCTCCCCACCGCCAGCAACGCGACCGCCAGATTCCAGTGTCCATCGGCATAACCGTTGTCAACTTCAAGCAGATGGCGGTAAACGGCAATTGCCTCCTCAATTCGCCCCTGACCGTTCAACACCACTCCAAGATTGTTAAGTACCACAGTGCGATCCGGAAGCAGCGTCAAAGCCTGACGATAACACTGCTCCGCCTTTCCATGTTCTTCCAGACTTTGGTACATCGTACCCAGGAGATTCCAGGTCCCGGCTCGACCCGGCTCACGTGCCAATACCGTGCGATAAAAACATATCGCCCTTTCAAACTTTTCTTCTGCCTGATACGTTTCGGCAATCCCCTGAACGGCATCCACACAGGAGGGATCGATGGAAAGCGCGTTTTGATAGTGAGTCCGGGCCAGTTCGTTGTCCCGCCGAGACTTCGCCAGGTCTCCGAGGCTGAGATGTGCCGGCACAAAATCGGGTTGCACCTTCAGCACACGTTCATAGCAGGCATGGGCCCCATCGGGGTTGCAAAGAGACAGGCAGGCATTACCCATATTGAACAGCGGTTGAATGTAATCAGGCTTGCGTGACAAAGCACTCCGGTAACTGTCGATGGCATCTTCATATCGCTGCATTGCACCGAGGGCAACGCCCCTGTTGCAATGAGCTTCCGCATTGTCCGGATCAACAGTTACTGCTGCGGAAAAAGCCTGCTCCGCTTCGATAATCCGCCCGGATTTCATCAGCCGGATACCCTGCTGTACGAAAGAATCCTTACCGGCACGTACTAAAGAGAGCTCTTGCCGTACTCTGTCGATGACGCTGTGCCAATCGCCCTGCACGTTTTGGCGGAAAAGCCGCATGGTAGGATACCAGGGCGAATCGTCTCTCTCAAGAAGCCAACGCCAATCGGGCACGAACGGCAGCAGCGTCCAGACCGGCTTGCCGAGCGCACCGGCCAGATGGACAACAGCCGTATCAACGCCTATGACCAGATCAAGGTTCAGGATGAGCGCAGCGGTGTCGGAAAAATCACCGATCCGATGTGTGAGATCGATAACCTTCATGCCGGCCGGAAGATCCTTACACTGTTCACCACCGGCACCAAGCTGCAGGCTGTAATAATCAATCCCGGCAAGATCACCGAGTGCCAGAAAGTCGGTCACTGCACACGAACGGTTATGATCGTCCCTGTGTGCAACAGATCCCTGCCAGACCAAGCCGACCCTGAAGCGGCCATCGGCAGGGAATAGCCGCCGCCATTCCTCGCGTTTCGCATGACCCGGCCAGAGATAGGGGACTGTACACGGAATTGTTTCGAGCGACGTCTGTAAAAGGTAGGGAAGACTCAGTACGGGAGCAGAGAGATCAGAATCCGGGAGCGGATCCGTTTGAGAGACGACGCACGCGACCCCCTCGACACTTTCCAGCAGGGATACCAGTTCCGGCACCACAGATACCAGCACCTTCCCCCCCGTTGCGGCAATCAGCGGCACAAACCTGACAAACTGAATCATGTCGCCCCGTCCCTGTTCCATATGGATTAACAGGCTTCTCCCATTGAGCGGTGAGCCGTCCCATTTCGGTCGGCCCAGATCAGGGGTTTTCGCATGAAAATTATCTGCCTTCCACCGCCATTCGTATTCACGCCAGCCATTTTGAAAATCGCCGCGTTGCAGTAAAAGCATGCCAAGTAGCCAGTGGGCGTCGGCATACATCGGATCACAGTGGATCGTTGTCACCGCAGAGGCATGAGCCTCCTCGAAGCGGCCACAGAGCAACAGGGCGTTTGTCAGGTTGTAGTGCGCTTTGACAAAGCAGGGGTCAAGAGCAACGGCAATCCGGTACGGTTCGATTGCTTCCCGGGGCCGTCCTTGCAGGTGCAACACGACCCCCAGACTATGCTGCGCATCCGGCAAATCAGGGTCAAGGGTGACAATGTGCCTGAAACAGCATTCCGCCCCCGCAAGATCACCCTCTTCCTTAAGACGACACCCCTGGTTGTACAACGCTTCAATATACTCAAAGTCATTGGCGCCATCTCCTCCCCCAACCTGCTGTAAAAGCGCATCCCTGACCTGCGTGACTGGGTGCTCCCAGTCACCGTGGTGTTCCCGCCAAAACACTCGCATGGTCGGATACCAGACGGAAGAACTGCTTCCCACGAGCCAGCGCCAGTCGGCAACATGCGGCACAATGACCCAGACCGGCTTTCCCATGGCCCCGGCAAGATGAATCACCGCCGTATCGACACCGATCACCAGATCCAGGTTGGCAATGAATGCAGCGGTATCTGACATATCCTTCAGCCGGGAGGTATGGTCAACCAGTTCAATGCCGGCTGAAGGAATCTCATCAATTCCGGCGCCGACCTGCAGCGAGAAGAACCGCACTCCGGACAAAGCGGCAAGCGGCGAGAACATGGCTAGCGGACAAGAGCGTTTATGATCTATCGGGTTATTGGGGCTCCCGCGCCACACCAGACCGATACGATAGAGAGGTTCATCCGCAAGAGCGCTCTGCCAACCGGCCCTTTTTACCGCGTCGGGGACAATATAGGGAATCTGGTGCGGGACGGTATCCAGCGTTGTGCCGAAGAGATACGGCAGGCTGAGGAGATGGATATAAACATCCGTAAGGGGTGGTGTTTCGGATTTGGGCAGTACCCGGACAACACCCGGAAAAGGGTCAAACAGAGGAATAAGCGGCGGGTCGAGCTCCAGAGTAATTATTCCGCCTCGCTCGGCAACCAGCGGGAGATAACGGGCAAACTGGATCACATCTCCCATCCCCTGCTCGCCGAATACCAGTATACTTCTGCCATTCAGGGGTGAACCATCCCAGCGCGGTTGTTGATACCTGCGCAGATCAATCTTTAATCTCTTGTTGGCCAGACGAGCTTCGAAATTGGCAAAGCCGGCATGATAGTCGCCACTGCGCAACTGCAGGTACGCCAGGTTGTATCTGGCCACCACGTTTTCCGGGTCGATTGCCAGCATGTTGTCGCAGCAGCCGAATGCACCTTGTACATTGTCCTGCCGGACCAGCGCCTCTCCCAGCGTCAATAACACTTCGATAGAATTCGGCATCTGCTCAAGTGCCCTGCGCAAATATGCTTCCGCCTCGGCATCGGCATTCCGCTTCAGGCAGTTTTCGCCCAGGCGGAATAAAATCGCGGGAGTGCCGGGGGTTAGCCGGAGAGCGTGGCGATAACTCTCGGCAGCTTTCACCATCAGGCCGGACAGGTCATACGCCCGCCCAAGATTGTACCAGATCGCCGGTTCATCGGGGAGCTGAGCGCACATGGCACTCAGCAGATTTATGGCACTGTCGTACATACCTTCTGTCTGTAACTGCAGTGCCCGTTGAAACCGGGCTTCCATGTCTTCGGAATTGAGGTCATCCTGCGCGGCACGCTCAGCCAGTGTCTCTTTCAGCTTTCGGGCAACCGCATCGACTACCGAACACCAATCTCCATTGTGAGGTTGCCGGAAGAGCTGCATGGTGGGATACCAGGGAGAATCGGAACGATCGCCCATCCATCGCCAATCCAACACGAACGGGAGTAGTACCCAGACCAGCTTTCCCAACGCTCCGGCCAGATGTGCAACCGCAGTGTCAATAGTAATCACCAGGTCAAGGTTGGCAATCAACGCGGCAGTATCGGCGAAATCACTGATATCGGCGGTCAGGTCAACAACCTGCGATAAAAACTCTTCCGGGAGAGAAAACCGATCTTTTTCTGCTACCTGCAAAGAGTAAAAAATCGCGCCATTCTGACCCAGAAGAGGGAGGAGATACCTGGGGGGGCAGGAGCGTTGCGGATACGGTTTCTCCTTACCGGCCCAAACCATACCGACACGAAAGGCGCCTGACGTATCAAGTTTTCTCTGCCAGAGATTGACCACATTTTCGGGTGGCTTGATGTAGGGGATCTGGTTCGGCAGTGATTCAAATGTGGTATGAAACATGAACGGCAGGCTCAAGAGCGGGATATGAACATCCGTAACAGGTGGACAGGAGGACTTCACAACGACCTCCGCCACCCCTTCCATCAGACGTAACAGGGACACCAGCGATTCCTGCGTTTCAAGAATGACCCGTGCTCCCTCACGGGCCAGAAGCGGCACAAAACGGACAAACATGAGGGCATCGCCCAACCCCTGTTCACAATACACCAGAATACTGCGACCATACAGTGGCGAACCGTCCCAACGGGGTTGTGCATACGTCCGATTATCCGCCCCCTGAATAGCTGCAAAACGGAACTCGTAATCTGCAAAGCCGCTGATGAAATCACCCAGAAAAAGTAAGTGAGCGGCTCGATTATAGCGGGCTTTGGCATTTTCGGGGGAGAGTTCCAGAACAGATTCATAACAGCGGAGCGCATCTTCCCGGCGCCCCTCTTGATCCAGAGCATAACCGAGATTCAGCAGGGTTTCCAGGGAGTGCGGCGCAAGGTTCAGTGCCTGGCGGAAACAGCGTTCAGCGGAAGTATAATCACCTGCCTCCATGAAAGCGATCCCCTTGTTAAACCATGCTTCAGGATCGTCAGCCGGCACACAATTC
>CAIYZD010000205.1 GCA_903930585.1 uncultured Geobacteraceae bacterium | reverse complement strand
CTCGGAATTGGGTTTGACGGTGGAATTTGCCCACGATGGCCAGCAGGCAGTGGCGGCGCTGCACCAAGGTGCGTTGGTCGATCTGATTTTGATGGATATCCAGATGCCGGTCATGAACGGCGAAGAAGCGTTGCGCGAAATCCGCTCTAAAGAACAGGGGACAACAAACCACCAGCCTGTTATCGCCCTGACAGCGTACTCGATGCGTGGTGATATGGAGCGATTTCTGTGTGAAGGTTTTGATGGTTATGTATCGAAGCCAATTATCACCCGAGAGTTTATAGCAGAGATGAAACGCGTCATGGGTTTATCCGGTCAAGCGATGGAGGAAACTCATGGATAAGAGGCGCAGAATAGTGGCCGTGGTTGATGAATACGCCGCTGTCCGCGTGATGAGCCGTATTTCTCCGATCCGCTCAAGTCTTACCCCACCAAACCGTTCGCGCACTCCAACAGGGCTTTCCTCAGCTTTGTTCCGGAAATAGGCTTTATCTCATGCCTAAGATCACCAAGCTCATCGGATTGCCTCTGCTCTTCCGATATTTCAAATGCTGACAAGACAATTGCCGGAAGCGATTTGTTATGGGTGTGTACCTGTTTTATCATGGCAAGCCCATCCATTATTGGCATATTGATATCGGTAATGATAATGTCCGGAAGATGCTCGTGGTAGGCAGCTAAGCCTTCTGCGCCATCTTTAGCCGTTATCAGTGTGCCGACCATACGCGATAAGAACTGGCTGTATTGAAAACGTGTTTCATCATCATCTTCAACGTACAGCAAGGCAAGACCTTTTAAGTGATCCAGATAATTATTGCCGACATCAACAGTTTTACTTCGCAATGGGTCCGTCGACGAAAGCCATTTATCAATAACGGCAGACAGCTCATTTTTTTTGACCGGCTTCGATACATAATCATCCATTCCGGATTCAAGGCATTTATCACGATCTTCTTTCATAGCGTTGGCGGTCATAGCGATAATTGGTATATCGTGGTTCAACACATTTGAGTTTGGATCGCGGATGCTTGCTGTCGCCTCGTAACCGTTCATCACAGGCATCATGCAGTCCATTAGCACTAGATCATAATCAGCCTTCGAGAGTGCCTCCACAGCTTGCCGTCCGTCTGCTACTGCATCAACGGTGTGTCCGATCGTTTTCAGCATATGCAGTGCAACTTTCTGGTTGATAAGATTATCCTCAGCCAAAAGGATACGTGCAACGAGGTCATCTCGTCTGTTTACAGCGTGGAGAGTACTATCTTGAAGTGAACTTGCATCTGTCTGTTTTGCTCTTATGGCTTCAGCGATCTGTTTCTCAAATCGGGAAGTAAACCAGAACGTGGAACCTTTTTCCTCTTCGCTGGTTACACCTATTTCTCCTCCCATTAATTCAGCTAATTGTTTGCAAATAGCCAGCCCAAGACCTGTTCCTCCATATTTACGAGTGGTGGACGCGTCAACCTGGGTAAATGGGGAGAAAAGTGCAGAAATGCGTGATTTCGGTATGCCAATCCCGGTGTCGACAATAGAGAACTTGACTATAGCAACATCCTCTTTGTCAGATACAAGTGATACGGTAACGGTAACGGAACCTTTCTGGGTAAACTTGAGGGCATTGCCGACCAAATTAGTAACAACCTGACGTACCCTGCCAGGATCTCCCTTCAGAAAAGTGGGGACTTCCGGATCAATGTGGTAGGTCAATTCAAGCCCGGCATCATCAGCCCGATACGCCAACAGACGGTTGATATCGTCAAGAACCTGTTGTAAATTAAATTCAATCTGCTCCAGCTCAAGCTTCCCGGATTCTATTTTTGAAAAATCAAGGATGTCATTAATTAGCACCAATAAGTTTTCGCCACTTCTGCAAACGATCTCAGCGTATTCTCGCTGCTCCGGGGGGAGACCGCTTTCCAGAAGTATATTTGACATGCCAATTACGCCATTCATGGGGGTACGGATCTCATGACTCATAATGGCCAGGAACTCGCTTTTCGCACGACTAGCAGCATCCGCCTGTTCTTTGGCTACATTGAGTTTGTCGATAAGTATCTTCTTTTCAGTTACATCCTCACTGACTGTCAAGTAATTGGTAATATCACCCAGGGAATTGCGGATTGGAGAAACTGATACCAGTTCCCAGTAGAGACTGCCGTCTTTCCGTTTGCTTACCAGTTCACCACGCCAGATATTGCCTGCGGTAAGCGCCGCCGTCAATTCAGTGTACGTTTCAACGGGGGTCTCGTTTGATTTTAAAAAACTTGGATGCTTCCCGATTACATCCTCCACTGCATAGCCAGTTTGTTCAGAAAATCTCGGGTTGACGAATTCAATCTCTTCTTTAAGATTTATCATCATGATTGAGGCGGGACTTTGTGCTACGGCACGGGATAGTTTGAGTAACTCATCTTCGTACTGCCTGAGTTTAGTAATATCTTTATCACACCCTCGGTAGCCTGTCAGATTTCCGCTTGCATCTAAGATAGGCACCCCATTCGTTGAAAGTAGCACAAGGGTACCATTTTTATGATAATTCCAATTTTCTATACGAACTAAACGCGATTGTTTTTGCAAGACTGCGATGAATATGCGTGCATTTTTTTCAGCTTCCTCTGGTGGCATAAAGTCAAAGGGTGTTTTGCCGATTATTTCGGCTGGAGT
>CAIYZD010000204.1 GCA_903930585.1 uncultured Geobacteraceae bacterium | reverse complement strand
GTGGAAAGCGCCCTGATTGAAGATATGGGCAATTCCATAACGGTCTTGAAGGAATTGCGGAATATCGGCGTTAAAATCAGTATCGACGATTTTGGAACCGGATATTCTTCGCTTAGTTATCTGCATACGCTGCCGGTCGATATCTTGAAAATAGACCGCTCATTTCTGTGGCAAGTACACGAATCCAAAGAAGATGAGCAGATCTTTGCCGCAATTGTGGCCATTTCCCTGAGTCTTGGCCTTGAGGTCGTCACCGAGGGAGTTGAAAATATCGAGCATGAACAGATACTTAAAAAATATAGCTGCCATGAAGCCCAAGGATTTTATTATGCCCGGCCATTACCGGCGGCAGAGCTGTTACACCGTTATCTGACCACCAAGGTGTGTTTGGAAGAGATGAACATGGAGAGTGGAATCATATAATCCTGTTGATAAGCTCCATTGCGTCAACCACGATCATTTTGACAGGTTTTGTGGCGTCGATAATGCCGATCCGGTTTGCCGGCAACTTCAGCAATTCCTTTCGGTAGCAGGAAGCCTGCTGACGGATGTCATCCAGGGAGAACCGTGCGGCGTTTTTCGCTCCCAGATTCTCTATTGCCAATTCCGGCGCAAGATCCAGGTAAATGGTCATATCCGGAGAGACCTCTCCGCCAAAATCCAGGCCTCGCGCACGGGCTTCAAGCGCGTCAAAACCTTCCTGATACCAGTCGTGCCCCTTGATAGCCGCATAGGCAATGGATGAGATCGTAAAGTTCTTGCAGAGGACAATTTTGCCGGAACGGAGCTCTTCCTGAATAACAGTGCATGCCCGTGCCCGGGACGCCAGCTCATAAAAGAAGTCGGGCTTGAACATGCCATACCGCCACCCGCAGTCAAGATCCTGCGCTCCCATCAACAGCGCACGACCGGTATCGGGACTTTCAATCTCATAGACATCATTTCCCTTCCGTTTCAGTTCCTCCCGTAATTTTTCGACGAGTTTGACCGCAGAAGTGCCTGTTCCGTATACCTCTTCAATGACAATCAGTTTACCCATGTGCACATTAATGACCCTTTACCGCATAGATGCCGGGAGCATTTCTCCAGTACCCCTTGTAATCGAGTCCGTAACCGAACAAAAAGCGGTCACCAACCTCAATACCGGTAAAGTCGGCACGCATCCCCGGCGTAACCTTGCGCAAATGCAGTTTCTCAACCAGCACCGCCATCATGATCTTCGCCGCCCCCTGCTGGCGGCAATAATCGGCAATCGCTGCCAGAGTAACCCCTTCGTCGAGAATATCATCCAGAAGTACCACTGTCCTCCCTTTGAGATCCGTCTGCGGCCTGACCTTCCAGTCAAGCGCTACACCATTAAATTCATGCCCGTAGCGGGTCGCATGAACGTAATCCACGTGCAGCGGAAATACCAGCTTTGTCAACAACTGGCCGGCAAAGACAAGTCCGCCGTTCATACAGCAGATCAGCACCGGATTTGCGTCCTTCAGTTCTGCCGTCATCTCCTCGGCAATCCGTGCGATGGCGGCCACGACATCCGCCTCTCCTACCAACAAATCGCTTTCAGTGAGTGCTTTCCCTGCATTTTCCAAATTCATGGTTGCTCCTTTCGTTGTGCAGCTATAACCCGTTCTATTCCACTTACGTCACGCACGATATCTGCAGGTTCAAAACTTCCGGTCAGCTGAAACAGCCGTACGACATCCTGCGCTTGTCCGATACCGATCTCAACCACCAGCCAGCCTCCCCTGTTCAAATGTTCGACGGCCGCCGGGATAAGCAACCGGTAGAT
Source organism: uncultured Geobacteraceae bacterium (assembly GCA_903930585.1). GTDB lineage: Bacteria > Desulfobacterota > Desulfuromonadia > Geobacterales > Pseudopelobacteraceae > JACRCG01. The sequence goes on along the minus strand of CAIYZD010000204.1, from coordinate 18,809 downwards.
GTCAAGTCCATCGTTGCCGCCATCCAGGGCGCAGCGAGGATCATACTCCCGTACTTCCTGATCGAGAGTTTCAATATCAGCCGTCGGAATGTACGGCGGATTTGATACGATCAGTTCAAAACTGCGCCCGTCAACCGGAGCAAAGAGAGAGCCACAGAGAAACTCAATTGATGCGCCATGTTTTATGGCATTACGCCGGGCGACGGCAAGTGCCCGTTCCGAGATATCGGTAGCGGTTACAGCGGCTCTCGGAAGTCGTTTCTGTAGGGAAACGGCTATGCACCCGCTGCCGGTGCCGATATCCAGCACCGACCGTGCATCAGGATGCCGACTCACCGCTTCCGCCACGAGAACTTCGGTATCGTACCGTGGCACCAGAACATCAGCGCTTACTTCAAAATCAAGTCCACAGAACTCCTGGCTTCCCAGAATGTGCTGAAGCGGTTCACGCCCGGCTCTACGGGAAATCATGGCACGATACAACGCAAGCTCATTGTCATTCAGCGGCTTATCGTAGTTCAAATACAAACCGACCCGGTCCAGACCGGTAGCGGCACACAAAAGCCATTCCGCTTCCAGACGGGCATTGGATACCCCCTTGGAAAGCAGATAGTCCTTTGTCCAGGCAAGTATTTTAACGGTTGTCCAGATGACGTGCTCAGCCATTACAGCTCCTGTGCATGTATAGTATCACTATATTCAAAGAATGACAAAGGGCGGTCTCACCTGAGATCGCCCTTTGTCCATTCGTATGGGTAAAAAAGCTGATTACAGCATCTTTACCGCCATCTGTGCGTATTGCAAAATGTATGAAGGAACGATACCGGGGATCAGCGTACCGGCAACGGCGATCAGCAGGGCCAACGCAACCGGTGCGGTAAGATGTACCCATTCAAACTCTTCGGTAGCTTCTTTGAAATACATGTAGACCATAATACGCAGATAGTAGTAGGCGGACGCGGCGCTGTTCATTACACCGATAATTGCAAGCCAGATGTATCCTTTCTGGATAGCTCCTGAGAACAGATAGAACTTGCCGATGAAACCGGCTGCCGGCGGAACTCCGGCCAGCGAAAAAAGGAAGATCGTCATTAACAGTGCCAGAAGCGGACGTTTGAAGCCGAGACCGGCAAAGTCGGAAACGTTGCCGTTGGTTTCACCTTTCTTGGCGACCAGAATAACTATCGCAAATGCGCCGATGTTCATGAATGCATAGGTGAGCATGTAAAACAGGATACCGGCAGTTCCGGTGCCGTTCCCGGCGGCAAAACCGACCAGTGCATAGCCGGCATGGGCAATCGAAGAATAGGCAAGAACTCGTTTGATGTTGTCCTGACGCAGAGCGGTAATATTACCGATGGTCATCGTGAGAACGGCAAGTACCCAGAGGACCTGACTCCATTCAACCTGAAGTGTCGGAAGAGCCACCAGGAACAGGCGAAGCAGCGCGGCAAATCCTGCTGCCTTGGGTCCGGCAGACATGAAAGCGGTCATCGGCGTCGGAGCACCCTCGTAAACATCAGGTGTCCACATGTGAAACGGAGCTGCTGCAATTTTGAATGCAAAGCCGGTCATCATCAGCAACATCCCTGCAACCAGCATGATGTTGGCCGACGGCAGAGTCATCTGACCGAGAATTGCAGCGATCTTGTAGAGGCGAGTCGTACCGGTCGTGCCATAGATCAGGGCCATCCCGTACAACATGAACCCGGTGGAGAAGGCACCGAGGAGAAAGTATTTGAGACCGGCTTCATTGGACTTCTTGTTAGCCCTGTTAAAGCCTGCAAGAACGTACAGTGTCACAGACATTACTTCCAGACCAAGGAAGATCGTCATGAGATCCGTGCCTGACGCCATCAGCATCATACCTACGGTGGCAAACAGGATCAGCGGATACAACTCGCCGTGGTTGCACTCTTCACGCTCCATGTACTGGTCGGATATCAGAACCGCCAATCCCGCCGATACCAGGAACGTCATCTTGAAGAAGGTCGCGAAATTATCGAGAACGACCGAGCCCCCGAAGCTCTCGACATGCTCACCCCATCCGCTCGCTACCAGCACCGCGGTCACGACAATACCGATGAAACTGATATATGCCAGATAAGTCTTCTGTCCACCGGCCGGCGCAAATACATTGATCAGCAGAAGAGCCATGGCCAGCACGGAGAGAACTATCTCCGGTAGAATCGGCGTCATATTGACGACTGGAATTAAAATCATGTCCATCTAAAATATCCTCCGGTCGGATTGACTCGTAATTAGTTTACTTTGCCTCGTGCGCATTAACTGCTGGTACAACATTCGGTGCTGCTGGTGGTGCAGGAACAGGCTGAACGCCTTCCGCTTGTCCTGCCGGTGTTACTCCCGGGGAGTGGGCGGCCGGAATCTGTTGCGGCGTACCGTGTCCTTCAGGCATCTGCATCTGTAGGGATACCGGAATCACCTGGGCATTTACCGGTGCAACACGGACCTGCGCAACCAGTTTTTTGATCGCCGGATCCATCGTATCGATAAACGGTTTCGGATAGAGTCCAAGGAAAAAGATCATAATCAGCAGCGGTACCATGATCGTAATTTCACGGGCGTTAAGGTCAAGCAGTTTCTGGTTTTTCGGATTATCAAGTTCACCGAACATGACCCGCTGGAATACCCAGAGCATGTAAACGGCCGAGAGGATAACACCGCTTGACGCGACGACCGTCCACCAGCGCAGTTGGCTTTCAAAAGCACCGAGCAGTACCAGAAACTCGCCGACAAAACCGTTGGTACCGGGCAGGCCGATTGATGAGAACGTAACAATCATGAAGATCGTCGCAAATACCGGCATCTGTTTTGACAGGCCGCCAAAGTCGGTAATCAACCGGGTATGCCGACGTTCGTAGATAAAGCCGACGATAAGGAACAGTGCGCCGGTTGAAATGCCATGGTTAACCATCTGCAGCATGCCGCCGGTTATTCCTTCCACGTTGAAAGCGAATATGCCGAGCATTACAAATCCGAGATGGGCTACCGACGAATAGGCGACCAGTTTTTTCACATCTTCCTGGACCATGGCGACCAGCGCCGCATAAATAATTCCGATTACTGCGAGCGTCGCAAGCAGCGGAGCAAACTTGTGAGCCGCCTCGGGAAACAGCGGAATGGCAAAACGCACGTAACCGTAGGTACCCATTTTCAGCAGAACAGCTGCCAGAATAACGGAACCGGCGGTCGGTGCTTCGGTATGCGCATCAGGCAACCAGGTATGAAGCGGGAACATCGGCACCTTGATGGCAAAGGCAAAGGCAAATGCCAGGAAGAGCCATATCTGGGTTGCCAGATCAAGTTTGAGGCTGAAGAACTGCAGCAGGCCAAAATCCGTGATACCCGCCTGCATCCCCTTGAAGTAGAGGAAGACCAGTGCCACCAGCATCAGAAGCGATCCCACCATGGTGTAAACAAAGAACTTGACGGCTGCATAGATTTTGTTCTTGCCGCCCCAGATACCGATCATGAAATACATCGGGATCAGCATAACTTCCCAGAATATGTAGAACAGAAAGAGGTCAAGGGAGATAAATGCGCCCAGCATGCCGGTTTCGAGCAGCAGCAGGCAGATCATGTACTCTTTCACCTTTTCATCAACAGCCGTATAGGTCGAGAGAACTGCGATCGGCATGATAAACGTGGTCAGAATAACAAGCCACAGACTGATTCCGTCAATGCCGATGTTGTAGCGCATGATGAACGGTCCAGCCGCAATCCAGGGCACATTCTCTACAAATTGGAAATCGGCGTTGGCCTGAAATCCTGTCAGTATGCAGAGCGACACCAGGAATGTCACCACGGTTACCGCAAGGGTGAAATTCCGAAGCACTCCTTTGCTGTCCTTCGGGATGAATAGCAGCAGCAGGACACCCAGTATCGGCAGGAATGTCGTCAGGCTCAGTACGTTACTCATGAATTCGTGCTCCTTTATACAAAGTGCTTATAAATTGGTTATTTAAAAATGTAGTAGCCAAGCAGCACCACAACACCGAACGCCATTGAAAATGCGTAGTTGTAGATGTATCCGGACTGCATGTAACGGAAAATCCCGCTGAATCCCATAACTGTGTTAGCGACACCGTTTACCACTCCGTCAACGATGAGTACATCAAACCCTTTCCAGAGGAACTGGCCAAAGGCCTTGCACGGATTAACAAAGAGAAAGTCATACAGTTCATCAATGTACCACTTGTTGTAGACGGCACGGTGCAGGGCCGGGAATGTATCGGTAAACCTCTTCGGCAGACCGGTATTTCTTACATACATCGTCATGGCAATAGCAATACCGACAAACGCGATTACCAGTGACAGCCCCATCAAGCCCCCTTCGAGAGCGTGGCTGTGTTCATGTACGTGGGCATATTGTTTGCCATATTCGCCGGCAAGTTCGAAAACGGGATCAAGCCAGTGTTCAAGAACATTCGGAATTCCGCCGAACATGTCTCCGACAAGTTTCGGGACACCGACAAAACCGCCGACAGTTGCCAGGAAACCAAGAACGATCAGAGGTATGGTAATAACTGCGGGAGACTCATGCAGATATTCCTTAACCTTGGGATTAATACGGCATTCACCGAAGAACGTCATGAAAACCAGACGGAACATATAGAAGGCGGTAAAACAGGCGGCCACCGCGCCGAGTCCCCAGATTACCGTATTCAAACTACCATGATACGGGTTGGAGAATGCCTGCCAGAGGATCTCGTCCTTGGAAAAGAAACCGGAAAACGGGAAGATACCGGCAATCGCAAGTGTCGAGACGAAGAAGGTAATGAAAGTAAACGGCATCACCTTGCGCAGACCACCCATATGACGCATGTCCTGAGCGTCGTCGTGCAGGTGCCCCTTATGCAGGGCGTGATGCATGGCATGGATTACGGAGCCTGAACCAAGGAACATGCAGGCTTTGAAGAATGCGTGAGTCATCAGATGGAAGATACCGGCCCAGAATGCGCCGACTCCCATTGCCATGAACATGAATCCGAGCTGCGACACGGTCGAGTATGCGAGAACACGTTTAATATCGTTCTGTGCGGTACCGATGGTTGCGGCGAATATGGCGGTTGCAGCGCCAACTACTGCGACGACCATCATGGTATCCGGTGATTTTATAAAGACAAAACTCATTCTGCCGATCATATATACACCGGCGGTAACCATGGTAGCGGCGTGGATCAGGGCGGATACGGGAGTGGGGCCTTCCATGGCGTCAGGCAGCCAGGTAAAGAGCGGTATCTGGGCTGACTTACCCGTAGCGCCGACAAAGAAACATAACGTGGCTACCGTTACGACGCCACCATAGGGAAGCAGGTGAGATGCCGCTTTAATCTGAACGAAATTAATGGTCCAGATATTGTGGTTGCTGCCGAACCACCAGTAGAGGGTAAACAGGCCGAGCAAAAATCCGAAGTCGCCGACCCGGTTCATGACAAACGCTTTTTTGGCGGCGTCACCGGCCGATTTTTTATGGAAGTAGTAACCGATCAGCAGGTATGAGCAGAGACCGACCCCCTCCCAGCCGATAAACATGACGAGCATGTTGCTGCCGAGAACCAGCAGAAGCATGGACATGCAAAACAGGTTCAGATAGGCGAAAAAGCGGTAGAAACCTTCCTCTCCATGCATGTAGCCGATTGAATAAAGATGTATAAGCGACCCTACACCGGTTACGACCATGATCATGATGCATGAGAGCGGGTCAAGCAGGAATGCCATATCCGCCTTGAAGTTACCCGAGTGTATCCAGGGAAACATGACTTTTTCAAATACTCTCTGCTCCGGCGGGAGACCGATCATCTGCATGAGTATTCCACACGACACAAGGAATGACAGGAAGATCATCAGCGTGCCAATTCCGCCAATCACAGCCTCATTCTTGATCTTTTTCCCGAAGAGCCCGTTAATCAGGAACCCGATGAGCGGGAAGAGCGGGATTAGCCATACGTTGTCAAACATGTAAGACTCCTTTTATGCAATCGTTAAACGTTGTCGTAATGATTGAACAGTCTGTAGTTACCACTTCATGAGATTAATATCTTCAACGTCAAGCGACTCTTTATTGTTGTAGAATGCAATAATGAGTGCCAGGCCGACGGCAGCTTCGGCGGCAGCAACAGTCATGATGAAAAAGACGAATACCTGGCCGTCAAGATTGCCAAGATGACGGGAGAAAGCCACAAACGTCAGGTTGACGGCATTAAGCATCATCTCTATACACATGAATATGACAATAGCATTTCTGCGGGTCAGGACGCCTACCGTGCCAATCGCAAATAGTATGGCGCTTACGATGAGATAGCTGTTCAGGTTTTCCATGAAATATATCCCTCTTATAATTTTTTCTTGGCCAGAATGACCGCGCCGATGATGGCTACCAGCAACAATATGGATGTGACCTCGAACGGGAGCAGAAAGTTGGTGAATATTTCTTTGCCGATCAGCTCGGTATGCCCGATGCGTTTGATCATTTCTCCGCTATAGGGACCAGTCGGAACTGCTGCCCGGCTTCTTACCAGAACAAACACGGTATTCAGCAACGTGAAGAAGCCGATAATCGATCCGAAAACAATTTTATGAAAATGCTGCTTCGTTGCATCTACCCGTATGTTCAGCAGCATGATCGTAAAGACCATCAGAACCATGATTGCCCCCGCATACACCATCACCTGCACGGCAGCCATGAAAGGCGCATCCAGCATGACGTAATACGTGGCCAGACAGAAGAATGTCATAATCAACGACAGTGCGCTGTTAATCGGATTCCTGCAGGCAACCACCAGGATCGCCGATACAATAGCTATAAGTGTTATAATCAGGAAGAAAAGAGTTTCTAACATGCACTGCTCCTTTATTACTTTTCTAAGAGACGATCTTTGGAGTAGATGAAGTCCTCACGACGGTAATTAGCCAGCTCGAACTCACCGGTCATCTTGAGAGCGTCAACCGGGCAGGCCTCTACACAATATCCGCAGAAAATACAGCGCAACATGTCGATTTCATACACGGAAGCGTATTTATCATGATTAGCATCTTCACCGGCTTCAACGGTGATGCATTTGGCGGGGCAGACTGTCGGGCAGAGATAGCACGCCACGCATTTGGCACGACTGTGCGAAACCTTGAGACCGTGCAGACCGCGGTAACGGGCAGCAACCTTGGGACGTTCAGTCGGGTACTGCAACGTTACCGGCTTCATGAACATGTGCTTCAAGGTGATTTTCATGCCATTTATAATCGGTGTAATCGGATTCATATGTTCATCCTCGTCTCGGAAATAACGTTATTCATTCAGCGGATATCAGATAAAATAGCCAATGATCCCTGTTACTACGATGTTTACAAGTGCAACCGGAATAAAAACTTTCCATCCCAGATGCATCAGCTGGTCATACCGGTAACGGGGTAATGTGGCGCGAATCCACATGCAGACAAACATCAGGAAATATACTTTTGCAATGAAGTACACCGGTCCAAGCAGCGGTATGGCGGCGGTGAGCGGACCATTCCAGCCACCCAGAAACAACGTCGTGGTAAGCGCACAAACCGTAACCATATTGGCATATTCCGCCATGAAGAACATTGCATATTTCATGGATGAATATTCAGTACAGAAACCGGATACCAGTTCCGTTTCGGCTTCGGGCAAGTCAAACGGCGTACGGTTGATCTCGGCAAGTGAACAGACGAAGAACATGAAAGCGGCCAGAGGTTGTTTGAACAGATACCATTCAAACCCGCCAAATCCGGACTGAAGCGCAACAATCTTGCTGAGCGACAGCGTACCCGAGAGCATGAACACCGCAACAATAGACAGACCGGCCGATAATTCGTACGAAATCATCTGGGCCGAGGCGCGCAGACCGCCCATCAGAGAGTATTTACTGTTTGACGCCCACCCTGCCAGCACGATGCCGTACACGCCAAGCGACGACATGGCCAGAATGTAGAGCACCCCGACATTGACATCGAACACCTGACCGGCAGCAGTGTCGTAATAGGCGGCAATTTGCAGCGGAATCTTATACCCGGCGATCTCGATTGTGCCGCCGAACGGAATAACGGCAAACGTAATGAACGCAGGTATAAGTGCGATCAGCGGAGCAATCAGAAAGGCAAAGGTGCTGGCCTGCGAAGGAATGATTTCCTCTTTGAAAAAGAGTTTCACACCGTCGGCTATCGGCTGCAACAATCCGTGCCATCCGGTACGCATCGGTCCCAGACGAACCTGCATATGGCCGATAATCTTGCGTTCAGCATACGTGGCGTACGCCACCGTCAGCAACACAAAGACAAAAGCCACCAGGACCTTGGCAACCATGGCGATGTAATACATCATCGGCAGTCCTAATATCTCGATTCCCATCTGTCCCTCTTTCTTTGCTTGAATGAAATGTAGTTATTTCGTCCCGTTACCGTGAGTAACGGTATTACTTTGTCACTGTTACCGAAGTTACCGCTGCACCGTTCCAGATCGTATTAACTGGAGCGGAGCTGAAGTTGTACGGAACGAAAACAACACCCGCCGGCATGCGCGGAGTTACCTTCGCCTTCAGTTTAATGTTTCCTGTTGCCGACGTTACGGTAACCATATCGTTTTCCGCTATCTTATGGGCAGCAGCATCCGTACGCGACATCTCGATGTACGCTTCCGGACAGACATGCATCGGTCCTTCACCGTACTGCGACAGCGTCCCGCTGTGATACAGCACGCTTCCGGTAACCAGAGCCAGTTTCCCGGCTTCGGACGCACGCGGTGATTCCGGCAGCGGAACAACAAGCGCAGGAGTTATTACAACAGGGGCAAATGCGCTCTCTATTTGCAACGCTTGATAACTCATCCCCTGATAACCGGACACGGTAGAAGAAATTTCCCCAAAAAGTGCCTCCGGCGTTGACGTCCCCTGTCCACCGAGCCGTGTGATCAGGTTCGAAAACAGCTCAAAATCAGATTTGATCCGGGCGCCCTTGCGGATTGCCGGCGTAATGTATTGAACACGGCGGTCAGAACTGGTAAACGTACCCTCTTTTTCGGCAAACGAGCAGACCGGGAGAACGACGTCTGCCATGGCTGCCGTCTCGGTGAGGAACAGCTCCGACACTACCAGAAATTCAACCGCATCGAGCGCCGCTTTCACCCTGGCACGATCCGGATAGGAGACCAGAGGATTTTCGCCGGCGACAAAAAGCGTCTTGACAGACCCGTCAGCGCAGGCATCCAGAATCTGCAGGCCGTTCAAACCACCGTCCTGTGCATAAAATCCCATATCGATGGCGCCCTGACTGTTGTTCTTCTCGGAAAGGCAGAGAACACCGCACCCTTCTTTTCCGTATTTTTCCGTTAATATGGCAATATTAGCCGCGGCGCTCGCAAGAGCGGCAGTGTGACCTGTGTACGCCTGCCCCACGGGAAATACAATCAGTGCCTTGGCGGCTGAAGCATACTCGGAAGCAAGATTCTTGATATCAGCCGCCGATATGCCACTTGCAGTAACTGCGGCCTCGATGGAGACGCCGCTCAACGCTTTTTCAAGTTCCGCGTACCCGGCGACTGAAGCAGCAGAGTCGGCAACGAGTTTTTCGTCGATCAGTGTCCTGGCAATGGCATTCAGCAGGACAATTTCACTTCCCGGGCGATGAACCAGTGTCTGCGCATGGGGAAGTTTCGAAAGCTTGCCACGTTTGTCTGAAAGAATACTCAGCTTGACACCCTTGTTCTTGACTGCCATGTTCATTTCAAAACCGACAACCGGGTGTGTTTCATACGTATCCGTCTTTATGACGAGGAGCAGATCGGTTTTCTGAACATCAAGAATAGATGCGGAAGAAGCTGCTGAGCCAAAGCTGCGTACAAATCCCTCCGTTAACGCTGAATGAGCGTACCCGGCTGAATGGTCATAATTTTTCGTACCGACATTTTCCACCAGCAATTTTTTGAAAAGAACCAGCTCTTCGTTGGTCAAACGTGGAGTAGCAAGTGCAGCGACCGCGCTTCCACCCTTGAGACGTCCGGCGACAATTTCAAGCGCCTCATCCCACGTTGATTCCGTTAAAGCGCCGTTCTTTTTTACGAGCGGCGTTGTTAACCGCTTGGCACTATTAATGAACTGGTAGCCAAAGCGGCCACGAACGCAGAGCTGTCCCTTGTGAAAGCCCTGATTCTCGTCATAAACGGTTGTCAGGACCTTATTATCCTTGACACCCAGCGTTACATTACAGCCGGTTCCGCAATAGCCGCACACGGACTTGTTATTTGTCAACGCCCAGAAACGTGACTTGAACTTGAACGGACGGGCAAGCAGCGAACCGACGGGGCAGACCGAAATACAGGAACCGCAGAATTCACAGTCAAGCCCTTTTTCGAATTCGCACCCTATCTTCGTTTCAATACCGCGATCAATAAAAGTAAGTGCCCCGAAACCGACAATCTCATCACAGATACGCACACATTTGCCGCACAGGACACAGCGGTTCATATCGCGTTCTATCAACGGATTGTTATAGTCAATTACATGCTGGAATTTCGAGTCGACAAAGCGGTTGCTGTCAACTTTATATTCATACGTCAGATTTTGAAGATCGCAGTCACCACCTTTATCACAGACCGGGCAATCAAGCGGGTGATTGAGCAGCAGCAGCTCAAGTACCAGTTTACGTGCCTTGATGATATCAGGGGTATCCGTGCGAATTATCATTCCATCGGTTACCGGAGTCGTACAGGCAGGGATTTGTCGCCCTTTCATCTGCTCGACCTCAACAAGGCACATACGGCAGGCGCCAAACGGCTTGAGTTTCTTGTCGTGACACAGAATGGGAATTTTGATGCCGTTTATGCGGGCAGCATCATAAATTGTAGCATCCTTAGGTGCGGTGACTTGCTTGTCGTCTATTGTAAGATTAACCATCTAGAACCTCTGTTCGTAAGTTAAATCATCAGATCCAGTGCCGCGGATTTATACGAGGGCCATGAATCGACAAGCGTCGTAACAAGATTTACACTTGGTACACTTCTCTTGGTCCAGATACGCCAATTGTCCCTTTTCCCACACGATTGCATTAACAGGGCACGCTTTTTTACAGGCGCCACATTTCACACACTTTTCATTCGACACTTCCCAGAGCAACAAGTCCTTACAACAGTTGGAGGGACAGCGTTTATCATTAATATGCGCTTCGTATTCCGGAAGGAAATAATTGATGGTAGAGAGTACCGGATTAGGTGCTGTCTGCCCCAAACCGCAGAGGGAAGCCTTCTTGATTGCTGCGCCCAGGTCAAGCAGGGCATCGATATCGGAAGGTTCACCGCGCCCTTCGGTTATTTTGGTAAGAATGTCAAGCATGACCTTCAGGCCGACCCGGCAGGGGACACACTTGCCGCATGACTCGGTTCTGGTAAATGTCAGGAAAAACTTGGCAACGTCAACCATGCAGGTCGTCTCATCCATGACAACCAGACCGCCTGATCCCATCATCGCCCCTGCCTGAATAAGAGCATTATAGTCAACCAGCGTATCAAGCAATTCTTCCGGTATGCAGCCACCGGACGGACCACCGGCCTGTACCGCCTTGAATTTACGGTTGTTGACAATACCGCCACAGACATCAAACAAAACTTCCCGTACCTTCATACCGGCCGGAACTTCAACAAGGCCCGTATGCTTGACTTTACCGGTTACGGCAAATATCTTGGTTCCCTTGGTGGTTTCCGTACCGAGTGAGGCGTACCAGCCGGAGCCGTTGTTGATGATATGGCGAACGTTGGCAAACGTCTCCACGTTATTGATGTTTGTGGGATACCCCCACAAACCTTTAACTGCCGGAAACGGGGGACGGGGACGACTCATGCCGCGCTCACCCTCAATGGAAGCCATCAGGGCGGTCTCTTCACCGCACACAAAGGCGCCGGCGCCCATCTTTATGCGCATGTCGAAGTCAAGACCCCACCCTTTAATGTTTTTACCCAGGTACCCTTTCTCGTAGCAGACATCAATGGCATGCTGAAGCCGCTGAACTGCCAGAGGATACTCGGCACGGACATACACATATCCATAGGTCGCGCCGATCGCATAACCCGCTATCTGCATACCTTCTATGATGCAGTAGGGGTCCCCTTCCAGAATGGACCTGTCCATGAATGCGCCGGGGTCACCCTCATCCGCATTACAGATCAAATATTTGTGGTGACCTGCTGACGCCTTGCAGAAGGACCATTTCATACCGGTAGGGAAACCGCCACCCCCACGGCCACGAAGTCCCGATTTTTTCACCTCTTCGATAACTTCATCCTGCTTCATGGTCTTGACGCATTTTTCAATCGCCTGAAAACCTTTTGAATAGTCACTCAGGTACGCATCAAGGCTATCCGGGTCTATTTCGCCGCAGTTGCCCATGACAACACGCATCTGTCGTTCAAGAAACGTGTTATAGTATGGCTTGGCCTTGCGCTTGTCCAGGGTTGCACTGCCAATGATATGTTCCTTGACAATTTTTTCAACCTCTTCGGGAAGAACAAAGTCGTAGGTAACTCGACCCTGATCAGGGGTAATAATGTCAACAAGAACGTCATTGGCACAAAGCCCCCGGCAACCGGTTTTGATAACGTCACACCGTTTACCGATTGTGGCGGACAGACCCTGCTCGGCAATTACACGAGTGAACTCCGCCTCAACACCTTTTGCACCGGCTGAAATTCCGCCAGTTCCCTGGCAAATAAGAATCTGAATGTCTGATTTGTCGCCCATGCGTTGTATCCTCTAGCGTGAGTACGCTTAATCAAGCGGGATTGCAGAATATTTGGCTACGATTTCATCAACCTTCTGAACAGTCATCTTACCGTAGGTATCATCATTTACCATGGAAAGCGGAGCCATACCGCACGCTCCCAGGCATGCCACCTCTTCAAAAGTGAAGCGGAGGTCTGCACTGGTTTCCGTATGAGCAATATGCAGGAGGTTAAAGAATGTTTCCTTAATCCTCTGAGCTCCCTGAACGTGACAGGCGGTACCTACGCAGACTCGAATGATAAAGCGGCCACGCGGCTTAAGATGAAACTGGGCGTAGAAAGTAAGCACACCGTAAATCTGACTCGGATAGACGTTAAGACGCTCAGCGACATGATCGGCAACCAGACGCGGAACGTATCCATAGGCATCCTGAATTCCCTGCAGAACCGGCATCAGGTTACCGGGCAAATCAATATATTTATCAATAACCGCGTCGGCCTTTGCAAGATCGACTTCCGGTTCCTGCTCTTCTGCCTGCTGCGCCACTACTTCACTCATGCGCCTCTTCTCCTTTGAATCATGCGGAGTTATCTGTCTATTTCGCCGAGAACAATATCAAGAGTACCTATTACCGCTACCAGGTCGGCAATCATGGACCCCACACTCATCTGTTCAATAGCCTGCAGATTCACAAATGAAGGTGGACGAATCCTCAAACGCTCCGGCTTGTTACCGCCATCACTGACAATATAAAAGCCCAGCTCACCTTTTGGCGCTTCTATTCCCAGGTAAACCTCCCCCTCGGGAACGGGATACCCCTCCGAAGCAATCTTGAAGTGATGGATCAAACCTTCAATACTGTTATACACACTCTCTTTGGGCGGATAGCAGACCTGCGGACAATCGGCAAGAACCGGACCAGGCTTGAGCCGGTCCAGAGCCTGGCGGACAATCTTGCAGGATTCGCGCATTTCGATCAAACGCACCTTGTAGCGATCAAACGTGTCACAGTTCTCACCGACCGGCACTTTGAACTGATAATTCTCATACCCTGCGTACGGCGCATCGCGCCGTGCATCCCAATCCACTCCGGATCCACGCAGGGCAGGCCCGGTGATACCGACATCAATTGCATCTTCTGCCGAGATAATCCCGTTCCCGATGGTACGCTTGAGCCAGATCGGATTCGTTGTCAGCAGCCCCTCGTACTGATCAAGATAACCGGGCATGGAGTCAATGAAGTCACCGACTTTTTTGACAAACTCATCAGGAATATCCTGAGAGAGCCCCCCCGCACGGTAGTAGTTTGATGTCATACGGGCGCCGGAGATCAGTTCATAGGTCTCCATAATCGCTTCACGCTCACGGAAGGCATAGATAAACACCGTCATCGCCCCGATATCAAGCGCGTGACAGGCAAGCCAGACCAGGTGCGATTCGAGCCGGGTCAACTCGGTCATGAGTATCCTGATCGTCTGGGCGCGCTCCGGCACCTCGATGTCGAGCAGTTTTTCAACGGCCAGAATGTACCCGAGGTTGTTGCTCATTGGAGCAAGATAGTCAAGCCGGTCGGTCAGCGGAAGGATCTGATGATAGGTGCGGTATTCGGAAAGTTTTTCAACACCACGATGCAGGAACCCGATATGTGGCGTGACCTTGACAATCACCTCGCCGTCAAGTTCGAGAACGAGCCGCAGAACCCCGTGTGTACTCGGGTGTTGCGGGCCCATATTCAGTGTCATTGTTTCAGTAGTAGCCATGTATCGCCTCTTCTATGATCGAATTGCAGTACGGTGTAATGTAAGTACTAGGACAAGCGCCCTTTGTATGGTTCACGGTCAGGTCCCTGCAACGGATAATCCTTGCGAAGCGGATGTCCAACCCAGTCATCCGTCATCAGAATACGACGAAGGTCCGGATGATTGTCAAAGGTGATGCCAAAGAGGTCATACACCTCGCGCTCCAGCCAGTTTGCGGTTGACCATACCTGAATAGCGCTTGGAATATGGCACGCAGTCTCACTCACCGCAGTTTTGATGCGCAGGCGCTCTTTGTGAGGGATTGACAGCAACTGGTAGACCATCATGAAGCGGTCTTCTTTCTTGCCGAGATAATCAACCGCAGTCAGATCGGTCAGCTGATTAAACTGAAGAGACTGTTTGAGGAACGAAAGGATTTCAATAATGGCATCCTTTGCAACCGTTACCGTCACTTCTCCCCTGAATTCGACTACATCAATGATCGAGGCGGCGAACTTTTCCTTCAATTTCAGTACTGCACGATTATTTTCTGCCATGATATCCAACCCTTTTGTGGGATTTGTGTGCGTTTGACGGCTTTATACCGGATCAGGCGGCTTCGGGAATGTAACGTTCGCCGAGACCTATCGCAGAACCGAATGAGTTACGTTCCTTCATTATCTTGTCCTGCAGCTTCATCAGACCAAACAGCAGCGCTTCGGGGCGCGGAGGACAACCGGGGATATACACGTCAACCGGCAGAGCCTCGTCAATACCCTGTACAACACTGTAGGTATCAAAGATACCGCCTGAGCAGGCACAGGCGCCCATGGCAACAACCCATTTCGGCTCCGGCATCTGCTCATATACCGTTTTGATAACCGGCAGCATTTTTTTAGTAACCGTACCGGCTATGATAATGCAGTCGGACTGACGGGGAGATGCTCTGAAAATGATACCGAAGCGGTCAAGGTCATTATGCGATGCGCCGGTCGCCATCATTTCAATTGCACAGCAGGCCAGACCAAAGGTCATCGGCCAGATGGATGACTTCCGGGACCAGTTAACCAAGAGATCCAGTGACGTGGTGATGACGTTATCGCCAAGCGGATTGTCTACTCCCATTCCAGAGCTCCTTTTTTCCATACATAAATATAACCGACAAAAAGAATGACTATAAAAAGCCCCATCTCTACCAGACCGAACACTCCCAGCTTCTTATAGAGTATTGCCCATGGGTAAAGGAAAACCGCCTCAATATCAAACAGGATAAACATCATGGCAATCAAGTAGAACTTGATCGAATAACGCTCACGAGCGGTCCCGACAGGCTCGCAACCACTTTCATATGGTTGCAGCTTGACTTTTGACGGCTTCTTCTGACCGATCAGCGATGATGCGACAACCGAGACAAGCCCGAAACCAATTGCCACAATCACGAGAAGTAGTATTGGCAGGTATGCACCAAGCATTATAAATCCTCCTTACTGCTGATGGTATACTGTATACAAACTGTATACAAACGTTGCGTTTAATATGGTATTTGCATTTCTTTGTCAACTCTTTTTTTACTCCGATCAAACGTTTCAAAAACAGAACATGATTCTAAATTGCAAATGAAATTACTGCTTTACCATTGACACAACCGATTATTGTATGCTAGACACGTCACTCCGGCAGGGTCGTTTAGCCATCTATTTATACATAAGAGGTCACCCCATGAATCATGAGCGCTCCAGTTTCCTATTCCAGCAGGCAAAAATTGCTATCCCCGGCGGCGTTAACAGTCCCGTGCGCGCCTTCAAGTCGGTCGGCGCCGATCCGATTTTTATTAAAAAGGCATCCGGCTGCCATATTTATGATGAAGACGGCAACAGTTTCACCGATTATGTCGGATCATGGGGACCGATGATTGTCGGTCACTGCCACCCTGACGTCATCAGTGCGGTTCAGGAGACCATGGCCAGCGGCGCAAGCTTTGGCGCGCCTACGGAGAGAGAGACGACGCTCGCCACCATGGTTATAGACGCGGTACCTTCGGTAGAAATGGTCCGCATGGTCAGTTCCGGCACTGAAGCCACCATGAGCGCCATCCGACTGGCTCGCGGCTTTACCGGGCGCGACAAGATCTTGAAATTCTCCGGATGCTATCACGGCCATGCCGACTCCCTGCTGGTCAAAGCCGGCTCGGGCGCCGCAACGTTCGGAGTACCTGACTCTCCCGGCGTACCGGCGGATGTTGCCAGACTCACTCTGACCGCCGAATATAATTCCCTCGACTCGGTCAAGCGACTCATTGCCGAAAACAGCAATTCAATAGCCTGCATTATTGTTGAACCGGTTGCCGGCAACATGGGAACCGTACCGCCGCGAGAAGGTTTTCTGGAAGGTCTCCGGGAAATCTGCACCAATGAAGGAATTGTACTGATCTTTGATGAAGTGATGTCCGGCTTTCGCGTTGCCTACGGCGGCGCCCAGGAACTGTTCGGTGTCACTCCGGACATGACCACGCTCGGCAAGATTATCGGTGGCGGCCTCCCGGTTGGAGCTTTTGGCGGCAGGCGTGAAATAATGGAGAAACTTTCCCCATCGGGCGGCATTTACCAGGCAGGAACCCTGTCCGGCAACCCGCTTGCAATGTCGGCGGGAATCGCAACATTGAATATACTCAAGCAGCCCGGCTTTTATGCGGCACTGGAAGAGAAAAGCCGCGCGGTTGCCGAGGGGATAGCAAAAGGGGCCAGGGATGCCGGCTATCCGATTTACTCGACCCGCGTCGGCAGTATGTTTTGCGCCTTTTTCAGCAAAAGTGAGGTATACGACTGGCCGACCGCATCCCAGTGCGATACGAAGGCCTTTGCCAGATACTTCCTTGGCATGCTGGACGAGGGAATCTATCTGGCTCCGTCACAATTCGAAACGGCCTTTGTTTCCGCCGCCCATACGGAGGCTGATATTGAGAAAACAATTGCCGCTGCGGCGAAATGCTTCAAGCTGATCGCGTAACGCGTGGTTTCATTTCTGTTTGACAAATCGTATACGCCTGTGGTAAGGAATACCGGTTTTATGCCTCTATTACCTTTGGCTTGCCATGGCCGGTGATAATCGCCAGCTTTTCCAGAGTCTTGCCATGGTGTCCAGTATGGGCATCTCCGTCGTGCTGGCTATCGCCATTGGTGTCTGGTTCGGCCTGACGCTTGATCGCTGGTTCGGAACGAAGCCCTGGTTCTTTTATATTTTTCTGTTCATCGGAATTGCCGCCGGTTTCAAGAACGTGTACGTAATTGCCGGCAGGGAGATCCGCAAAAGCGATGATAACGATCAACGAGGATAACCTCTTTGCGACCATCATCAAGGGGAGCCTGGGGTTACTGTTGTTTTTGACTCTGGGCGGCTTTGTTCTGTTTTCAACAAAAGTCGCGTTAGGCGCCCTGGCCGGCGGATGTATCGCCATTGGCAATTTTTTCTGGGTTCGCAACGTCCTGCAACGAATTCTCGGCCTGTTGCCGGCTAATGTAACCATATACGCCCAGCTCCGCTTTATCGGACGGCTCGGTGTAACCGGATTGGCGCTCTATTTCATCATAACATCCGGGTGGTTTTCACTGGCGGGGCTTTTTGTCGGCCTCTCCGTTATCGTAATCAACATTATCGCACTTTCACTATACAGCGCCCTGCGCGCAGGAGGTTAGCTCCATGGTCCACCCGTTACTGTTTCTTGAATTTTTTCGCAAGCTGTTTGCCCCGCTCCACATTTCGGACGCAAGCGCCGATGCAATCAGCTACACATGGCTGATCATCGCATTACTTTTCGTGCTTTCGCTGCTGGCAACGTCGGCGCTCAAGTCCATACCGGGTGGTATGCAGAATTTCATGGAGACCGTTATCGGCGGCATCGAAACCATGATTGTCGATACGATGGGTGAGCATGGCCGCCCGTTTTTCCCGTTGATTGCAACTCTTGCGATCTTTGTGCTCGTATCCAACCTGATCGGCCTGATCCCCGGTTTTTTCCCGCCGACCGCAAATATCAACACAACTGCGGCCTGTGCCGTGATTGTCTTCATTTCCACCCACGTTGTCGGCATCAAGCATCACGGTTTCGGTTACATCAAGCACTTCCTCGGACCGATCGCCTGGCTGGCTCCGGTCATGTTCTTCATTGAGGTCATCGGCCACCTCTCCCGCCCGGTCTCACTGACCCTGCGTCTTTTCGGCAATATGAACGGTCACGAGCTCGTGCTGATGATATTCTTCGGCCTGGCCCCCTTCCTCGTCCCGCTGCCGATGATGCTGATGGGTGTCTTGGTATCGTTCATTC
>CAIYZD010000203.1 GCA_903930585.1 uncultured Geobacteraceae bacterium | reverse complement strand
TGGATTGCCTGGCTAAATAATTTCTAGTATTATCCGTGCATTACTAAGTGCAATAAAATCCAAGCAGGAGGGACTTATCATGACAAAAGCCGAGCTCGTTGCAAGAATGGCAGAAAAAGCAAAACTCACCAAGGCTCAAGCAGAATCAGCCATAGCAGTATTTCAATGTGCCGTAACTGAGGACCTGGTTAACGGTGGCAAAATCACTCTACTTGGATTTGGCACGTTCTCCTCGGTTGAGAGAGCTGCGCGTACCGGCAGAAACCCACAGACTGGAAAGGCCCTCAAAATTGAGGCGAAAAGAGTCGGCAAGTTTACCACCGGCAAGACCCTCAAAGACTTGGATGCTTGTAAGGGATCCTGCAAGGGCAAACCTGTCGTTGCTAAAACAGCGGTTAAACCGACTGCTGCTGCGACAAAACCGGCCAAAGCCAAGAAGAAATAGTGGACTACAGCGAGTATCTGTATGTCAGCTACGTGGACTGAAAAACAAGGGCAGTATTTAGCCTTCATTCACTCCTACTCGAAAATTAACAGGCGGGCTCCTGCTGAGTCCGATCTGGAAAAATATTTCAGAGTGGCTGCTCCTACTATCCATCAGATGGTGCTAAAGCTTGAAGAAAAGGGTCTGATTAGTCGGGTCCCTGGGCAAGCCCGTTCGATTAAAATACTTGTCCCCGCAGAAAATATTCCGGCTCTAGAATAAGAATCTATCAACCATTGCCATGAAGAAGATATTTGAAACTGACATCGTACATATTGAGAAACATTCTCAGCGACGAGAGGCTGAAAACTGGGAATTCCGCTGTTTCCTGAAAGGATCTGATCTTTCTGTATCAAAGATAGATTCGATTGTGAAAGAGCTTTACCGAGAGGTTTCTGCGCAGATCGACTGTACCCAGTGCGGCAACTGCTGTAAGGTAATTCAGCCAATTTTGAAACAGGCTGATATTACTAAATTAGCGGCCCATCTCAAACTGACTGTCACGGAATTCAAGTCCCGCTTTCTTAAAGAGTATGAAGATGGAGACAAAGATGATTTCGTATTCACAACGATGCCTTGTCCTTTTTTAGAGAATAATCGCTGCGTCGTTTACGAACAGCGTCCTCACGTTTGCCGTTCATACCCGCATCTGCATAAAAAGGACTTTGTGTTCAGAGTGAACCAGGCATTCTCTAATTGCTCTGTCTGCCCGATTGTGTTCAATGTATATGAAGGGCTTAAACAGACATTGAGACCCAGACCCGCTCCTTGATAATGGTTTATGAAGAACGGCACAGCACATCAACACGGGGCTAAAGGAGCTACATATTCCAGTGGCAGATAATGACATTCCTCAAGAGTATTCAGGTTGGTGGCGCATTGTTGAAACATCACAGTGGGATAACGACGACCTTGACATGCTCGGTCCGGCTCTGATTTCAATTACGGGTTACTGTGATAAATTAAGGATGCTTGCACTTCTCGCTTATGTAAACTGCCGGCCAACCAAGACGGGAGTGTCTTTTACGTGGGAGGGAGCCTGGGAGTATGATCCTTGTTCAGGTACGGGGAGCGCTAAGCTACGTAAGGATGGGTTTCTTGTTGGTAAGATTAAGATTAAATCCGGTGACGAGAGCACATTTATTGCGGAAAGAACGGCACAGCCGGTTGAACCTATCCCCAACCCTCCAGATTACCGGGATAAATGGCGTCGCAGATGGTAAGTGCTGATCACTTATTATTACTTGGCAGTAGGAGGAGTATTAATTGAAAGCCACATTGACAACAAACAAAATGAAGGTCGAT
>CAIYZD010000202.1 GCA_903930585.1 uncultured Geobacteraceae bacterium | reverse complement strand
TATTTTACGGATTTTCTCGCTCCAAGCAATAGGGATGGTCTGGTAACGACCGGTCAGGGTGTGCTGTACGACGATCTCCGGAGCCTCACTGAGTACCAGGGCCGCCTCATGTTTTAGTGCGTATGTAAAAAAAAGTACAGAAGCGAGGATAAAGATGATCAAGATATATACCAAGAGCAGCGCGCCGTTCTTCCCTTTGCGCCGCAGCAACGACGAGAGAGTGAAATCCAGGATATGTCGATAATGTTCAATCATGTTGTATATGGTTCCTCATCAGATGGGGTGGCGGTTCGACCAGTGCGCCTGTGGGGAAATGCTCCAGCGACATTGGCGAGTCCTGAAATGGGGTAGAGGGGTCAGTCATACTCAAGTGTCGGGTATAGCTGGCCTCGGTAAACAGGCAGAGGTCCGTCAGTTCCAACTGCCTCACAAGTGCGGTTTTGCGGGCGAAGAGTGGACCGGATGCGCTAACTTTACCGGAGGCGTACAGGAATATCCCGCAAAGAACCAAAATAAGCCCCGCAGTCGTTCCCAGGTAAATTGTCGAGCGCCGGAGTGCCATCAGTTAAGCGGCTTCAGGATAGCCGGAGTTACTTCACGAAAACGGATAATGGATTTCCCCCTATGATCTTTCAGAAAGTCACTCGCTTCCGATTCCCTGGCAAAAGGAATCAACTCCCGCCCCATTGGGCCGTAGACATCGCTCCCCAAAACATAGTACACCGGAAGTGCGTCTGTCAGGGACAAGTCGTAGTAGTTTGTGACGAACACCGCAGTGATGTCGGCAGGTTTCTTGCCTAGAGCGTAACGGGACAGATTCAGATAGTATTTAAACATATCCTTGGCACCATCAAAATGGAATATTGATCCGTCACGAAACTGGATCTGAGCTGCAAAATCAGGATACTTGGCCACGAACATTCCGCATACCGGACATTTGTCCTTGGGGCCTACCTTGTGTGGTTTCAGGTCGCCGGCAAAGGTAATGGAAGTCACTACGATGAAAGCAGCAAAACAAAGGATCATTATTTTGATAGCTTTGTAATTCATCATGACTCTCCTTTTGGCTTGAGTGTTCTCTTCATCTTACGTCGCTCGCGAATCTGCTTTGTGTCCTTGTACATGTCTTCGTATGCGGCCTTAATTGCATCATCGAATGAAGCCAGCACTCCACCGTTTTCCTTGATGAATATTTCAGCGGCATACTTATTTTCAAAAGCCCATTTGGCATTCACTGTCATGACTCCAGGCTTTTTGCCGCCTAAAACCCAGTAAGCCTTTTCAGCGTCAATCAGCTTTTTACTGTTATAATCACCGACTCCAATAGTCTTCGGAGACTTATCAATATGGTTCGCAAGATCAACTGCGGCACAGTGAAGACTGCACGCGCCAAAGGATGTGCCATCGTCGTATTCGATAAGAACCCTGCTGTGAGCATGTTTCTCTCTGTCCATGCCGCAGCAGGTACACGAAGGATGTGTAACGATGTCAGAATCTACGGCAAAAACAATTCCCGCAAGAGACAAGACAAACATGGAAATCAGGATGATTTTCTTCATAATTAGTCTCCATTCATTTTAGTTTTTGAGCTGTTTTTCTACTAAAGTTTGCAGTTTTTCCATAGAGATATTCCCGTTGATTTTTTCCCGAATTATCCCATTTCTGTCGAGGATTAAAATAGTCGGAAACCCAATGGCAAAATAATCTCTGAGCAACATTGAGTGCTCATCCTTTAGTATCGTGAACGTCAAGGCGTTATCTTTTGCATATGCTGCTACCTTTTTTGTGGAATCCATTTCATTTATCGCCAGTATATCCATACCCGCTTTTTTGTATTTACGATAAAAAGGTTCCAGTTGTTTTACACCATGTCCACAGCAGGAATTTGTCCAGAAATAGATGATTACTACCTTTCCCTTTAGTTGGTTCAAGCTGACATGTGTGCCGTAAATGTCATTGTTTGAAATCGCCGGGGCATTGTCACCCGTCTTGACGGCCCGTTTATCGTCGCAACCAGAAGAAAGAACAAGGCCTGCCAGCATTAACAACAAAAATAAACACTTCATTCTTTGCCCTTTCAAACAAGGTCAGGTCTATCCTGAATACCAACAGCCCAACAACATCAGAATCTACGGCAAGGTGATGCCAGAAAACGAGAACAACAGATACTAGCGAGAATGGATCTTTTCATAATTTACCTCCATTTCTTTTTGGATCTTGAACTGCTTTACGACGATATTTTGCAGCTTTTCGATTTGAATATCGCCCAAAATCTTTTCCCGAATGATCCAGTTTTTGTCGAGGATAAAGATCGTAGGATAGCCAAAGCACTGATACTGTTTAAATAACTTCGAGTGTTCATCAGTCAGCATCGTAAATGACAAAGCGTTATTCTTTGCATACGACTCGACAATCTCTTTTGCATCTCCAACATTTACGGTCAGAATTGCCAAGCCATTTTCCTTGTTCTCTCTATAAAAAGGTTCAAGCTTTTTCACGCTGTCCCCGCAGCATGAATTTGTCCAGAAAAAGACGATAAAGAGCTTTGCCTTGAGTTTAATCAGCTTCATATCTTCCCCATATATATCTTTGCCTGAAATAACCGGTGGAGTATCACCAATTTTGATTTGCTGCTTGCTATCACAGCCAGCAAAAAAAACAAGGCTTGCCAGTATGGAAATTAACACCAGAGAACTTGAGCTAAAAATAAACTTCCTCATCGATAATTCCCTTTGTAACTGGTTATAGTATGTGTTGAACCCGCACAGAACAACACCATCTTAAGATCACTGATGCCGGCGGTGATAGTGTATGTGAGTAAACCTCCAGTAATCGTGCACGAATATCTGCATGTTACAGAAATGCCCATTAGGCCTGTAATAGCATCTGTTACAGGGTATTCAGTTCAATTACGGAGATGTTTATGCTTGTTGGGGCGGAGGATCGGGCGGTTCAAGGAGACGTGAAGTAAGGTGAAGGGATAAACAGGGAAAAATGGTCTCAGCAGATGAGAGTTCAGTCAGTTCACAGAAATAAGAGGGTAGTATTTCATGAGTTGAACCACCTGAAAGAACAATGGTCTTTCCGCTTCTGCAGGGGCGTCCAGAGGAAGTTATAATTGTCTTCTTTTCGGTAGGTTCCTTTTTGCAGCAGTCGGGAGTTGCATCTTCATCTTCGTGAATGTGAGCTTGTTGCTTTCTTTTCTTGCTGCAGCAACAGGTGTTTGATGCCCTGCTTTTCGGGGAACAGCCACAGATGGTACAGTCTCCGGAACATTCCCCGGTTATGGCATGCGCCACCATTTTTGAGTGCATGGCAAGTGATGCGAGTGGGCTAAACGAGATCATCAGGTAGATTACTGACAATACAGTGGCAATGCTTCTTTGCACTGGTCGTTTTGCGATATGTCTGAATAACATCGACATAGACATATGGATCTCAATATATCATTGTATGGTCAAGTCATTTTGTCGTTTCTGCTTATACTGCGTACATAGGTTGTTTATATTTAATTGTTTGTTCACCGCTAATACGTCCGTCACTAACCTGAAAAATTCTGTCAAACCCTTCCACCATGCGGTGGTCGTGGGTAACAACCAGAATAGCCGAGTGGTTTTCAACGGCCAGTTTTTTTAAAAGATCCATAACATTTTTTCCATTGTCAGTATCCAGAGCAGCAGTCGGTTCATCGGCCAGGATAACCTTCGGTTTGTTTGCCAAAGCCCGCGCTATGGCAACCCGCTGTGCCTCTCCTCCGGAAAGAGCTGTGGGATAACTGTTCAGTCGGTGCCCAATATTGAGCGCTGTAAGAAGTTCCGTTGCCCGGCTCTTGGCCTCCGATCTTGACAGATGGTTGATCTCCAACGCGATCATGACGTTCTCCATGGCACTCAGAAAGGGAATCAGGTTGTGGTGCTGAAAAATGAAGCCGAGCTTTTCACGCCGTAACCGTTTCAGGTCAAGACCTGGCGTCCATCCCTCATCGGCGACCATGGCACCATCAATGACTACCTTACCGTGGGTTGGTTCGTTGATCAGGCCAATGGAGGTAAGCAGAGTGGTTTTGCCGGAGCCGGACGGACCGAGAATGGCGACCAGTTCTCCCGGTTTGACGTGTAAGGTGGCATCCGCGATAGCAGTTACCGCCGTTTCACCCTTGCCGTAGATTTTCGTCAATTTTTCCACTTCTATCGCATACATGGATTTATCCACCCAACGCCTCCGCCGGCTCAACCTTGAGCGCTTTTCTAATCCCCACAAAGCTTGCAACCATGCAGATAGCCACCACGATCACGAAGAGCATCTGTAAATCAAACGGTTCCA
Source organism: uncultured Geobacteraceae bacterium (assembly GCA_903930585.1). GTDB lineage: Bacteria > Desulfobacterota > Desulfuromonadia > Geobacterales > Pseudopelobacteraceae > JACRCG01. Next base: position 9,863 of record CAIYZD010000202.1, on the reverse strand, counting down.
GCACAATCCGGCGTGGAAACCTCTCATACGTAAGCATGATCAGCACGTATCCGATTCCGTAAGCAATTACTCCCATCAGAAGTGACTGCTGGAGGATCATACCCACGATTACGCGGTTCTGGGAGCCGATCAGTTTCAGGGTGGCGATAACCTTTATCTTGTCGAGAGTCGAGGTGTAGATAATGAGCGAAATGATGACAGCCGAGATCACCAGCAGAATAATCCGGAACAGCCCCAACTGCATCCTCGCCTTTTCAATCATTCCCTTGGTAAGTATCTTTGTTTGTTCTTCCACCGAGATCGGTCTGAAATGATTCCAGCGCCTGATCCGTTCCTGTACCTCTTTAATATTCGCACCGGGGGTAAGCCGAGCCACGACAGTATTCACCGTGTGGGTAGATTCGGTGATGCTGGCGATGTGTTGCTTTAGGTATTTGGCCTGTACCGGTGAAAGAGTAGGAATGCCAGACAGATTTGCTCCGATTCTTTCACGATCGTTTCTGATGGCGTCGTTGTCTTTTTTGAACTGGATGTCCTGAGCATCGGCAAGACTTACAAATGCGGCGGGATCACCGCTTGACGAGACCACCTTGCCAGTAATGCCTACAACTGTGTATTCATGAAGACCCAAGCGTATCTTCTCGCCGGGATCCATCTTCATGCCCTTGGCGACCACCATTTCATAATGTTTCTGGCGGATGTTCCTACCGGCAATAATCATTGGTGGCCCGCCAAAACCCTGCAGATCATAGCCGATCAGGAAAAAACGGAATTGCATACCCTTCCGCTCGATCTGGATGGTCTGGAAGGAGAGTGGCGCTGCCTCCGCCACACCGGGGACAGCTTTTATACGGTATTTGATATCCTCCGGAATACGTGAATTCTCGGCAAATGGGCCGTTGGTATCCTGTTGTACCACCCAGATATCTGCTTTTGTGTAATTGAGAATTGCCAAGGCATCGGCAAAAAGACCGCGATAGATGCCGCCCATGCTCATTACCACTCCGAGGAGGAGGCCCAGGCCGACGGAAGTAAGGATAAACCTGCCCCGGTGATAGCGTATGTCGCGGATGGCGAGATTCATGGTGTTACCTGCACCTTCATGCCTTCCTGGAATTTTGCCATCTCAGGTGGGGGTGCCATAGCAACCCGTTCTCCACCATCCAGGCCGGTAGCGATTTCGGTAAAGTTACGTCTGTCTATTATGCCAACCGTAACTTCTTTTAATGCGAGTTTCCCGTTTTGCACCACCCATACCCCACGTTTTTTATCCTTCGTGACAATGGTGGCAGAGGGGAGGGAGAGGGCATCTTTCTTCATTCCTGCAACAATGTAGACATCGGACTGTTCGCCCAGGCGGAAATTTTTCTGCGGTTCGCCGAAAGCCACATCCACCTCCAGTTCTTCTGTCACTCGGTCGCTCTGATGACCCATGCGAACAACCTGGCCAGGGAGCTGTTCATTGGGCGAGGAGCGAAGTGTGATTATGGCCTTCCTGCCGACAGCCACCCCTTTCAACTGTGATTCATCAACATTGGCCTTGACCCAGATGGTGCGGGGATCTGCCAGGGTGAAGATCGACATCCCCGGCGAAACAGTGGCCCCCTTTTCCAGGTCACGGGTGATGATGACTCCGTCCTGAGGAGCGTAAATGAGCGTATCTGCAACCTTGCTTTTGGCAAAACCGACACTCGCTCGACCAGCCTGCTGCTCCATTCGTACGACCTCAACGGCAGCCTGACTGCGGGCTACCTCTTCTCTGGTCACCTGGCAGGCGGTATCATACTGCTCGGCCTCCAGCTTGGAGACCAGATTCTTTTCAGCTAGAGTCTTAAACCGTTGGGCATTCTTTTCCGCCAGTGCCAGATTTGATTTAGCCTTTTGTAGATTGGCCTGCTCAACATTCAAGCTTGCAGCAGATCTGTTCAGTCCAGCCTCGGACTGTTGTTCCTGGTGATGGAAATCGTCATTTTCCAGTTTGGCAAGGAGTTGGCCCTGTTTCACCCGATCACTCTGATCAGCGTAAAGTTCCACTATTCTGCCGGTGATCTTGCTTGAAATGCCGACCACAACTTTGGCCTCAACAGTTCCGTTGCCGTAGACCTGAGCGGTGAGGTCGCGTTTTTCAACAATTACGACCTTTACCTTGGACGGAGCTAAGAGCGTAATTTTGAGAGCAATCCCGCCAACCACGAGAACAACGAACCAGATAAGATATTTTTTATTTCTTGCCAAGCGTTTCAATACATCCATGTATCACTCCTTAACGGTGATTCTCATTATTTACCAACAGCCCTGTCGAGTCGCGCCAGTGCGGTGTAATAATCAAACATTGCCTGAATGTTTGACGTTTTGGCGCCGAGTGCCTGGGACTGTGCATCGGTCACTTCAATGATGCTGCCAACACCTTCCTGATAACGCCCCTCCGCAAGCGATTTACTTTCATTGGCTGCCGTAATTTCCTTCTGAGTAGAGACCATGCGGGCGGCTGCCTCGTTCCCGTCAAGCCAGGCGGATTCGACCTCCTTGATGATTTGTAGTTTGAGGTTGTTTTGTCGAGCCTCGATAGAGTTGATAGTTGCTGTCGTTTCACGCACCTGCTCAAGCGATGAGAAGCCTGAAAAGAGCGGAATGGTCAAATTCAGGCCCACTCCCCAGACATTGCCGGTAGGGGGGAAGTCCCGGTCAGCATAGCCTATGCTGGCTGCACCGGAGAGAATCGGCAGATAACTGCTTTTGGCTGACATAAGGTTGCCGGACGCAGCCGATTTCAGGGCTGCAAATTGTTGTAATTCTGCGCGGGTGCGCAGGGCGGCCTGTAGCGACGAAACCCGTTCCGGTAAAGGGAGTAAAGCGGAGGATGGCTCAACCAAAACACGTTCTCCGAGGGATGCGATCCCCATGGCATTGGCAAGTTCAATTCGGGCGATCTCCCGGTTATTTTCTGCCCGTATCAAACTCGTTTTAGCGGCAAATAAAATAGCTTCTGCCCTGGCTACATCAACCTTCGCCTTGATCCCCTGATTAAAGAATTCCTGCGCCTGCCGGAAAATTTCATCCCGCGCCCTGACATTTTCTCTAACGGCAACAACCTGTTTTTCTGTAGCGATAAGAAGATAGAAAGCACCCTTGACTCGTAATGCTAAATCCTGCCGGGTAATAGTAAGCGTCTTGTCGGCAGCTTCGCGATTCCCCCGGGATGCATCTACCGCCCCAGAAGTGCGACCAAAATCATAGATTGTTTGTTTCAGGTAAAGGGCTTCGGTGCTCACTTCCGTTTGCTTGATACTCTCTTGAGCAGTGAAGAAAGACCGCCCCTTGCTCCAGTCGGCGGCAAAGCTGATTTGGGGATAGTAGTTAGCGAGCGCCTGTCCCATTCTGGCCTCTGCACCGGTCAGGTTTGACCTTGCCTCAACAATCTGGGGGTGGTTTTTTATTGCGGCAGCAACCGCTTCGTCGAGAGAAAGCGGTTCCGCCGCATGGGATTTGCTCCCCGCAAGGAGCGCAATCACCATGAAAATTATCACTACAGATGAGCCCCAAAAATTCTTGATGAGGAGGTTGTTGTTTGCTACTGATTCGGTATCATGGGCGAACATCCGGGTTGCTTTCCTTTCGACTGGGCATTTTCTATCAAATCGAGAAATTTTTTCTGCTGATCCCTGGTCGGTGCTGTTCTACCCTGTTGATTTGTGCAGGGTCACGGTCATTCATCAGAATGCATTCCAGACGAAATACCCACCAACCAAAGTAACGATGCCCCCACTGATCCGCTTGGCCCACAGTGAAAAGTTTATTATCCCCTGCGACTTGACAAACTCCTCCACGAATCCGGTAAATGTTCCAGCAAAGAGCATCAGCATGCAATGGCCTATGGCATAACAGAACAGCAGAGCGATACCGTAGAGTACTTGTCCTTTACCGGCAACAAGGGTAAGGATGACCACCAAGATTGGAGTCGCGCATGGTGAAGAAACCACACCAAAGAACAGCCCCAACAGAAACGAGCCGATAATCCCTCCCTGTTTGGGTTTGAAATCACGTCTGATCGGCAGGCGAATCTCGTAAATCCCCATCATCTGACCGCCCATTACCAGTGCAATAGCCCCGGCGATCAGATACCACGGCCCACCCAGTGTGCCGAACATGGTTCCCAGTAGTCCGGCCGCCGCACCAAAAGCGGTAAAGGTCAGTGACAGGCCGAGCACAAAGGCCAGGGAGTAGCGGAATGCCTTGGTTCGGTCGCCATCGCTGTAACCGCCCACAAAACCCACCACCAGAGGGACGGTGGCCAGCACGCAGGGGGAGGCCGAGGAAATCACCCCGGCCAGGAAGACCGCACCAAAGGCTACAAGCGGATAGAGGGTGATGATCTGTTCGATGTTGTCGAGAAAGGTCATTTCAGGCCCAAGGTCTTCATCTCTTTCAGGATAGCGGTCTTATCCATAAAGCCGGTATGGCGCATCATTTCCTTACCCCCGGTATCGAAAAAGATCTGGGTCGGGATCATCTGAACCCGGAATTTCTCGGCGGCGGCCTTATATGCCCAGACATCAATGAACAGGACATTGGCTTTTCCACGGTATTCATTCGATAGTGATTCCAAAATCGGCGCCATCTTCTTACAGGGGATACAGGTACGTGCCCCCAGGTCAATGACTGTCGGATTGCCTGACGAGAGTGCCAGTTTGACGGTGGCATCCGTGGCGGACGGAAGTTCGGCGTATGCAATTGATGTCGTTAGTATGAGCATGACAAGTAGTGGCAGTCTCTTTATCATTGCAGAAACCCCATGATCTCGGCTACAGAAGCAACCTTACCGGAAAACCTCACCTGCCCGTCTATCACCAGTGCCGGGGTGCTCATCACGCCATATTTCATTATGGTCGGGATGTCCTCTATCTTCACCACCTCGGCGTTCTTGCCGCATTCTTCAATGGCTTTCTTCGTGTTATCGTAAAGTGTTTTGCATTTGGCACAGCCGGTGCCAAGTATTTCGATCTTCATTGTCCATTCTCCTTCATGTGATTGTTGTTTTGAATTCATATCAGGAAAAGAACTTTCAGAGGATCGCATTGAACAGATAGCCAACGCAGATAATTGCAGTTGCAACTATCCCAAAGAACACCACTAAAAGCCGGTTTTTCAAGACGTTTTTGAGAATAATCGCCTCCGGTAGTGACAACGCCGTGACCGCCATCATGAAGGCCAGTACGGTTCCGATAGCCATTCCTTTCTCCATCAGTGCGTGAACAATCGGGATTACCCCCGCGGCGTTTGAATAGAGCGGAACACCAAGTGCGACAGCAATTGGCACAGCAAACGGGTTGCCTGGTCCGGCCCAGCGAGTCAGGAAGTTCTGAGGAACATAGCCGTGGATGAAGGCACCAAGACCGACACCGGCCACTACATAAGGGCAAATCTTCTTCAAAAGTTCCTGAGTGTACTCACGTCCATAATTCAGCTTCTCCCGGAAGTTTAACGGTACAATCTCACCGTTACCAACCTGCATCTCCCAGACATAATCCTGAACATACTTTTCCATTTTCAGTTTACCGATGACAAGCCCGGCGATAACAGCCACTACCAGGCCGGTGCCGATATAGATAAGAGCTATCTTCCAGCCGAACAGCCCCCAGAGCATAATCAGTGCAACTTCGTTGACCATGGGAGAGGATATCAGGAAGGAGAAGGTAACGCCTAAGGGCACCCCTGACTCAACAAAGCCGATGAAGAGTGGCACCGCTGAACATGAGCAAAACGGGGTGACGATGCCAAGTAGCGCAGCCAAGACGTTGCCGACGTACTCCCGTTTATGAGATAGCATGCGCTTGGTCTTTTCTGGAGGGAAGGAGGTCCGGATAATGGCTACAACGTAGATGATTGTCGTCAGTAGCAAGAATATTTTTAGTGTGTCATAAATGAAGAAGTCTAGGGCCTCACCTGAACGGGAACCCGGATTAAGGCCAATGATGGTGAAAACTATGTAGTCAGCAAAGCTTTTAAGCATGGCTTACTCCATGAGCGACTGATTGATTACTCACATATGAAGACAAAAAAATACCGTGGATCTATGTCGTATTAAGGAGCTTGTGCCGTCTGGAAATATCTTGCTTCACTATAAGCGTTACAATATCCATGATTTCCAAAATCTCCGGGTGGTTGATGGCATAATAAATCTTGAGACCATCTTTGCGACGAGACAGCACTCCGGCGGACAGCATCATATTGAGATGGCGAGATGTGTTAGATTGTTCTTCACTGATAGCAGGGAATATTTCGCATACGCAACGCTCACCGTCGCGGAGAAAATCAATTATTTTCAGGCGGGTTGGCTGGGCGATTGCTTTCAGAATTTCTGCGCGGTACTCAACAAGGTCTTTCATAAAAGCCCCTTCAACTGCATGACTATATAATCATATAATCTTTGTTGCACCACTTGTCAAGAGAACAATTTCATTATTGCTGGATCTCAAAACCACGGGCTAATAAGATAAAAAAGTTGAATGACAAAGTGAATAAGATAACCCAGCGTGACTCGCCGGTGAATCTTGCAAAGGTTATAACCTACTTGAACCCAGATCAGGTGGCGTCTGCGAGCCTAACAGATGAAACTCTGGAAAAGGCCAAGGCGTCTGCGCCGGAGTCTCAGACAACTTGGCTACAAAGGCGATTCCATGAAAATAAAAATGAACTCATGGTGTGATTCCGCCAGTCACTTGGCTAGCTATGCCCTTCCGAACGACTATTTCAGGGAGCTTGGTGCATTTGACTTAAGCAGAGTACGAACAAGGTGAAACCGTTTCAGAAAACTGAAGATAAAATGAACAGGAGTCGTATACGAGGCCCGTACGTACGGTTACGTGAGAGGGGTGAGGTGAACCTGATCTGTTCACCTCACCCTACTTGATTACTTACGCTCAATGCCAAGTCGCTTAATCGGATCTTGTGCTTTAATACAAAAGTCTTGGTCTAGTCTTCTTAAAGTATCAAATAAAGTATCTTTGTCTAAGCCTAAAAAAACGTCAAGATCGATATTAAACATCCGCGCAAATTCGTAGCAGCGCGTTAATTTGTTTCTTGAGCTAAGATGAAGCTCCTTTGCTTCAAGAATAGCGTTATCGTAAGTTATTTTGTTAGATATAAAAACTATAGGATCGATAATAAGGAACAAAACTCCAATACAAAATAATAATAATGCGAGAGAATGAAGCAATTCTTTTTTTGCTTCGGACCATATCCCCGAAAACTCAAGCATCTTGCATGATTTTGAAATCTTACTATTTTCCATAATGAACAAAATTCTATCTGTACTTTTAAGTTGCTGGCTAGTAGCTGGCTGACAATCGATAACTATACCCTCTGGTAATCCAGCTACATATAACCATAGTGCACTAATTAAAATAACAACGATGTTAGCAATTCTTACATGATTAATAGATATCATTTTAAATTCCCTCCGTAGTGTAATATGAGTAAAACTTCACCTAAATAACATCGGCATCTTTCGCAAAACTTTCGCAGGTAGGTTTGGACTTAAACCGGAATCAATGTATTTATCTGGACGGACACCACAGAGAAGCCAGTTTTAACAGTTTGATATTGCGTGCATTTATTTTGTTGTCTGTAAATGTCACTTTATTTTTGCCTGATTCGAATCCCGTTTCCCGCTCCATTAAAAACTTAATGATGTTGATGAGTTATAAGAATCAACGCGGCGACTGTGCCCGGTACTGTATCTAAACGGTATCGGGTTTTCTCGTTTTCGGGGGGTAATGAAGTCCTCACCGAAGTAGTGGTAAATCGCTTCTGCATCCTCTTCAAGACCTTCCACGTAGTTCCCGTATACCTCATACACCATTTGTTTCGATGCATGTCCCATGAGCTTTACAAGACGGAGCGGATTGATTCCGATAGTGAGACTCCAGGCGGCGAAAGAGTGCCGTGCAATGTAGGAGGTCATCGGATTAATTCCGGCCTGTTCAACCGCTTTTTTCCAGACTTTGGCAAAATCGGTGCTGTGGAGTCTGGTTCCCCTGCTGTTCGTCACAAGGTGCGGTGTCTTTGCCCGTGCCGTCAGAATGTCCAGCCGCTTTTTGATTGCGTCGGTGATATAAATATCACGTTTACGGAAAGCGGTTTTCATACTGGATTTCTCATTCTTGAGCACATAGGAGGATGTCAGTTTCAGATATTCACCCTGGATGCTGTCTTTTGTCAGGGCCGACATTTCGGAAACGATCATCCCGGTCATGATCATCAGTTCTGCAATGGGGCGGTAATGCTCTTCCAGGTTTTCAAGGAACAGCTCCCATTCTTGGAAGCGGAGTGCTAAACGTTCTTTCTTTTCAGTCTTCGGCAGTTTCTTGTGGATACCGTCGCAAGGGCTTTTGATTACCCACCGGTAATGGTCACAGGCATCATTCCAGATGGCGCGGAACGGAATCAGGATATTGACCTTGCGTGACCGTGACACCGGTTTTCCTTTGTTAGCTCCGGTTTTCCATTTCAACGACTCGGTGAATCTGTACAATTCCTGGCCGGTGATCTGGTGAAAGGTCATGTTTCGGAAGTATGGCAGAATCCTTTTGATGGATTCCTGATAGTCCCGATGCTTGGTCGGTGATCCGAAAGAGGGGAAAACGGTTTTCATCCACTCTTTGACATACTCCCCGAAAAGTACCTGATGCGGTTCCGGTCGGTACTCTCTTCCTTCCAGGCTGGTGAAGAATGCCTTTTCCTTCTTGATTGCCCCTGGGAACGCTTCGGCAAATTTGAAGGTTCCTGTTTCGATTCGCTCCATGATCCGATTGAGAAAGTCACGGACTTTGATTTCATTGGCTGGCGAATCATCAAGTTCAGTGGAACGAATGATCCGGTGTCCGAAGTAGTAGAAATCTACATAGAGTTTTTTCGAATCCTTGCGCCGTTTGACGCTGCCGCTTTCTTTTGCTGGTGTCTCAAGAGCCAGCGTCCCTTTTTTGCATTTCATTTTATTTACCTCATTCCGCTACCCTCCCTTCGGTGTGTTCAAGTCCGAAAGAAGGATAGCGGCATTACATGACATTATCAATAGTCAAGATTGACCGCAGGTTGTGAAGGGATGCTTTGCCGCCGGTGATCCTTTGGCCGACAGGGCAGGGGAACAGCCTTTCTGCGGGGTGAATGCTTTCTTCTGTTATCCAGTAGAAATAACGTGACATCCCAGACAAAGCGCAGAATTCGGCCAATTTTGAAGTAATGCTTTCCCTGTTCAAGGTTACCGGTTTTCAGCCATTCAAAGACGGTTGTTCGGGAAACCTGGAGACGTTCGGCAAACTGTTCCACGGTCAGGAGTTCCAACGATTGCGGAATGGTATCACTCTTCATCGTCTGACCCTCCCAGCTTACCCCGGTAGCCGAGCTTGATAAGCTTCTCCTGGTACTTTTCATTGAACTTGGCATCGTCGGTTGATTTAAAGAGGAGCTTTCCCAGGTGATGAATAGATTTAACCCGATCCTTGACACCGGAGAGCGCGGCAATGGTGATCATACGGCCAAAAACATGCGGCAGAATTTCGTCAATTGTCTGGACATCATCACTGTCAAAGGTTCGGCGTGTTCCGTTATCGGCACCAAACAGGGGGCCGCATTCCTGAACAGCTTTCCACCAGGGATGAACGGTGCGCCGTTCGGCTTTGTCGTTGTCAGGAAGTCGCAGGGAGAACCATTCCGAAGTAAGATAGCTCCAGACAGAGCCGATAATGTCCCAGAGGCCAGCAAGGTCACGGATTCGATATTGATGGAGTACAGAACGCCTGATCTGAAATTCCACCCGCCAGATGTTGGTGAGATCATCAGTATTCCAGATGGCTCCGAACCAT
>CAIYZD010000201.1 GCA_903930585.1 uncultured Geobacteraceae bacterium | reverse complement strand
TTCCAGGCCCTTTCGTCAGCCGCGGAACGGCAGGAAGACATCATTTACATCTGCCTCGATAACGAGGGGTACATGAATACCGGCAGCCAGAAAAGCTCCGCGACCCCATCGATGGCCTATACGACCTCGACCCCGGCCGGCAAGCTGACGCCGAAGAAAAACATCGCTGAAATCATGGCCGCCCACAATATTCCGTATATGGCGACCGCCACCACCGGCTATCCGGACGACCTGGCCCGCAAGGTTGCAAAGGCCAGGTCGATTACAGGTGGAGTGCGCTTCATCGTGGTGCTTGTTCCGTGTCTGGACGGGTGGGGGATTGCGGACAAGTTTGGCCCCAGGACGTCACGATTGGCGGTCGAATCAGGGGTGTTTCCACTCTATGAGGTGGAGAACGGTGATGCATACACGCTGAATTACGGGCCCAAGGGAGTTCCTGTTGCCGACTATACGGCCATTCAAAAACGATATCGTCATCTCACTCCGGCGGACATTGTATGTCTTCAGGAAGAGGTCGATAGAAACTGGGGGAAATTGCAGGCAAAGATGCAACAATGCAAAGTCTGAGAACCCTGCTGATCCGGGGCTCGGATCAGTTTGACGCGGCTTTAACTGTTTACTGTTAATAATTATTTTGTTAAAAGTTATTCTCATTGTTTTAAGGTGCTGATGTCACTTTGTACTTTAATGAGAAATATTATGAGCAACACTAAAGTCGAAATAGTGGTAGTTGACGACTCGGGAACAAACGTTGAATGTCTGTTGCCCCTACTCGTCACGGAAGGGTACATCGTACGAACGGTGAGATGCAGTAGTTCAATCGTGGAGACAATATGCACCATTGCTCCGGATTTGATTTTTTTGGACATAACGATATCCGGTATAGATGCCTATGAACTCTGTCGCCGGTTGAAAGAGAATAAACCCATAAGCGATGTGCCGGTAATCTTCGTTGGTGCCCAGGAGAACGGTATTGACAGATGTCGGGTGTTTGAATCCGGTGGGATTGATTTTGTCTCCCTGCCTTTTCATGACAAGGAGGTTCTTGTCAGGGTGAAAACGCACATGGATTTGCGTAGAGTACGGACTCGTCTCGAAAAACAGGACGTATTGCTCGAACAGGGAAACGCCGAGCTGGTAAAGGCCGAACAGGCGTTGCAGGAGTGCGATCAGCGACTACAATCAATTGTTGATAACGCTGCGGCTATTATATATGTAAAAGATGCGCATTGCCGCTATACCCTGATTAATCGGAAGTTTGAATTGTTGTTCAATGTCAAGCGGGACGTTCTCATCGGTAAAACAGACTATGATATCTTTTCGAAGGAAGCTGCCGATGTGTACCGAAAGAATGATCTAATGGTGCTCAAGTCGGGCCGGGCAATTCAAGTGGAAGAGGATGTTACGTATAATGATGGCGTTCACTCTTATATTTCCGTAAAATTCCCGCTGCATAATGTCAAAAACAAAAATTACGCTGTGTGTGGAATTTCCAGCGATATTACCCTGCGGAAACAGGCGGAATTATTTGCGCATCAAGCCAAAGAGGCTGCTGAATCAGCTAACCGTGCCAAGAGTGTCTTTCTTGCCAATATGTCTCACGAGCTCCGTACGCCACTTAATGCCATTCTTGGTTTTTCACAGCTCATGCAACGCGATGCGAGCATGTCTGCAACTTCGAAAAAGCATCTTTTCACCATCAATCGTAGCGGCGAACA
>CAIYZD010000200.1 GCA_903930585.1 uncultured Geobacteraceae bacterium | reverse complement strand
AGCCGCGGTTCAGAGAATATTGAACAGCTGCAGCAGTTTCCCTGATTCGGATATAAAGATCAGGATGGTATATTCTTTCACCACAAAAGGCAGCAGGAGTGCCGACCTTTGGTACATGTCCTATGCCTCAGAGTATCTCTCGTTCACCACGACTTTTGGGGAGTAGGTTTTGGGTATTGGGTTTTGGGTTTTGGGTGTCAGAGTGAAATACCACTGTGATGCCTTTGTGGTGATCGCTTCTTGTATGCTATTCTGACTTCCTCTTGTGTCATTCGGATATTAAAGCCGGGAATAAGCCTGTAATCAGTTAAATACCGCCATGTCTCTCCGCAGGTAGGGAAGTCAGCTGTAAGCGGGTGCCCGCACAGAAAGCAAAAATTTTCAGTACCACTCGTCGATGTGCCACATTTTGGACATTTGAAAGCGCTCATTTTACCTCCTTTTTATCAGTGGTTTACCTCTAATTCTATAAGACTAATCAAAGGACGGGCCAGAAATACAGAGGAACTGAAAAATAAAGGTTATGAATAGCTAATCGGCTGAACATAAACCCTAAAGAAATAGATTATTTTCGGCAGAAGGAATTTTTGATTAACGTTTGTGGTAATGTTATGATAACTTAATCAAAATAATCACGCAATTATGTAAAAACGCGTTCATGTTTTTTGGGGGGTGTCCATTGGTTCCGGGAAGGCAATCCCATCATGATAGCCACTAAATCCCAAGCAAATGGCTTACCAGGTTCACCTCGGGATTGATTTTCATTTTTGCGCGGATGTTGTTGCGGGTGTTTTCGACCGTGCGGATGCTTCGATGGGTTATAGTGGCAATATCCCTTGAAGTAATATTCAGGCGAAGATAGCTGCATATCTTGACCTCGGCGGGAGAGAGAGACGGGTATTTAGATATCAGCCTCGATAAAAAACCATGGTGCACCTGTTCCAGCATGATATCCATATCTTTCCTGTAGCCTTTGATCTTCTCTGACTCGAGTTCACTGATGAGTTGATTCAGTAAAGCGGCATTCTCGCCCCCGGCACCCTCAAGAAGTTTTTCCAGCCTGGTTCCCAGACTGTTCATCACCTCGTCGAACTGGCTTACATAAGTTGTTTTACTGTTCATGGTGCTTGTCTTCACTGGATTCTTCTGTCTTTTTCCTGTCTTTGCGGTCCTTATGGAGTTTTTTTCCTCCATAGGCAGCGCCCATGGCAAGCAGTATGCCCAATCCGCCATCAATAGGGGCGCCTACAGGGGGCTGATTGCCACCTCCACCATGGCCCCCCGGAGGCGGAGGTGCGGGAGGATCTGCTTTGATCGTATTGAATATACAACTCAGAACGATAAAAGAAATGGTAAGCAGAAGATGTTTATATGATATTTTCATAAGACGGTTATTTTAGTTATTTATGTGTATTTTCTTGACTGAAACTCCGGCATCCCCTGTGAGACGGGCAATATAATATCCGGAAGGGACATTGAGGACTGAACGGCAGAGCCCCTGCTGGCTGATCCTTTCCGAGAAAACCGTTTGTCCGGTGAGGTTGTATATCTGCAGTACAGATGTGCCCTGGTTTCTCACATAGACTGAATTTTCCCAGGCATAAATGTCAGAAATCAGCTTCTTTTCCTCTCCTGTTCCGTTAAGCACGAATGAGAGCTGAAACCGTTCAGCAGCATCGCCTGCGGCAGAACTGAACAGATACACAGGATCGTTTGCCAGGTTCTGGGT
>CAIYZD010000199.1 GCA_903930585.1 uncultured Geobacteraceae bacterium | reverse complement strand
GGTGGATGAGATCATATCTTTCTATGCAAAACAAAATGAAATCACCGACCAGGATCGAGAGATCATGGGTGACTATCGTAATGAGTTGGGCAAGAGATTTTGCCGTCGCTGCGAATATTGCCAACCATGTCCGCATGGGGTACTGATTACACCGGCCATGGGATATCCGATTGTCGCAGCTAGGATGTCACCGCCAGTCGCCGTTGAATTCTGTAAAATACCGATGGAAAGCGTGCTGCTCTGCACTGGCTGTAGTACATGCCTTGCGCGATGCCCATACGAACTGAAGATCCCTGATATTCTTAAAGCTAATTACGCACTCTATGAAAGACACCTGAAAGAGAAGCAAGCCTGACTGAAGCTTTGTCAACATGAAATTAAAGGACAAGTTTTCTTGACCATACAACACTTCCGACGTACGAAACCAAATGGCAAACCACTCAACCCGCCCTATTGTTTGATGACTACGACTCTTCCTCAACCACTTGCGGCAAATCGAATGGATGCAAATCACCAGAATCTAGTAGTTTTTGACGCCGCTCTGCCTCAAGGCGCAGGTTCAGATTTTCAATTTGCATGCGTTCCATTTCCAGACGCATCTTGGCCTCCCGTTCGCAGTCGCATGAACTGCAATGCGCCAGTTCCGCTTCGTAGAGCAGGCCATCAGTTGGCAATGAAATTTCGACGCCTGGATCATGCGAGAGACCGCTTTTGATTCCGTCGAGCTGTTTTTCAACCAGCACTTGAACGTCTTTGGGCAGCGCCTGCAGGTCAACCCATAATTCGCCAACCAAAGCCTGAATGCCGACAATGGTGGTGGTAAGTTTGTAGACCTCAAATACGCGCCGGATGTAATAAGTCACTGCCTTGCAATCGTTGTCATTGCGAAGGGTGCGGGCCATTGAACGAAGGCTTTCATTTTCCTCAAAAGTGCTGATCACGATCGAGCGTTCGGACTCCACCGCCATCGAACTGGTCTCAGCCACATGCCCGAAATGCTCACTCACGCTTGCCACATCAAAGTAACTGCTGCTGTGATTGCTGCTTGACGCCGAGGCGCCACCACCAATGCTGAAAATCCCGAGATTAATTCCGGCACTCCCGCCACCACTGACACTGCTGTTTGCAGTCACAGAGGCACCGGAGTCGGATTTGTTGCTGGAAAAAGCGTCCTGAACGTTTTGTGTCATTTGGAAAAACGAGGTTCTGACGCTGAAGCGATCGGTTACCGCAGTGGCGTGCCGGTAACGGTCGTACTCAAAGATGTTGATTTGCTCTTTGGGAAGCAGCGTCAAACTGTGCACCATGGGTCCCTGCTTACGTCCGAGCAAGCAAAGGGCATGCTGGTAATGAACCCTGATTTCAAGACGGCCGACACGCAGCTTTTCGGTTGTAGGTCCGGCAAGCACGGTGTTGCGAAACTCGAAAAACTTGAAACAGTGTTTCCATGATAGCCAGGGAACCGGCTCCGGGCCTGAACACTCTTCGCCGCAACTGCAGTCAGGCACCTGAAAAGCGGGCTGAACATTGATTGAGTCACTAATTGAATTCCCCATAAGACCTCCTCAGTTTTGTAATAACGCTACTTGCACAAAGCGGCTTTTCAACCGCAATTCAAATGGTGAATCAAAAACGATTTTTGATTCATAGTTGTGCTCCTTGTGTTGAGGTAATAAGTGAATGGATACGAGATGATAATTTGTTACGTGGCGAACCTACTCTGAGAATCTGAGTGATCGCCGTTTAGAGTAAAAGTAAAGTCATCCATTGAGATGTCATATCCATGTACATTGGCTACACTGACCACAGCCTTCAGATCACTTTGACTTCGGGAAATCCCCGGCACTAGCGGGAAAAGGTCCATAGGTGGTGTGAATAGAAGTCATAGCTTGCGGTAAACCGGGCTTGCAGTAAACCAGATGTAGTTAAGACCCCTTGGAATAGGAAAATCTATAGGGCATTTCGAACCTACATGTGCGTAAATCCCCAGAAAAGGTAAGGTTGACAGTGGATGGTGGTTTGTAGAAGGAGGTTTTTAGCCCTTCGCGAGGGAGGTAATTCCATGCCGGACGGCATATTAGGTCAGATCGGCAAGCGTTCCGGCGAAAGCGACCAAGCTAATGTGGTCGCAAGGTTTAGGAAGTACGATTAACTGTTCTGCTGTGGTCGGTAAAACTTTACGGCATTTTCATGTAGAACTTTCTGTGCTTTTTCTTTTCCCAAAGCTTCAACTACAAGATTGAAATCGCTATCTTCATATGGACGTGGTGCTCGTGTTGATGGGAGGTCTGTGCCAAACATAAGGGATTCCGAATTAGCAGAAAATATGTCCTGAATAGCAGTTCGCACATCAAAATCAACGCGACCAAAACCTGTTGCCTTCACATGAACTCCACGTTCAACAAGCTTGAGCAGTGTTCCGAAACCCTCTTTTAAAAGACCAAGATGGTCAATACTGACAGCAGGTAGAGCTGCCAGTGTGTTAAATAATCCGTCCAGCTCTCTGGAATCAACATAAAGTTCCACATGCCAGCCAGTTAGGTCATAAACTCGTCTTGCCATGCTATCAAGCTGGGCTATTTCTTCTGAACCACCCCGTTTGAGATTGAAACGGACGGCACGTACTCCAATTTTGTTGAGTTCCAGCAACTCCTCATCAGAAACACTTGCCGGTAATTGAGTTACGCCCACAAAGGAAGGACCAAGTGTTTTAAGGGCATCTACAAGATAAGACTGGTCAAAAGTCTGGAAAGAACCAGATACAATTGCTCCTCCGCTCAGGGAATAGTCATTCATCTGGTTGAGGTAATCTTTGCAGGTGAACTCATCCGGAAGATAGCCACTG
>CAIYZD010000198.1 GCA_903930585.1 uncultured Geobacteraceae bacterium | reverse complement strand
TTAACATCCAATTTAAGCAGTTCTGACAAAAAACCTTCCAAAATTTCGAAATTGGCTTTGTTGCGAAGCAGCTTTTTTAGAGCCCAGTCAAATCGCACTAGTTGGTTTTTCATTGGGATCTCCATATATATTGGCGTGTTGCACCAGTTACTGAAATTTATCACAAACCCCCAAGACCATTTTAATGCGTACACTTTGGGCCTTTGGGGTCGGACCAGACTAACTTGCATTAATAATTGCGTTATTTACCATAATTGCCCCCATTTACAGCCTTAAAGTCACGTTTTTGCGGGCAAAAAGGGGCTTCTAACACGGATAGGTACAACCTGTTGAGTTGTTGACCAACCACCTCTTTTATACACTACAACCGCCCCCGCAACAACTCCACATCCACCCCGGCAACCTCCGCAGCTTCTTCAGCGCTCATCCCACTTTCAATCAAACGTCGGGCGACCTCCAGCCTGCCTTCTTCCCTGCCTTCTTCTCTGCCTTCTTCCCTGCCTTTATCATGTCCTTTCATCCAGGATGTTTGGATCGAACTTTCCCCCACTCGCCAGTCATCTATATAACGTTCATATTCCCGGCGCTCTTCCTTTGAAAGTTTGAGGATGTCGAGCTCTTCGGATGCCTTGTGGATTCCTTTTGCCTTGAATTCATCCTTTATCTCGGAATTTTTGAGGAAATATATCCATTCGTCAAGGGTATCTTTGGCATAGTCATTAAATTCGTTAACCTTGAGTATGTAGTATTCAGGAAATATTGTAGAAATATTTTGAAGTTCCGGCAATTTGCTCTTCTGAAATTCGGATAGATGCAGTAGATCGTGTTTGTGAATGCCGGTGAATTCGGTGATTCCTCTGTATACGTAGTCTTCTCCCTGACCAAGATCAAAGTAGACTATATTGACGGATATCACTTTCTTTACTTCTTTGTAGGCAAAACCTGCGGTCATATAGTCGGTTATCAGTTTGCTACTACCGTAGAGCATCCGGTGAAAATAGTCAAACTGACCTTCTACCTGAAGCTTTATCAAGACAAGTTCACACGAACCTATTTCCGTCAACAAATCAACACGGTTGTGTTTGTCATCACCTGCTTCCTTGTTGCTCTCGCTTTCAAGGATTTTTTCTATCTTAACATCCAATTTAAGCAGTTCTGACAAAAAACCTTCCAAAATTTCGAAATTGGCTTTGTTACGAAGCAGCTTTTTTAGAGCCCAGTCAAATCGCACTAGTTGGTTTTTCATTGGGATCTCCATATATATTGGCATGTTGCACCAGTTACAGTTAAAATATCGATTTTTATTAGCTGTCATTATTACGTATCACAACCGCTCCCGCGACAACTCCACATCAACCCCGGCAACCCCCGTAGCTTCTTCAACACTTATTTCCTTGGCAACAAGCCGCAGGGCAACTTTTAACTTCCCTTCCAACAACCCTTTTTCGACGCCCAGTGCCTGGCTGTCAAATCAGCATATATGTTTTTCGGCTTGCTCGAACTCCCAAAAGCTATTTGACATGGCCAATTCAAATTATGCCAAGTAAATCTCCTATGAACTTTTGAAAATTGTCAGACTCTTTCAAGAAAACTTCGGCATCACATATGTCATCATGGATGAGCGCATATCGCCCGTCCACGGCAAAAAAACTTAAATCATCAAAATGTTCTGTGTAATCAGGAAGATCTATCCCGGATTCTCGACAGATGGCAATTAATCTTTCGATATCATGAGTTCTTGATATCTCAATTCTATGGTGAGAAATAGCTGCCTTGAGCATTTTCTCAATATCCTGTTGCAGATGGAACATTATCACCTGAATGTCAATTTCATTAGAAGTGAGAACTACAACCGCCCCCGCGATAGATTCATTTTATCTGATATGAAAGAGAGGAAATATCTTATGGCAGCGGTAGAATCTTTCGGCAAATTACTCTCTTCCACAGAATCTTCGGAGCTATTGTGAAAATGATGCGGAAAGGTCTTTGATCCTCTCCATCTTATGTGCGGAGCGTTGTCATGGCGATATACAGTTCCATCAAGAAAGGTGCGTTCCCAATGGAAACTGTACCTTCCGACAAGCTTCAATGAAAACCATATATCGCAATAGCTTTCATCAATAAATATAATTCACAGAGTGTTAAGGTCAGTTATCACATCAACAACAATATCTGCAAATTCAATCTCTGCAATTTCTTTTAGAATATCAACCTGAACAGTCATTGTAATTCCCGAAGAATTTTAATTATCTCATCACGTTTAAACTCAAGATGATCTAATTTGTGATAATCATCCAGAGCGTCTTTCTCCTCAAGTGTACCGTTCTCAAAACAGGACTCCAATGCTTCTACCGATGTAACTCTGTATATTCCATATATTTTAAAAATATCTGTTTTAATTTCCCGCAGTTTTTTTTCCAGAAAGACCTTAAGGCTTTCTTGAATAACTGTTTCTTGGGAAAGATGGAATTCAGTCGATATAGTTTGGATAGTTTGTATGGCAACTGAAGTCATAACTGTCTCCTCTTGGACTCCTGATGGTTTATTTCATTGCATCGACACGCAAAGTCGAAGATTGTTAATTATGTTGTTCTCTTTGGGGTTTCTCTTTGGGGTTTCTCTTTGGGGCCGGACCAAACTAACTTACTTTAATCATTAAACTATTTCTCACAATTACCCTCATTACAGCATTAACGTCACGTTTTCGCGGGCAAAAAGGGGCTCCCAACACGGATAGGTACAACCAATCGGACGGAGCTGAGTTGTTGACCAACCACCTCTCTGTAATTTCCATAACAACTTCCGCACTTGCGTCATAATCCGTTGATTATTTGATACCGGTTTTGAATGACTCCCCTCTAAATGTTTTACGAACCGTCCCCACAAACCAATACAATTGACCAAACTCTTGTAAAAGCCCGGCATCTCCTCGGCACACGACACCGGCTTTCGCTCCAATCACAAGCCATTTTACCGATATATAAGGGAGTAAGGGGAGAAAGCCTTACCGATCCGTTTACCTTGCTATTGTACTGCCAGATAAACAAAAGCGAAAGGATTTTTGCTGTGTTGCAGTTCCTTTTCGGATCCGGGCAGAGAAACTACCCTTCGCCCTGGACTTTTCTTTCTTTAGACAACTCAATAAAAAACCTGTATATAACTGAGGATGATCACCCGGAGGTAATGTACGTATGAACAATTCAGGCATGCTGTCTCTGGTAATAATTGCGAGACACCATGGTATTGCTGTTGACGAAGCAAAATTGCAGCACGAGTTTGGCAAGAGTCCGTTCACGGAACAGGTGATACTGCGGGCCGCCAAGCGCTTGGGGATGACTGCTAAGCTGGTCAAACAGGATCCGGACCGGCTTGATCGCACCCCACTGCCGGCAATCGCCAGTGACAAGGAGGGAAACTTTTTCATCGCGATCCGCTTTGGTTACGCTCCTGGTGACAACACGAGCCCGAAGGTGGTCGTGCAGTATCCCAACTCTTCCGAAGCGCACCTTCTGGAGATGAGCCAGTTTCTTGAAATCTGGTCCGGGAAGTTCATATTCTGTATTTCCAAGGCCACGTTCATGCGTGAGCTTGGCAAGTTCGATTTCAGCTGGTTTATTCCCGCCATTGTCAAGTATCGAAAGTTGCTGGCGGAAGTAATGGTAATATCCTTCGTCATCCAGATGCTTGGGATGGTCACGCCGTTGGGTATGCAGGTTATCATGGACAAGGTTTTGGTCAACCATGCCATGAAAACCCTTAATGTCATTGCGTTCGGTTTACTGTGCGCCGCTTTTTTTGAAAATATTCTGGGCGGGATCCGCACATGGGTAATGGCTGTGACCTGCAGCAAGATCGATGTGGAACTCGGGGCACGGCTCTACCGTCATCTGCTCGCTCTCCCGACCGCCTATTTCCAGTCCCGAAGAGTTGGCGAATCGGTTGCGCGCGTCCGGGAACTGGAAAGCATCAGAGGCTTTTTAACCGGTAACGCTCTTTCGCTGGTACTTGATTTTTTCTTTTCGTTCGTGTACGCCGGTGTAATGGTGTACTACAGCTTTCAGCTCTCCATGATTGTATTCGCATCACTGCCGATATATTTTCTGTTATCAATGGTATTGACCCCCATACTGCGCAACCGCCTCAATGAGTGTTTTCAAAACGGCGCCAGGAACCAATCGTTTCTGGTTGAATCGATCAGCGGCATCGATACCATCAAATCCATGGCTGTCGAGCCCCGCTGGGTCGATACCTGGGAGAAGCAGATGGCCAGCTATGTCACCACCGCGCTCAATGCCGTCAATATGAGCACGGTAGCCATGACCGGCGTCACAACGGTAAGCAGGGTGGTGTCGGTAGCGATCCTCTGGATCGGTTCATCCCAGGTGGTCGAGGGAAATCTGTCAGTCGGCCAATTGATCGCATTTACCATGATGTCCGGGCGATTAACCGAACCGATCCTCCGGATTGCCCAGCTCTGGAACAGTTTTCAGCAGGTTGGCGTTTCAATGGAGCGACTGGGAGACATCCTCAATGCCCCGACGGAAATCTCCGGCAACAAAACCCGCATCCCCCGCTTGAACGGTTCCATCGAATTTGATCAGGTTTCGTTTCGCTACCACCCGGAGACACCGGATATTATCCGTTCTGTAAATTTCAAAATTGAGCCGGGACAGGTGATTGGCATCGTCGGGCGCTCCGGATCGGGTAAGAGCACCTTGACCAAACTGGTACAGCGGCTCTATTCTCCTGACCGTGGGCGCGTACTGATAGACGGCCAGGATATCGCCATCATTGACACCGCTTCATTGCGACAGCAACTGGGGGTAGTATTGCAGGAAAACCTGCTTTTTTCCGGCACGATCCGCGATAATATTGCGCTGTCAAATCCGGGCCTGCCGATCGAACCGATAATTGAAGCGGCCAAACTGGCCGGCGCTCACGAATTTATCTGTGAGATGCCGGAGGGGTACGATACCGCCGTTGGCGAGCATGGCACCGGATTATCCGGAGGACAGCGTCAACGAATCGCCATCGCCCGAACCCTGATCAGTAATCCGCGTATCCTGATCTTCGATGAAGCGACCAGTGCCCTTGATTATGAATCTGAACAAATTATCCAGGAAAACATGCGCAGTATCTGCGCCAACCGCACCGTGCTGATCATCGCCCATCGGCTCTCCGCCGTTCGTGATGCCAATCGCATTCTGGTGATGGAGCGGGGACAGGTTGTCGAAGATGGTCCTCATGAAGAACTGGTCAACAAGGGCGGCATTTATGCGCATTTATATCAGCTTCAATTCGGCGGAGCAGCCATGCCTCAGGTGGTGACGCAATGAGCCTGAAACATAAACTTGAAGCCCAATTTATGCTGTTGAAGCATTATCGGAAAACCTTCAGCACCTATTGGGGTCTGCGTAACCAGATCAGCGACAAGCTGTTCAGGGAGGAAGAAGCGGAGTTTCTGCCCGGCGCACTGGAGATTCAGGAAAAACCGGTGTCTTCGACACTTCGTGTCACCGCCAAGGTTCTTATTACCATCTTGACGATCGGCTTTGGCTGGGCGATTTTTGCCACCATGGATATTGTGGTCAATGCGACCGGCGAAATCATTCCGCATGAGCGGACCAAAACGATTGCCTCGCTTGACGTCGCCAGCGTCAAGGCATTATATGTTTCGGAAGGGCAAGAGGTCAAAAAAGGGGAATTGCTGGTTGAACTTGATACCACTG
Source organism: uncultured Geobacteraceae bacterium (assembly GCA_903930585.1). Classification (GTDB taxonomy): domain Bacteria; phylum Desulfobacterota; class Desulfuromonadia; order Geobacterales; family Pseudopelobacteraceae; genus JACRCG01. The sequence goes on along the minus strand of CAIYZD010000198.1, from coordinate 2,575 downwards.
CCGTTGATGCTGAACATGACAAGTCAAAAAGCGACGAAACCGAAGCACGGCTCAAGATTGCCCGCTCCCAGGCGCTGCTTGCGGCAATCGACAGCCGCACGCCGCCGCGCCTCCCCAAACTGGCAGAGGTTCCGGCTGGGCGGCTCGCCGATGCCCAGCGGCAGGTGGACGGTCAATACAACGACTTTATGGCAAAGGTTCTCCGTTCGGAAGGAACTATTGCCCGCTTCACCGAGACACTGGCTCTGATTACCAGGCGTGTTGCCGACTACAAAGAACTGGCGGAAAATCATGATGTATCAATGCACAGCTATCTTGAGAAAGAGCAGGAGCGCGGTGTAATTGAGGGGCAGCTTACCGATGCCAAAAACCAGCTGGCAGGTATAGTTACCGAAGCGAAGCGGATTGCCTATGACGAGATGGGGGAGGGGACGAAAATTCTTGGCGAAACCCGTCAGGATGTTCTCCGTAGCGCCGCACATAGCAAGTTGCTCAGACTGGTTTCTCCCGTCAACGGCACAGTACAGCAGTTGACTGTCTATACGGTGGGCGGTATCGTTCCTGCCGCACAGCCCCTTATGAAGATCGTCCCGAAGGAAGACCGCGTTGAAGTCGTGGCGATGCTTGAAAACCGGGATGTCGGTTTTGTCGAGGTGGGACAGATGGCGGCAGTCAAGGTGGATGCCTTTGAATACACCAAGTTCGGTGTTATTCCCGGTCGTGTGGTACACATTTCCACCGATGCCGTAAAAGACGAAAAACGGGGTTTGCTATACTCGGTTACTATCGCTCTGGACAAAGGTACCATATTCGTCAGGGGACACGACATGCCGCTCAGCTCCGGCATGTCGGTCACGGCAGATATTAAGACCGGTTCACGCCGGGTCATCGAATATTTTTTGAGTCCGCTTTTGCAGCACAAGCGAGAGAGTCTGAATGAGCGTTAGGATCTGGATTGTTGTGACAACACTCCTTGCGGCCGTGGCTCCCATCTGCCCGCTACGTGCGCAGGCGCTCGATTTTGCGTACCCGTTTTCAGATCCTCTCAGGACCCTGCCGGTTGTAATGGATACGGGTGCCATGTTACCGGGGGACACCGATCCGATTCCCCGGAGCTACGACAAACCGCTCTCCTCACCGCTCGCTTTGACTGAAGCGGTCGACTTGGCGCTGTCACATAACCAGAAAGTCAGGGGAGCATGGGCTGATATCAAGGTGCAGGCAGCGGCGCTTGGTCAGGAAAATGCTGCCTATTTGCCGACCGTTACCGGGACGCTCAACTGGGTTAATGACAACATTTCATCCTCAAACTCGTCATCCACCAAATCGTATACCTCACAGGCTTCTGCGCGATGGCGCCTTTTTGATTTTGGTGGCCGTTCCGCCGGCAAAAATGCGGCCGATAATTTGTTGGCTGCTGCCGTGGCCACCCATGACTCAGCACTTCAGCAAGCATTATCCGGAGTGATACAGGCCTATTTTGACGCAGTTACCGCCGGCGCCTCTCTTAAAGCTAAAGTCAAGAACGAAGAAATTGCCATAACCATCCTTACCTACGCCAGGTACAGGGAAGCCAAAGGGATTGCCTCGCGGCTTGATACGCTCCGTGCGATAACCGCATTGGCACGGGCAACCCTCGAAAAGAGTCGTGCAGACGGTTACTACCGGAAAGCAGAGGCGATGCTGAAATACAGTATTGGCGTCCCATCAACAACCGTGCTGCTATTGCCGACGGAGTTTGATGAAAATTCGGCGAATACGGTTACCGGCAAAGAACTGTCGGCATGGCTGGAAGAGACGCTGCGGAATCACCCGGCAATTGTTGCCGCGAGAAAGCAGCGTGATGCAGCGATAAAGCAGGTTGCGGTTGCACGTTCGAGCGGTCTGCCGACAATGGATCTTTCCGGCGCTTTTTCCCAAGGTTCTTATTCAGGTGTCGCCGTCTCTCCGGGGTCCATGGAAACTACGGTGACCGTTGCGATTGCCATTCCGATCTTTGACGGTTTTGCAACGACCTATAAAGTCCGGGGAGCTGAAGCCAAAGTAGAGAAGGAAACAGCTGCCCTGACAGATGTCGAACAACAGATTATCATGGGGGTTATCAAAGCCTATGGCGATGCAAGTTCCGCTCTGCTGAACCTTGACGCATCGGTGGCATTGCTTAAAGCGGCCCAGGGCGCTCTGGAGGTCTCGCAGCGCAAATATGATAAAGGAGCAGCAGATATTACGGAAGTGCTTAGTACGCAGACAGCCCTGGCCGATGCCTGGAACGAACGGATACGCACCCAGGCAGAGTGGCAGTCAGCTCGTTTGCAGTTGCTGACGAGTGCCGGAAAGATGGGAAGGTCTGTCCTTATTAATGGAGAAGGTAACCTAAGGCCGGATGGCGGAGGCAGCAGCACTAAATAACCCGGATAACCATCTCAGGCTACCGAAAATCATAAAAATAATCGGTACGATCAATGCATACTCTTTGAATATATGGAAACGGCAATGACGCTGCACCCTCGTGAATGAGTGCGACGTTTTTTATTCAAGGAGTACCTGCTATGACAACATCACCGGTTATTATCGA
>CAIYZD010000197.1 GCA_903930585.1 uncultured Geobacteraceae bacterium | reverse complement strand
CGAAGATCTTGAGTTCCTGAATACTCAATTATAACAACTAATACAGGGGAGGCATCGTTAGAGATGCCTCCTCTCACTCTCGCTCAGGAGGCACCAGTGGAAGAAAAAATTCCGGCAAATATCATGCATGAAGAAATAGGGACAAAGAAACCGTGTACCAGTTGCAAGTGGCAAATAGCCGATCCCACCAATCCACTACGAGGACAATGCACCGTTAACAGGAACGCAATGGGCGGCGTGTGGAAAAGATGGATAAGCAACGTGTCGGACACAACCTGCGGCAGGCACGAAGAAGGAAAGCTTAGTTTCAGAGAGCACGTCTGATACGGCTTGTCCGCTCAAAAATGTGAACGTATCGTTTCTCAAGTTCGTTGAACGAAAATCTGGGGGGATTTGTACTGCGATGTCAAAAACAAATCCCCCCATTTCATTTTGATATCATCCATGAGGTATAAATCCATATGTCGAAGAATAGAAAAGCAAACCTGTCAGTACCTCAGGAAGATCCTTACTTTTATGTCAGCAAGGATCTGGCCGATATTTTTGAACACATTCACACTCTGTCAAAGAAAAAGCCGGTAAACGTACTTATTTCCGGAAGACAGGGATGCGGTAAATCATCGTTGGTACGGCAGTATGCAGCGATTTATCAACAGCCGCTTTCGACTTTTCAGGTAGGGATTCTTTCCGAACCGGGCCAACTTTTTGGCGAATATGCTTTGGAAGGGGGAGAAACCAAATATAAACAGTTTTTATTTCCGGAAGCAATACAGACTCCCAACAGCGTCATTCATCTGGAAGAAATCAACAGGCCGGAACATCCGAAGGCATTGAATATGCTTTTCTCCCTTTTATCCGACAGCCGCGAGGTATGGTTGGAAGAACTGGGGCAATTAAAGGTGGCGGAAGGTGTTGTGTTCTTTGCCACGTTGAATGAAGGTGAAGATTTCATAGGTACCGAGCTTCTCGATGTTGCCCTGAGAGATCGTTTCTATTTTCTGCTGATGGACTACTTACCCAATGTGGTTGAAAAGGAAGTCTTGATAAAGAAGACCGGCATCAGCACCGAACAAGCAGACGACGTTATGGCTGCTCTCAATTTTTTGAGAGGCCACGGAGACCTGGGAATAGACGTTTCGACCAGAACCGCCCTCATGATCGGTGACATGATTGCCGTGGGTGCAAGTTTACGCCAGGCGCTGTCTGTCAGCCTCCAGACCAGCCAGGAGACTCTCGAATCTGTCCTCGTCGGCCTGCACTACAACAAGGGATATACCGAAAACGTCAGCGCCGAGTATGTCCTCTTTGACAACAATTTCATACAGAGTACGAAGAGAGCGGGACGATGATCTCATCCGAGAACACGAAATGGCGCGGCAAAGCTCAGGAACGTTTCCTGATCTCCGGTGAAACCGGCTATTCTGAGTACTGGCGCAGGGATAAATCGCCTGTTGAAATGCTGGAATTGGCAAAACTGCTTCACGGCATCAGAAAAATAGTCTCGCATATCGGAAGAAATACCGGGACAGTCGTCTGGGATGGAATGATGGAGAATCCGGACAGCATCACTCTTGACCCATCGCCGATTTTCGGCTCATACCCGATCCCGGCCTCCAGAGCGGATATAGCCATAGGACTTGCAGTCCAGGGGGCATATCGCAAAACGGAGTGGAGCGATCATGTCAAGAATATGGCGCAGACCAAATTTAATCTCCCACCGATTTACGCCTACAAGTTTACCCTTTTTCTGGAGATGGCTGAAAGGATTTACGCAGACATTGTTTCAAACAAAAGCGTGTTGGGCGTCTATACGGAAAAAGCCCGGCATTGGAGGACGGAAAAAGCGGCAAAAAAGTATATTTCCCCTCCCTCGTTCACCGAACTCCTGCATATTTGGTGGAAAATGGCTGCTGATAGATCTCAAGATGCCTTCAGGCATGAATATAGAGACACATCCGTGGTTCAGATGGCGGGAACGATCTCTATAGGGCAATACTATACCAGACCGTTAATCGTCCTCAACAGCATTGTAGAAAAGCTCATAACGGAATGTACTTTGCTTCAGAGCGTCACGGACCGCTGTGAATACCGCTTGAATCTGTATACATCGATCTTTGAAGAAGTGTTGGATTGCGTTAAATTCTGGCCGGCGGACAGAAACGACCCTTTTCTCCTTGCTACCGATTTTCGGGAGGATATGGGAAAAGAAGATCCGGATCAGGAGGCTGTCAAGGCGACGCTGCTAAGCTTTGCCGATGAGATAGAGGATAATCTTAAGGGGAAGAAAGTTGATTTTACCGATCAGGTGAAATCCATAGTTGCCAATTTTGGCGAGGTTGCTCGGGTCGAGGGTAACGACATTGTTATGCCGTCGAAAAACCTTATTGATAACGCCCTTCTCTATAAACTCAAAACCGTATTGCAATCAATTGCCCAGCGAAGCATTTCCTACAGCAGAGGACTTGACTCCGGTAAAATCGATCGCACGCGCTTGTTCAGAGCGCCGACAACCGGTTCAATATTCAACCTCAAGAAGGCTAAATACGAATTATTCAACGATATTGTTCTTCTCGTCGACTGCACGGGGTCCATGGCCGAACCTGTCAAGTGGTCAAAAGTTTCCGTTATCTATCAGACGCTCTTTATGGCGATTGTCAGTTACAACTCGAATGCCAGAATATTTGCCTACAATGAGAGAAAAGACACCTGCCGCATCACGGAAATCTACAAACAAGGCAAGTTCTACTCCATCATTCCCAATGGGAGAACCGCTTCCGGCGAAGCCATCATTGCCACGGCACTAAGCCTGAAGCAGAGCAGACGCAAGCCTTTTATTATTCATATTACCGACGGAGCATCAAATTGGGGCTGCGGTGTAACTGACGCCATACGATATTGCAGGGAGAGGAAGATACATCTGTTAACCCTGGGGCTGGAATGTGATCCCATGAATAAAACTGCCCTGAGCAAAGAACATGGAGAACTCATCCAGTTTGTAAATAGCGTTGACAAGCTGCCGGCGGTGTTAAAAAGCCTGCTGGCCTCCAGTAAATACAGCTTGGTAAATACCGTTAAGTAGTACCGGCTTTGTGTCAAACGTATATGATACCTATTTTATGAACCTCATGATAACGCGTACAGCCAACCAGATAACGGCAGTAGTGAATGAGCGTAAACCTCACTCCCGAATACAAACTACTTCTTCAGTAGTAATATCTATAGCTATTTTAATTCAGCGAATTCGCATCAAAAGTCATCACTGCATTTTGATAGTTCAGAGGAAACGAGCCAATGGAAAAAAACGAACTTTTGGAACATGTTCTGGACATGGAATGGGAAATGTTTGTCTCTGTAAAAAGTGCGGAACCGGCATCCTGCCAGAGTTCACCTGATAAATTCCGGGCAATACGCGGAAGCGTTTTTGAGATGTGGTCAGATAATATGCTGGCCAGTTATCTGATTCAATTGTCCGTGGCCAAGATGCAAGGACGTAATCTGCTTACCGAGAAGTACGCTCGTATGGACAATTTGATTCCGCCACTTTCGGAGAGTCCGTATATCGATGAAATAGTCGAAATAAGTGAACTATGGCAAAACGAATTACAGGAGAATTATCCGGCGCTTTACAAGCGCTGCTGCCGCACCCTGGAACCGGTCGGTGACGGTAGGAACTTCTCCGTATATCTGCGTAGTGAACTTGAGACGTACGGTGATAATACCCTGGAGCTTTATCATGAAAGAGTGAAAAACGCCTACGATCAGAAGAGGAATTTGTCGATCGAAGCATTACGGCATCTTATAGAAAAGAGCGGATACAGGGATTTGAAACATGCTGAAAGCTGTTTGAGCGGAGATGATATATGAAAGCGGCAGTCTATTTCGGTGCACAGGATATTCGATGTATCGATATCCCTGATTCCGTTATACGCGCAGACCACGAAATGCTTGTCAAGGTTACGGCAACTTCGATCTGCGGTTCCGATTTGCACCTGTATCGCGGGACGCTTGATCCCATCATGGAAAAGGGAAAATCGCAAACAGGTCATGAACTCGTTGGGGAAGTGCTGGATACAGGCAAGTCGGTTGGCCGCTTCAAGCGTGGTGACCGCGTGACCATGGCGTATTCGGCGTCCTGTGGTCACTGCTACATGTGTGAGGTGGGTCAGACTGCACATTGCGAGACGACACAGAAGGCGGTGTACGGTTTTGGTGTGCCGTTTGGTAATCTGAATGGCACTCATGCCGAAACCCTCGTCATGCCCTATGCGGATGGTCATGCGATGAAGGTTCCCCATGAAATATCCGACAGTGCAGTGTTGACGCTTTCATGTAACCTGCCTGCAGCCGTCATCGCCAATCATCTTGCCGATGTTCAATTGGGTGAAACCGTGGCCGTTATCGGTTGCGGACCAACCGGGTTGATGGCCTTGGATATCCTTCTGCGCCGGGGACCGGGTCGCGTTGTCGCCTTCGATAAAGTGTCCCATCGTTTGGCATCTGCTGCCAGTAAGGGGGCCGTTGCCATCAATTCAACGGAGGATGATTGGAAGGAAAGGGCGCTGCAATTCACATCGGGTCGCGGATTCGACAAAGTGATAGAAATGGTGGGCGACCCCGAAACCCTGCAGATGAGCTTCGATCTGATCCGTCCTGGCGGAACTGTCGCCGCTTTGGGGGTGTTCTGCGACAACTCGTTCAATCTCAATCTCGCCGATGTGTTCTTGCGTGACATCACATTGCACATGAACGGCTTTGCCAATGTTCAACCCTTTATGTGGGAATCATTGCGAATGATGGAACGGGGCATAGTCAATCCGCAGGAGTATTTTTCGCATACGTTTGCGCTGTCGGATGTGGATAAGGCGTTCTCCCTCTTTAACCAGAAGGCGGATGGCGCAATGAAGATGCTTATTCGCCCCTGACCGCCAAAGCGGTATCAGGAGGGGAAAAATTACACGACGAGGCATACTACCGATGCAGAGTGAGGATATAACTGAATACCGGGAAATGGAGTGGTTTGGAAGGCGGGTCAATGAGCTTCGCTATACACTTTCAGAACATGCGCTCAGGTTTATGGTGGCAGGTGCAATTTCGGTTAAGGATATTGAAGCCGTACTGTTGACCGGCAGGGTGCTGGAAGAACGCAGAAACCCCATACGCACTCCGAGTTATCTGGTGTATGGCACGTCCGGTGAAAAAAACGTTCACGTCGTATGCGCCAACGGCGGTGACAACTGGTTGGTAATCCTCTTTGCGTATGTTCCTGCCTTGCCCGTTTGGTCAAGCCCAACGCAAAGAAGAAACCGAGGAGGAGAAACAATGACAGATCATGTTGGCACCTGTTTTTTTTGTGGTGGAGCCCTGGAAGAAATCATCGCCGGAAATTACGACTACAGGCTTGAGGGGCAGATGTACGTCATTAAGAGACTTCCCGCGACCTTATGCGCGCAGTGCGGCGAAAAATATATACGAGCCGATGTGGCTAAAAATATTGATGCGCTTATAAGCGAGAAAACGTTTTCGGGAACGGAAACGGTGCATGTCGTTGATTACGAACTGGAAAAGGATTTGATGCTTTGAACGGGCTTGAACTGGCTGAACGCTATTTTAAAGCCTATGGTTTACCACTGATCCTTGACAGCTTTCCGAAGTATACAAATCGCATAGCCGCCGGTCTGGTCGGTCTCGGCTCTGACTGCCTCGGCTTTGACGACGAATTTTCCAGGGACCATGACTGGGGGCCGGGCTTTTGCCTGTGGCTCTCCAAAGCGGATCATGAACGGATAGGCAGCGAGTTGCTGGAGGCATACAACAGTCTGCCTCCAACGTTTGAGGGTTTTGAACGCACAACAAGTGAGTGGGGTAACGCACGCGTCGGCGTGTTTGAAACAGGTGCTTTTTACCGGAGGTTACTCGGGCGGACCGATGCCCCGGAAACAGTTTTCGATTGGCTGCGCCTCCAGGAAAATAATCTTTCCGTATGTACTTCCGGGGAGATTTTTTATGATCCGCTCGGAGAGTTTTCCGGCATCCGCCGGAAACTCCTCGCCTTCTATCCGGACGATGTGAGGATTGTCAAGATGGCGGCGCGATGTATGATGGTCGGACAATCGGGGCAATACAATTATCTTCGCAGTTTGTGGCGTCATGACTATTTTGCCGCACAGTACGCTGAAACCAAGTTCTGCGCCGATGTCATGTCGCTGGTCTATCTACTGAACCGCAGCTATGCGCCATACTATAAATGGCTGATGCGCGGCGTCCGGGAACTGCCGCTATTGGGCGCCTTCATTTCAGAGAAGATAACAGCGATGATGGTATCCGGTGATTATGATCAGAAGCAAATAATTATGGATGAGATTTGCGCCGCTCTGATTCAGGAACTGCAGACGGAGGGGTTAAGTGACTCGACAAGCGGGTTTCTCGTAGATCATGGCCCGGTAATGCACGAAAAGATCGTCGATCCGGCTCTACGCAATCTGGATGTCTGGATTGGCTAGCTCAACAGGGAGCGATTCATGAAGAAGATACTGGTGATCGGTGGCAGTTATTTTGCCGGCAGAGTTTTTGTAGAGGAACTGATAAAGATACAGGATGTGGCTGTCCATGTATTCAATAGAGGCCGCATCCAGCTCGGTATCAGCGGCGTTACCGAACATCGCGGAGACCGGGAAGACGCCAGTCAGATATCCCGTGCGATTTCTGGAGAAGAATGGGATGCGGTGATCGATTTCTGTGCGTATACGCCTTCCCATGTTGAGTTGCTGTTGAATTCCCTGCAAGGGAAGATACGACAGTACATTTTAATCAGCACGACCACGATTTATAAAAATAGCTGGAACCTGCCGATCCGGGAGGATGCTCTGACGGTTTCCGGCCCGCAGCCCGAGCTTGGACCACATGCGAGCTATGGATTTGACAAATGGCGTGCAGAACTTGTAGCACGGCAGACATGTGTGCGTATCGGGATACCATATACCATCCTCAGACCGGCAATCATTTACGGTTTCTATAACTATGCTCCACGGGAGCAGTACTTTTTCGACCTCTTGCAACAAGGTGAGGCTGTTGTGATTCCGGATGGCGGCCTGTCCCTTTTCAGCTTCATTTGGGTCGTTGATATGGCTCGAATGATCATTCGCTGTATTGGTGAGGAAAAGGCTCATAATCAGGAGTTCAACCTGGCATCCGATGAGTTGGTTTCCTATCCGAGGATTGTTGAAGTGCTGGAGGAAATCATCGGCAAAAAGATACACGTGGTGCGCAAGTCTATTGAGGAAATCAACAGAGAACACACACCATTACCGTTTCCCATGGACGAACACCTGGTATACAGCGGCGCAAAGCTGCAACGGCTGCTGGATTTTGATTACACCCCTTTTACCGTCGGCATGCGCCAGACATTCAGGTATTATTTGATGGTGCTTAAGAAACGCCGGGAGTCATCCACGTAACAACCGGTTATTATTACCACGCGAATCGGAGTTGTCATGACATCCGGATGGGACAAGGAAACCGATGTCGTTGTCATCGGGTATGGCAGTGCCGGGGCAGCGGCAGCTATTGCCGCTCATGATGCGGGAGCCCGGGTTCTGGTCCTGGAAAGCACCGCTCAAGGCGGAGGGAATACTCTGGTCTCTTTTGGCGGATTCATGGTTCCCACGCACCTTGACAAGGCGATCAGGTATATCTCAGGCCTCTATGAATTTTCACACTCGGAGAAGGACGATGAGCTGATACGGGTCTTTGTCGAAGAGTCATCAAAGAGTATTGAATGGCTGAAAAGCTTGAAACAGGATGTTGCGGTTCTGACGTATGGCGGTGCAAGTTACCCGAGCATTACCGGCGCCGAGACGATAAAGCGATATGCCGTCAAGGGTGCACACAAGGGAGCGACCGCCTTTGCGCAGAACCTGTGGCAACTGCTTTCATCCGCCGTACAAGAAGAGAGAAACATCCCCGTGTTGACCGGCACTCCGGCAAAAAGACTGGTAACCGACAGCGATGGTACGGTCAGCGGTGTTATCGCCCGGACACAAGAGGGAGAAATATCGATTCAGGCTAAACGCGGGGTGATCATAACGACCGGTGGCTATGGATTCAACGCGGAGATTATGCAAAATTATGTCAAAGGCAGTCCGATCTACTCTTTGGGACATCCGGGTAACCGGGGCGATGGGCTGCTTATGGCGCAGAAAGCAGGGGCCAAGTTATGGCACATGAATGGCGTCTCCTGCTCTTTTGGCATCAAGGTTCCCGAGTTTGAATCAGCTCTGATGATGGGGATCGGAGGTGACGGGCAGATCTTCGTCGATAAATCGGGTAAACGTTTTATCAATGAAGCGACGATCGAACGGCACGCCGGCCTGCTGGCAGTGGATTTTTTTGACAGCAACTCCCTGACATATCCGCGCATACCCTTCTTCCTTATTTTCGATGAGACCGCCCGACTACGGGGGCCCATATCGCGTACCGTAGGATTAGGTTCCGCCGGCATTCGCTATTCGTGGAGCAGTGACAACAGCAAAGAGGTAGACAACGGCTGGATTCAGAAGGCCGACACGTTGGTGGAACTGGCCCGGAACCTGAACATCGATGAAGCAGCCCTGCACAAGACCATTACGCAATGGAACAGTGATGTCGGCAGGGGGGACGATACACTCTACGGTCGCGAGATTCCGGACGACCGCAGTTCGGCACTGGTCGCAAACGGCCCTTTCTATGCTGCGACAATCCATCCCTGTCTGATCAACACGCAAGGCGGTCCCCGGCGCAATGGGAAGGCCCAGGTTGTCGATGCCTTCAACAAGCCGATTCCGAGACTTTACAGCGCCGGCGAATTGGGCTCTCTGTGGGGACTTATTTACCAGGGAGGCGGTAATATCGCGGAAGCTCTGGCTTTTGGAAGAATAGCCGGTGTTCATGCAGCGGGTGAACGATGTTATATCTCGGTACTACCAGACACAAAAGGGGACATGTCATGAATTTCAGCTTATCAAGTATTTCAGCAAAACTTAAGATACCGTTGGCCTTACAGGCGCTGCTTTTGGCCGTTGTCGGTTATTACTATCTCTCAAGCGAACATGCGGTGCGTGCGGAGCGCGAGCATGCGCAGGAACTGAGAACCGTCATAACCAATCTTCAGTCAATAACCGTCGATATCCAGGAGTTTCTAAAAGGTCACGGAAATTACAAGAACGTTGAGAACAGCCTGAACGAACAATCGGCGCGGATCGACAAACTGCCGATGATGGTAAAAAGATCTCTGGCGCCCTGTATCAAGCAGGTCTCGGATCAACTCCGCGGTGCTGAAAAACTGTTCCAGAGAAATAAAGAGATCGAGACAACGGTGTTTCAGCTTACCAAGCTCTCTACCGAACAGTCCGACAGTTACATTATGGAGTACAGTGCAAAACTTGCCAATCCTCAACTGGAACGTCAGGTGTCGAAACTTGAGCGACTGGTCATTGCCGGCGCGGCGGTCAACAGCGGGACGAACCACAATATCCGGGAGTTGTTTCTGCGTATGAAGGATAACCTGGCCGATACCCGCAAAGAGATGCTCAGCTTTCTTGACACAGCCATCCGCAGTGTCCAGGAATCCGAGAAGAATCTTGCCGGTACACCGTTCCATCCCATGGCTACAAAAGCGCGGGAGGCAAATGTACAGATTCGCGAGGTGGTCACCGAATATATGACCAATATGGAAAAGGTTGCCGCCACCAGCAAGGAGATAGAGAAACAGTTAGGGCAGATGCGAGGGGAGATCAATCAGCTTTCCGAAAAAAATATGGTGGCTGGGTATGACTTTTTCCGCAACCGGATAACTACCCTGCTCGTAATACTTTTTGTCGCTTCGGCAACACTGGCCGTCCTTACTTTGACGTTGTCACGCAGCATCCTGCGTCCGATCACGGGGATGTCCACCATGTTGCGCGACATCGCCGAAGGTGAAGGGGATCTTACAAAGCGTCTTCATGTAAACTCTAACGACGAGATCAGTGAGGCCTGTCACCTGTTCAACACCTTTATCGAAAAGCTTCATGGGGTCATCAGGCAAATTTCAGGCACCTCCACACAGGTGGCGGCAGCTTCCAACCAGCTTCACGCCACCGCAGAGAAGATCGCTTCCGGTGCCGAAAAGGTTGCCGACCAGGCCGAAACCGTGGCTACCGCGGGAGAAGAAATGACGGCCACATCCGGTGATATCGCCCAGAATTGCCTGATGGCGGCAAATGGCGCCCGCCGGGCCTCGCAAGCAGCCAGCGATGGTGCGACTGTTGTGGAAAGAACTGTTGCCGTTATGGGACAGATTGCTGAGAAGGTACAGGAATCGGCGCGGACGGTGGAGGGGCTGGGAGCCCGTAGCGACCAGATTGGCGCCATTATCGGCACCATTGAGGATATCGCCGACCAGACCAACCTGCTGGCCTTGAATGCCGCCATTGAAGCCGCCCGTGCCGGCGAGCAGGGAAGGGGTTTTGCCGTTGTTGCCGATGAAGTCCGAGCGCTTGCCGAGCGTACCACCCGCGCGACCCATGAGATTGGCGGAATGATCAAGGCCATCCAACATGAGACCAAAGGTGCAGTTGCCGCTATGGAGCAGGGTGTTCGCCAGGTGGAAAACGGTACAATGGAGGCTGCCCGCTCCGGCGATGCACTGCGAGACATCCTTCAGCAAGTTAACGATGTCACCATGCAGGTCAACCAGATTGCTACCGCCGCTGAAGAACAGACCGCCACGACCAGCGAAATATCCAACAACATGCATCAGATTACCGAGGTTGTTAAACAGACATCGCAAGGCGCGTGCGAATCGGCAACGGCAGCGGGACAGTTGAATAACAATGCCGAAGAATTGCAGAGGCTGGTGCGACAGTTCAAATTATAATATACTAAATGGTCACATAGTCCAGTCCTTGTATTGCTTGATTACACGAACAAAGCTCATTTACCTGCCAGAGGAGGAGAAACTCCATGTTTAAATCCAAGCTCATTCGCAAGGTACTTGCTATTATCGGATTGACTCTTTGTGTCGGTTTCGCGGGGATGGGGCTGCTTACCATCTACCTGCAATACAATTCCACCTTGCGTCTGCAGAACAAGGTCGCCAAGCAGTTGACCGCCATAATCGCCCAGGACATCCTGTCGATTATGATGCGGGGAGACTTCAAGGAATATAACTCGTATGTGGATGATATCAAGCGCAAGGAAATTGCTCTTGATGTCAGGCTTTTCAATAGTGAAGGGAGGGAACGCGGAAGCGGGTCCTCTCTCGATGAAGCAAAGCAAGCCCTGGAGGGCGGGAAACAGCTGAACATTCAGGATACCAGGCATGGACAGCGGGTACTGAAGGTTGTGCTGCCACTCGCCAACGAAGAGCGCTGTCGCGGTTGCCATCCACTGCAGGCAAAATATCTGGGTGGTGTCATTCTTACCACGTCTCTGGAGGAAGGCTTCAAAAGCGCTCTGCGGCTCGCTCTGGTTATGTTGGCGGTGGGAATATCCTTCTTTTTTGCCATACTGATTGTCATGTATCTCTGCTTCAACCGGATGGTGGTGCGCCAGGTCGCCGAACTGGACAGCCAACTGGCCGTGGTCGCGGGTGGCGGTGGGGATCTTACCAAAGAACTTACGGTTCGTTCCGACGACGAGATCGGTAACCTGGGGGTGCAGGTAAACCTCATGACCGCAAAGATTCGTGATATCATTGCTCTCCTCTATCAACAGGCATGCACGATCGGCACAAATGTCTGTGAACTGTCGGTTTCCAATGACCGCTCGCTCAAAATGTCTCAGGAGCAAAAAGACCAGTCAATGGCAGTGGCCGTCGCATCAGACCAGATGGCCATGACCATCGACGAAGTAACCAAAAATATCCACCGTGCGGCCGCGCTTTCGACCGAGGTTGACAGTGCCGCCACTAACGGTATGGCAGTGGTCCAGGAAACCTGGCACTGCATGTTACAGCTCAGCGAAAGCGTGACCGGAACGTTGGCAACCATCAAACAACTGGAGGATTCGTCGGGGCAGATTGGCGAAATGGTTGATTTGATCGAGGATATCGCCGACCAGACGAACCTGTTGGCGTTGAATGCCTCAATTGAGGCTGCGCGTGCCGGAGATGCCGGAAAAGGGTTTGCCGTGGTAGCCGGCGAGGTGAAAAACCTTGCCGAAAAGACGACCCGTTCCACTCGCGAGATTGAGCGGATTGTGGTCAGCATACAGAAGGAGAGCCGTAAAGCGGCGGCCATGATCGCCACGGAAAATACACTGGTGCAAACCGGCCTGAGTAAATCCGAGGAAGCCCGGCAACAACTGGAGACAATCAAAAGCCATTCCCATGAATCACGACTGATGATCGAACAGGTTGCCACCGCTTCGGAGGAACAAAGTCGTACCACTCGCGATATTTCCGAGAAGATCCACTGCGTATCACAGGTTGCGGTGGAGAACTATGATATGATGAAAAATACCGCCAGCGCCTACGAAAAATTCTCCGAAGTAGTGGAGCAAATCTATGGCACCGTTGGCAGATTCTCGGTGGGAAACTATCACGACACGGTTAAAGGGTATCTCAAGGTAGTTCATGACCAGACAGTGGATGCTATCGAACGTGCCATTGCCGATAGGACCCTGACGCTGGAAGCGCTTTTCGATCGCAACTACGTACCCATTCCCAATACCAATCCGCAGAAATACACCACAAAATATGATGCTTTCTTTGACCGGGTTATTTCACCTTTTCAGGAGCAGATAGTCAACAGTGATGACAGGGTGATCATCTGTGTGTGCATCGACAACAACGGCTATCTTCCGTGTCATAACCTGCGTTACACCAAGCCGCTTACGGGTAATCCGGAAATTGATAATATCAACAACCGTACCAAACGGATGATCAACGACCGCGTCGGTCTCCGTGCCGCACACCAGACAGATGGATACCTGCTCCAAACATTTCGGCGGGTTACCGGTGAGATCATCAATGATATGACGCTACCGTTGTTTATCCGCGGCAGGCATTGGGGCGCTGTTCGCGCCGGGTATATAATGTCCGTTGAATCACAGACGACAAAACGGTGATGCCGATAAAAAGAAGTGGACAGTTATGCGCCATCTTTTTCATGCCCTGCGTTCCAGAAATTATCGTCTTTTTGTTGCGGGGCAAAGCGTATCCCTCGTAGGAACCTGGATGCAACAGGTAGCCATGAGTTGGCTTGTGTATCGCCTGACTGGCTCTGCCATGCTGTTAGGTGTTGTCGGTTTCACCAGTCAAATCCCAATTATCTTCATTTCCCCTATCGCCGGCGTTCTCGCTGACAGATGGGAGCGTCGGCGCCTTCTGATCATTATCCAGTCTCTTGCCATGTTTCAGGCTGTTTTTCTTGCATTTGTCGTGTTATCGGGAATCGTACAAATTTGGCACATAATCCTGCTCAGCCTGGTTCTGGGGGTCGTTACTGCCTTTGACGTGCCGATACGCCAGTCCTTTGTGGTTGAAATGGTCACACAGCGAGAGGATCTGGGTAATGCGATTGCTCTCAATTCCTCCATGGTGAACAGCGCCCATCTCATAGCCCATTTTTGGCAGAACATCGTTTTGTTACTTTAAAATTCAAGCATATTTGCCCTTGAAAAATAAAAATAGTCAATAAAATCAGGGGTTGGTTGCTGAAATCAGAAAATGTAGTGCCATGT
>CAIYZD010000196.1 GCA_903930585.1 uncultured Geobacteraceae bacterium | reverse complement strand
TGATGACCTACTGGGCCGAAGGATTCAAGAAGAAGTATCCCAACGTCAACATCCAGATCGAAGGAAAAGGATCCAGTACAGCTCCTCCCGCACTGATCGCCGGAACGTCCCAGCTGGGACCGATGTCCCGTGAAATGAAGGCCACCGAAATAGAGCAATTTGAAAAGAAATACGGTTACAAACCGACCAAGATCGGCGTGGCACTTGACTCGCTGGCCGTGTACGTCAACAAGGACAACCCGCTCAAGAGCCTCTCGCTTGACGAGGTAGACGCCATTTTCTCAAAAACTCATAAACGGGGCCTCGCCGAGATCACCACCTGGGGACAATTGGGCGTAACCGGCAAACTGGCTGATATGCCGATCAGCCTCTATGGTCGTAACTCCGCCTCCGGCACCTATGGTTACTTCAAGGAACATACCCTGAAAGGGGGCGACTATAAAAACAGCGTCAAGGAACAGCCCGGTTCCGCTTCGGTAGTGGAAGGTGTTGCCCATGACATCGCCGGCATCGGCTATTCCGGCATCGGCTACGCCACCTCCGGTGTCCGCCCGTTGGCACTTTCCGACAAGAAGGGTGGCCCTGCCGAAGCAGCCAACTACCAGAACGTTCTTTCCGGCAAATACCCGCTTGCCAGAATGCTCTACATCTATGTTGCCAAGAAACCGGGTGAGCCGCTGCCGAAGGTAGTGGAAGAATTCCTGAAATTCGCTCTCTCCAAGGAAGGTCAGGAAATCGTCGTAAAAGACGGCTATGACCCGCTGACCGCCAAGATGGTGGAAACCCAGCTCAAAGCTCTCAAGTAATATCCACCAAAACTATACCACCCCCGTCCTCTCCTGTTTCAGGGGGGACGGGGGAGGGGTGCTGGAATATCTATCCATGGCGAAAAACTTTATCGATAAATCCCGGCGCAACGACCGTATTGCCGGAGTTCTGATTCGCATCGGCGGGCTCCTGGTCATCGTATCGGTGGTCTGGATCCTGGTAATGATCTCCCGCGTGGCGCTGCCGCTGTTCTATCCCGCTTCGGCAAAAATTGCCGCCACCACGAAGATCCCTGCCGCCACCATGGCCGGTACGGTGCTGGCAATCGGTTCGGAAGACAACCGGCGGGGAGCGTTCATTCTCGATACCAGCGGCACCTTTCATTTTCTGAAATGTGCTGATGGTTCACTCTCCGCTAGTATCAAAGCGCCCGTTATCCCCGCCGGAGCCGTTCACGTCCTGTCCGCGGAATATATCGGCAAATCGGCCTATACCCTGCTCTGGGATACCGGTGCCATCACAGCGGTCACGGTTGCGTTCAGCTCTTCCAAAACTGCGGACGGCGCCATAACTCTTACCCACGACGTTACACAGCAAGATGACCTTTCATTTGCCGCCTCCAGTGGCGTGTTACAATCATTTGCCCGCCCGGTCGAAGGAAAAGGGGCGATGCGGATTGACCGTCTGGCCGGGGACCGTTTGCGGGTGACCCAGCAACTGGTGGAAAAAGACCTGCTCGGCACCGAAACACGGAGCCGCGCTATTGCCGAAATCAACGAACCGCTGCCGGGACATCTCACCACCATCGATGTTGACTCGAAAGGGCATTTCCTCTACGCCGGCACCGGCAACGGCACGTTACTGCGTTGGGATATATCGGAGCCCGGTCAGGCACGGCTACTTGACACGGTCCAGGCAACCGAGAATCACCGGGCGATTACCGCTATCAGCCTCGTCCTGGGCGACGTGTCGGTTGTCGTCGGCGATACCGACGGTAAGCTGTCAACCTGGTTCCCCGTCACGACGCCGGGGAGCAGCGCGGATAAACGCCTGGCGCGTATTCACACCCTGCGCCCCGCGAGCGGCACGGTGGCGGCCATTATCCCTTCACCCCGTGACAAAACCATTCTTTCGCTGGCCGGTTCGGAAATCCATGCCGATCATATGACATCGGAACGTAACCTGCTGACCCTCAAGAGCGCAACTCCGATAATCCTGGCCGCCCTGACACCCAAAGGAAACACGCTCTGCACACTCGACAACGGCGCCCAGTTGACACTTTGGAAACTGGACATCCCCCATCCCGAAATTTCGTTCGGCACCCTGTTTGGTAAGGTCTGGTACGAAGGGTACGACAAACCCGAATATGCCTGGCAATCGTCGTCGGCAAGCGATGATTACGAACCCAAGCTGAGCCTTGTACCGCTGGTGTTCGGCACCATCAAGGCGACACTGTTTGCCATGCTGTTCGCCGTGCCGCTGGCGCTTTTGGCGGCACTCTATACCAGCCAGTTCATGTCGGCGAAGCTGAAAGGACGCGTCAAGCCGGTCGTGGAAATCATGGCCGCCATCCCCTCGGTGGTGATCGGATTCCTCGCCGGGCTCTGGCTGGCGCCGCTCATCGACAAGAGCGTGCTGACCGTATTCCTGAGTATCGTTCTTGTACCGCTGATGCT
>CAIYZD010000195.1 GCA_903930585.1 uncultured Geobacteraceae bacterium | reverse complement strand
TGAGCCGTATAACCCTTGATATTCCGGCTAAACTGGCAAAAGCGGATGTCCCGATTATCTGGCCTGAAACAGCGATAGAAGAGTCAAATCAACTGGTCGGAAATTTTATGGAAACAACCAATTCGCTCGCTGCTCAATACTCTGCGGTGCAGCTTATCAACGAATCACTTGAACAGCAGATATTTGATAGAACAAATGAATTAAAAATAATATTAGAGAATGCCCCTATTGGAATTGCCCGCATTATTGACAGGAAGATTGTATGGGTGAACCGGAAAGTAACCGAGTTACTATTATATTCCGCAGAAGAATTATTGCATCAATCGACGAGAATGGTGTGCACTTCCGAAGAATCATTCGAACAATTTGGACTGGAAGCATATCAGGTGATGGCTCAAGGCCTGATATATAATTCGATTTTGGAACTGGCAAGAAAAGATGGTGAAAGGATTCTGGTCAGGTGCACCAGTAAATCTATAGACCCGTCGGGCATGTCCATGGGGGTCCTGTTGATTCTTGAGGATGTCACCGAAGACAAAAAGCAGGAGGAGGAACTGCTGCAAGCCAAGAAAACCGCCGAATCCGCCAACAGGGCCAAGAGTGAGTTTCTGGCAAATATGAGCCATGAGATCCGCACCCCCATGAATGGCGTGATAGGTATGGCGCAGCTTCTGGCTATGACCGACCTGACTGAGGAACAACGAAGTTATGTGGAAATATTGACTTCATCAGGGAAAAATCTGATCTCAATAGTAAACGATATTCTTGACCTCTCTAAAATTGAATCGGGCAAAATATCTCTTGAAATGACGGAGTTCAGTTTGAAGGGAGCCATAAATGATGTCGTGCTGACGCAAAGATCTGTCATCTCCAACAAAGGGCTCTCACTCAATGTCACCGTTGCAGATGATGTCCCCCCCATATTCATGGGGGATCCACTGCGAATCAAGCAGATTATTCTCAACCTTCTGGGCAATGCCGCCAAATTCACATCAAAAGGTTCCATTTTCGTATCGGTTGATATGCTCCAATTTCACGGCACAACAGGGGTGGTGCGGATATCCGTACGTGATACCGGAATAGGCATTTCGAGTGACGCTTTGGAAAAGATTTTCAAGCCTTTTTCCCAGGCGGATTCCTCCACAACCCGTCATTATGGTGGTACCGGACTTGGCCTCACTATCAGCCGGCGACTTGCGGAATTAATGGAAGGAAGCATCTCGGTCGAGAGCGAGCCGGGAATCGGCAGTTGTTTTAGAGTCGTTATCCCCCTTTCAATCGCCAGTACGCCGGTTATAACGATAGAAGCAGAAACAAGGCTGCCACACATTTGGGATGGAGATCCATTAAAGATTTTGCTGGTCGAAGATAATCCGGTTAATATCAAATTTGCGATGTCACTCCTCAAAAAGTGTGGGCATGAACCGGTTGCGGTTGGAAATGGCAGGGATTGTCTTGCCGCCCTTGCAAAGAGTTCGTTCGATCTTGTGCTCATGGATATTCAGTTACCCATCATGAGCGGCGAGGAAGCATTGAAGGAAATTCGCCTGTCGGAACAGGGAACAGTGCACCACCAGCCGGTAATCGCCCTGACCGCTTACTCGCTGCGTGGCGAAAAAGAACGATTTCTCCGTGACGGGTTCGATGGCTATGTTTCCAAACCAGTGGACGCCTGGGAGTTAATCAGTGAAATGAAGAGAGTTATGGGGGTAGCTGCCAACCCCATGAAACAGGGGTGAATAATGGATAAGAAGTTTACAATACTTGTTGTTGATGACGAGGCCGTCAATGTTCATGTTGTTTCCTCCGCTCTTAAGGGGGAGTATACGGTCCTTACGGCACTCAAGGGATACGAGGCAATTACATTAATAAAGCAACAGTGCCCCGATCTCATCCTGCTTGATGTGATGATGCCCGAAATTGATGGCTTTGAACTCTGTAAAATTATCAGGGCCGATGAATCATTTGCCGATATTCCGATCATATTCCTGACGGCATTGACTACTTTCGAGGGAGAGCTGCAGGGGCTCGGTTTTGGCGGCATCGACTATCTGCATAAGCCGGTGAACCTTGAACTGCTCAAACTGAAGGTTCATAACCACCTTGAACTGAAGAGGCGCAATGATCTGATAAAAGAACAGCGGGATCAGCTTGAAGCTGCTCTTGCCCGCGTAAAAATGCTGGAGGGGATTATTCCGATCTGTATGTACTGCAAGAAAATCAGGGATGAGCAGAATAGCTGGCATCAACTTGAAACGTACATCAGCGGGCATTCGGAGGCTTTGTTCAGTCACGGGATGTGCCCTGAATGTGCGAGTGAGCAAATGAAGCAGTTTAAGAAAAATTAGTTGTCTCAGTCATGATAGTCCAAAGCGCTCAATACGCTCCCAGAGGGACTTTCTTGAAATGCCCATTGCTTTGGCGGCGAAGGTGCGGTTTCCGTCGAAAAGTTGCAGTGTTTTCTGGATCAGCTCACTTTGTACATCCTGAAGTGTGGCGCCACCCGGCGGCAGTTCCTTCAGCAAATTACCGGAAATTTCCTGGGAAGGGGATGACTGTTGAACCATGTATGTCGGCAGTTCATTCAGGCTTATTTTGGGTACCTGTCCCAGGATTATGAGCCTGTCGATGGTGTTTTTGAGCTCCCGTACATTACCTGGCCAGGAGTAGGACTTCAGTGCTTCGATGACCTCACGGCACATTTCCCTGGAAGGGCGCGTGTGTTCGGAAGCCGATGACTCGATAAAATGTGCTGCCAATAAGGGAATATCCTCCCTTCGCTCGCGCAACGGCGGGATGTTCAACTGGATAACCTGCAGCCGGTAATAAAGGTCGGGTAGAAAGCGCTGTGCCTTTACTTCGCCTTCCATCTCACGGTTGGAAGCGGCAATGATACGTGTGTCGACGGTACGCGGGACGTTTGAGCCTACAGGTTCAAACGTGCGTTCCTGCAGGAATCGCAGCAGTTTGGCCTGAAGGGGCAGACTCATATGTCCGATCTCATCGAGAAAAAGCGTACCACGATCGGCAGCTTCCAGCCGACCGTTACGGCTGGAAACCGCCCCCGTGTAGGCCCCCTTGACATGGCCGAACAACTCAGCCTCCAGAAGTGATTCGGAAAGCGCTGCGCAGTTGATGGACACGAGGGCTCCCTGGCACCGTTGGCTGCTGAAATGGATTGCCTTTGCAATCAGTTCCTTGCCGGTGCCGGTTTCTCCGCTGATCAGCACTGTTGCATCGGTCGGGGCCACCGCCTTGACCATGTCGAATACCGTGCGAATTGCCAGACTATGCCCCACGATGTTATGAAAACTATATCTCCCGGCCACCTCGGCCCGCAGGGATGTTAACTCAACCTTATGCTGCCTTTCCCGGATCGCCTTGGCCAGAATAAGGGTCAGCTCGTCCGTATTCAGAGGCTTGACCAGATACGTGTAGATCCCTTCTTTCATCGCCTCCACGCTTGACTCGATAGTGCCGTGGGCGGTCATGATGATGAACTGGACCATCGGATCAAGCGCCACCAGATGGCGATAGAGTTGCAGGCCGTCCATCCCCGGCATTTTCAGGTCAGCAAGAACGGCGTCGAAAGGTGGACCGGACTCGAACAGTTTCACGGCCTCCTGTGGGCGGGACGCCGTGACGATATCATACCCCTCGGCCCCCAGTACCTGACGTAAAGCCCGCAAGGTGCCGGCGCTGTCATCTACAACGAGTACTCTGTTTACATTCATCCTCTATCTCCTTGTCCGGACTCTGTTTCATATGGGAGCAGCACTGTCATTGTAGTCCCGATGCCAACTGTGGACTCTATATGAATATGGCCGCCATGACTCTCTATAATGCTCTGGGTTAACGCAAGGCCCATGCCGGTGCCCTGTTCCTTTGTGGTAAAGAACGGGTCAAATACCTGTATCAGGTTTTCCCTGCTGATGCCTTCACCGGTATCGCTGACTTTGACAGCGATCATGCGTCCGGTGTTTTCCGACTGCTGAATCAAGGTTTCGACAGTGAGAATACCTCCCTGAGGCATGGCATCCAGTGCATTCACTACCAGATTGACGAGGGCTCGCTCAATCTGGAAGGCATCCATCGGAATGTCCGGCATATCATCATACAGGTTGCTTTCTATCTTCACCTTATTCTCACGCGCGTGGGTCGCATGAGTTGTCAACACATCATTCACCAAATCGTTCATATTCATGGGCGTTAATTTCGGTGACGGCTTTTGAGCATAACGGAGAAAATCTCCGGCAAATTTGTTCAAACGGGAAATCTCTTCGGTAATCAGCGCGATGGATTCCTGGATTTCCGGGTCATCGATTGTCTTGCGGCGCAGATATTGCGAAGCCATATTAATGGCGTTCAACGGGGTGCGTATCTCATGAGCGACCCCGGCGGCCACTCTGCCGAGAGTGATGAACTTCTCTGCCTTTACAAGTTCCGCATGAGTGCTGTCGAGATTCATCGCCATCTGGTTAAAAGACTCCGTCAGCACCCCCAGCTCGTCGTTGGAAGTCGGTGTTACCATCTGTGGCGTTTTTCCGTGAGAGATGGCGTTTGCCACCAGGGCCAGCCTCCTGATCGGATCCACGAACCTCCGGGAGAAGATGATCCCGGCGCCAAGGGCCAGTGAGGCTGCGATAAGAACAATGACAAGCACCTGATCTTTGATGGCTGTCATTCGTTCTTTAAATTCTCCCACGGGCAGGGTTACCGCTACTACCCACCCGTTTTCTTCAATTGTGGTAAAAGCGGCAACTTTTGCTCCCTGGTAGTCGTAGAACTCTGTGCCTTCCCGTCTCTTGAGCATGTCCAGCGCAAGATTCTTCAATGCCGTTACGGTAAGCTGATCTCGGCTCTTGCCGACAAGACCGGCATCGGGGTGTATCAATACCCGCCCCGTACTGTCCAGCACGAACGGGTATCCGTGGAGTCCCACCCGACGGGACAGCACCCTGCGCGCCAGTTCATCAATGTCCAGCTCCAGCAGTACACTTCCGGCAGGTTGAGTCCAGATGTCAAACAGCCGATAACTCAGGCGTACAATGCGCTGTCCGGACGGCTTGAGATCGATAATGCCGGAAATGGTGAGATCCTGTCCGGCCGGATGAAGTTTGTCATCTATTGCCGGCGTGTCAACGGGATTTGACGATTTAGTAACGGCTGCATCATCACGGTAGATAGTGGCCACTTCCTGACCGTTCTTATCTATGTAGGCTATTCTGTAATAGAATTTTGATTTTCGCGAAAGATCCCGGAAAAACTGCTCAATGGCCCTCTTCGACAGATCGGCCTCGGAATCGAGGCTGTAAAATATATTGTAATGATAATCCTTGAGCGCCGGGAGTGCGGAAAGCATGCTGATATCGGATCTGGCGGTCCTGAAATCCTGATTGATTTTTTCTGCAATCTCCCGGGCCAGATTTGTCTGCCCCTGGCCGAGCAGTTCGGTTACGATCGCTTTGGTTGCGTTATAGGTCATCAGTCCCGTGATAAGCACGGGCAGAACGACCATTGGCAGGATCATGGATATAAGTTTACCTGTGATGCCCGGTTTCATGATCGCCTCGTATCTTTCTCTTTTTTGTTAGCGTATTCTCGTCCCACAGGGACCCGGGATGCTCTTTCCAATACGCCTCTGCCAATGTACGGCCCGTCAACATTCCGGTCGGGTGATTTTCGATGCTCAAATCCCAGTGAAGCCCGTAAATCTGAACTCTCTGGGCGATATAGATTCCGTAGGCTTCGTCCAGGGCATGGGCCTGAAGCCGGTTTAATTTCGCTTTGCGACCCTCCGGGCTTTCTTCTTGTACATAGTCGAGGTACAGACGGTCGAACGCCGGGTCATGCATGATGGCATAGGGAGACTGGGAGTAAAAGAGCGCCATCGGAATAAAAAAAGCATTTAAAGTCGGGTTAGCCGTTATCCAGGCCGTCATGTCCCAATCTCGTTTGGGTTTGCCCGACGCGCTCTTCGGCAGCATGACAAGGCGCAGGAATTTCTCCCAGGGCACGATAGTCAGCTCCATGTTCACACCCACCATCTTCAGCTGCGATTTTATGGCCCGTATCATGTCGGCGGTATCATCAGAGGCAAGAACCCGTACCGTGAATCCTTTGGGGTACCCGGCCTCCGACAACAACCGGCGGGTTTTTTTCAGGTCGAACGGGTATGGTTTCAGTGCCGCATTGTACCCTTTTTCCACGGAACTGGACGGAGTCAACAGGCTGGCGGAACTGCCATTGTCCACGTACTCGATGAGGTGTTGCCTGTTCACGGCGTAACTCACGGCTTTTCGCACGCGGCGGTCGGCGAACGGACTGTCGTAGTTCTTCAGGGACACCCAGAGGGCGACGGCTTCTTGTCGCTTGGTGACACGGGTATTGGGGCCCGACATGACCGCCAGAGAGTCGGCCCCCCTGAGCTTCGTCACCAGATCGGCCTGACCCTGCATGAGAGCGTCGAACTGCTGTTTTCGCGGTACAAAAAGGAAGGTGACATCCTTGATATGGGGGAGCTCTTTCTGCCAGTAATCCTTGTTTGCCGTCAGCCTGATCGAGTGACCGCGCGTCCGGTCAAGAAAGCGATAGGGACCGGTACCGTTGGGGTTGTTCTCCAGGCCGTCGTCTCCGACGTTCGACAGGTAGACGGGGGGAAGCATGCTGAGAAACATGGGAAGTGATGAAGGCATCCGGGCATCCGGGTGCTTCGTCACGAGGTCAACCGTATACTTGTCAACGATCTCTGCGTGCATATCGGGGTCAAACAACATCGCATTTGCCACCTGGGTTTGCCGGCGCATCTGGCGCTCCACGCTGAACTGAACCGCGCGTGCGTCAAACGGTTCCCCATTATGGAAGCGTACCCCCCTGCGCAACCAGAACCGGAACCGGGTGGGCGAGAGTACCTGCCAGCGGACGGCAAGTCTCGGTACCAGCTCGCCGTTGAAGTCAAAATCGACCAGCCCTTCGTAGATCTGGCTGATAATAACATCGGAATACTGATCGAAAGAACGGTGGGGATGCAGGGTGACCGGTTCGCTGGGGGAATCTATGACTCGAAGGGTTCCCGAAGCTCCCCAGGTGGGGGATGCAAGGGGGAAGACAACAATCAGCACCAACAGCATCACTATCAAAAGCGTAGTCCGGTTGGACCGCTGGAGGGGGCGTAACGGCGCAACATCCGTTTTCAGCGGGTTGGGACAGACACGCATGTTGACTACCTAAGTGTTTTGTTGTTGGTTCCGGACGGGCAGGGCGATGTGGCTTGATTACCCCGGCTGTAATGCTACCACGGTGAAATAACGGGTGTCAAGGAGACCGGACTTCATTGGCCGGACGTGACCGGAATCCTGACTCCCCCATTTTCGCCCGGCTGTCGCATCCCTTATTCCAAGTTATGTCTTACTCCAGGTTGATGCCCGATTTACCCGGAGAGAGGATATTATTCGGATCCAGCGCCTTTTTAATGGTGCGGTTCAGGCGTCGCGTGGAAGATCCGTGGAGATCGGCAACCTTGTCCATGAAGGCAACGTTTGCCCGGTTGATGCCCCAGCCGTTCTTGCCAAAGGTATTCAGCAGCTCTTCATAGCATTTGTGGGCCTTCTTCGCCGTCTCCGGCCTGGTCCGGTCGAAAATAATGTCGATATTATGGCGTACATCGCGCCAGCCGACGGTGAGTTCGGATATGTATTCGAATCCATGTTTGTGAAGGATCCGGGTGGCGACCTTCACCTGCTGGTCGCATTCGCCCGGTCGTGCCGCCGCCGTGGGCGAGAAGCGCATGTAGCCTCGGGTCCGGAGTTTGTCAAGACCGGTTTCCTGTTGGACGATCCCCCCCATCATCAACTGTTTGCGATATTCGAAGGTCGGGTCCCCCTTGGCCTCCTTTTCGGTGATAATCCGGATTTTGCCGCCGAATGTGCCTTTGAAGGCGCCGGAGACGTACGACCAGTTCAGGGCTACCTGCTCGGGGGAACCATAGATGGCGCCGTACAGGCTCCAGGCCGCGTCCGCCTTCCTGCCGTTAGCGCAGGCCGTCTCCCAGGCAGCGCTGGTCAGGGCACAGGCATTGGGAATGATATTTGTCTGACGCAGCGGCATCAACGGTTTCATAATGCTGCCGAGCATCTCCACATTCGGGAATTTGATGCAGAACGGCATGTACCCCCCCGGTGGGGGGGGATGCATCAGCCATGTGCCGAGCTTGGTGACGATGCCGTTATTCCCCTGGGAAAAAAGGCCATCCACATAGGGGCCGTATCCCCACTTGAAGACCTGCCAACTGGTGGAGTTGGGAACTCCGCCCATGCCGGTGCGCAGGGAACTGCCGTCCGCCAGCACCACCTCCATGCCGCAGGAAAACAGAAAGTGCTCGCTGTACGGGGTGTAGCCGCTCCCCCGTTCAATGGTGTTGCCGACGACGCTGACATTGGCTGATGCAGACGGGACGTCGAGCCAAAGATTTATTTTATTCTTTTTCAGATGCTGATCCAGTTCGGCGTAGGTCACGCCCGGCTCCAGCAGGCAGTAGCCCAGTTCCTGATCGACCTCCAGGATCTTGTTCATACCCTTCAGGTCGAGCACGATCTGCCCCTGGGTCGCCGGGGAGGAGGAGCCGTATCCTTCGTTTTCGCCGTTGCAGACCGTCCAGAGCGGGGTCTTGTATTTGTTGGCAATGCCGACCACGGTCTGGATCTCCTTGACCGTCCTGGGATACATTACCGCCGATGGCCGGTGCAGCCCCTCGCTTTCGGCGAAGGTCATCCTCAAATAGGACTGCAGGGAGGCCGGATCGATACGGACCCGATCTTCCCCCAGCAGGGTGCGATATTCCTTGATAGCCTTGGTAAAGGTTTCTTCCGTCACGCCCTTGGGCAGTGCGATGTAGTTACTCATAGTAGGTAATACCTCCTCAACTGTTGTTATTACAGAGGAATATCCAGGTTGATTCCCGATTTTCCCGGGGCCAGGATGTTGTTGGGATCCAGTGCCTTTTTCAGGGTGCGATGGATCTTCCTCATTTCGGGGCCGAAGGTGTTTGCCGCCTTTTCCATAAAGGCGGGGTTGGTGCGGTAGATCCCATAGCCATGCCTGGCGAAAACCTTCAACAGCTCGTCATAACACTTGTAGGCCCGCTCCATCTCCTCCGGCTGATTGCGGTCGTACAGAAGGTCGATGATATGGTGCATTTCGCGCCAGCCGACAATGTATTCGGCAAGATAGTCGAAACCGTACTTGTTGAGGACTTCGGTGGCAATTTTTACCTGCTTGTAACTTTCCGATGGTCTGGCTGCCGCCACCGGGGCGAACCAGACGGAACCGCCGCCGCCACGCCAGTTGTAATAGGTGAACTCCTGAAGCGAGCGGCCACCCATCATCATCTGCCGCCGGAATTCGAAATTCGGGTCGTCCTTGGCCTCTTTTGCGGTGACGATCTCCACCTGGTTGCCGAACTTGGCCTTGAACGAGCCGGAAACGTACTTCCAGGCCAGGGCCACCTGCTCGCGGGAACCGTACAGGGCGGCGTAAAAGTTCCAGGCGCCGATGTTGCATTTGTCGATGATCTGCTGGATGACCTGGGGTGGGAGGATTCCCTTCCCCCTGTAGTATGAGTCCCTGCTGGTCGGTTTGCCGTTCTCGTCGTAGTTGCAGTAGCAGGCCGCCTCCAGCAGGGAATTTACCACGACGCAGGCGTTGGGGATGACCTGGCTCAGACGCAACGGCATGATGGTCTTTATTATCTCGGGAAGCATCTCCACCTTGGGGAACTTCATCAGGAAGGGGAGATACCCTCCCGGCGGCGGAGTCTTCATCAGCCAGAAACCCATCTTGGTGACGATACCGTAGTTCGACTGGGTGAAGATGCCGTCCACATACGGACCGTTTCCCCATTTGGTAGCCTGCCAGCTGGTGGCGTTCGGCACGTCCCCCATGCCGGTTCGAACCACATCGCCGTTGGCCATTACCACTTCCATGCCGCAGGAGAAGAGAAAATGGTCGCCGTAGGGAGTGTAGCCTGCTCCGCGGTCGAGAGAGTTGCCTACGGGCCCGACTATCGCCGAGGGGGACGGGACGGAGATCATCAGGTTCATCTTATGTTTCTTGATGTACTTCTGTATGTCGTAGTAGGTTACCCCCGGCTCCACCAGGCAGTACCCCAGTTCTTCATCGACATGGATAATCTTGTCCATGGTCTTTAAGTCTATCACGATCTGCCCCCGGGTCGCCGGAGCGGCGGAGCCGTAACCGAAGTTTTTGCCGGTGCTGACGGTCCAGAGCGGGGTCTTGTACTTGTTGGCGATGGCGAGGATGGCCTGGATTTCCTTCACCGTCCGCGGATACATGGCCGCCGAAGGTATATGCAGATCCATGCTCTCGGGATACATGATCTTCATATAGGACTGGAGTGACGCCGGATCGGTCCTGACCCGGTCATCGCCCAGCAGCGCCCGGTATTCCTTGATTGCCCTGGCAAAGACTTCTTCTGTCACTCCCTTGGGAAGTGCAATGAAATTACTCATGTTTTCAAACCTCCTCGGTTACAGCTGTGCGGA
This sequence comes from uncultured Geobacteraceae bacterium, assembly GCA_903930585.1. Taxonomy (GTDB): domain Bacteria; phylum Desulfobacterota; class Desulfuromonadia; order Geobacterales; family Pseudopelobacteraceae; genus JACRCG01. The sequence continues at coordinate 845 of CAIYZD010000195.1, read as the reverse complement.
AAATGTTACCCGGTTCCGCTCTTCGTAGGTGATGTAATGGAAGCTGCCACCGCTGTTGACGATCGCTTCGTGGACAACCGCAAAGCTCCCCGGATCGACTGCGCCGACAAAGGTATTGGCCGTGCCCCTGGCCCCCTCGTAAAGATCTTTTGTTTTGAAATAACGATCAGTCAGTGATCCTGTCAAGGGATGCACCGTCCAGTCGCCGCCGGCGTTCGTATTCATCAATTCGACAAAGTCGGACGCCTTGCCGAGACTCGGGACATACAGGCAGACCCCGATGATCTCCCCCTTTATGGCGGCTTCGGCCTGTCGGGGTTGACTGACGCCGCCGGAAACCGCCAGCGCCGCCCCGGCCGAGAAAAACGTCTTGAAAAATGCTCTTCTGGTTACGTTCGTCATTTCTGCGCCCCTTCTATTCGGTCGGTGTCGGCTTGTAGCCGGGATGGGTCTTCCGGTATTCGGCCATCTCTTTCAGATACGTGACTATGGCGTTCAACCCCTTCGGGTTTACCTCGGAAATCCTGAAAGCCGGCATGGCATTCTGGCCGGAGCGTACGTTGTTGCGGATGTACTGTTCATGCAGCGGATTGCCGCTTTTCGAACGCATGTCGTAGATGCCGATCGGTCCGGTCCGTTCAGGGCTTTTGTGGCAGAGGAAGCAGTTTTTTTCAAAGACATAGGGCATTTTAGGTGGTTCCTGAGCCCGGGCGTTCGAGCCGGACAGAAGCATCCCAAGTGCCAGCAGCGCCGTTACCATAATTACGTTTGTTCGGTTCATTTGCTTGCTCCTTCATTGGTCTCTTCTCCATTGTCCGTGGAGGCGGGCAAGTCAATCTCCGGTA
>CAIYZD010000194.1 GCA_903930585.1 uncultured Geobacteraceae bacterium | reverse complement strand
GAGGCCAAGAAAAAAGCTCTTTCAGAACACCGGTGGCAAACATACGAAAAACGGTCGCAGTGCTTGAAGCGAATGCTACCTACTTTCGGCCCATACCGGATAAAAGAACTGACGCTTTCCATTTTGAGAAATTATGTGTTGGGCAAGAGCAAACACACACGATATGATGAGTTGATGACGTTGCTATCACTCGCCAGATGGATGACAGGACAAAAGTATGCTGTTAACTTTCCAATTCTCCCCGAACAGTTGAAGGAGTTCAAACGTCCTGATTCAAAAGTAAGACCGACTCCAGAACCGAGCGAGGTTTTTAATCTCATCAATAGCTGCAAAAAAGATAGTATCAGGGTTATGCTGCAGTTAATGGTTTATACCGGGCTGCGCTGGAAGGAAGTTCGGTTACTGAGGTGGGAAGATTACCGTAACGGGCAATTCAGGATAGCATCACCGAAAACTGATGAGGCGATTATTGCAGTGCCGGAAATACTGCAGGATTATTTTGAACAGAATAGACGGACCGAAGGGTGGGTATTCGTGGGATACATGGAGCAACCGTATTACAAGATCGGGCATTTCTTCACAAAGTTCAAAGAAGAGACCGGTATTGCCCTGAGCGCCCACTTGTTACGACATGCCGGCGCCATATTCCTTGAAGAGCAAACGAACGGTAATATCTACGCTGTTAACCAATTTCTCAGGCACAAAAGTCTTGGCACTACAGCCACATAGTAACGCATCCCCCACCAAAGGTGGGGGCATTTATAAATCGTGATCCGCTCAAAGCGGTTTGTTCAAATGATTATCTGACCACTGTTGGTGGTCAACCTTCGGTCAATAGCGTCAGTTGGTCCAACCGGTTATCTTCGTGTTCTTGTTTGCGGATATACTCTCGTATAGACTCTTCATCCGCTCCGACTGTCGATACATAGTAGCCTCTTGCCCAGAAGTGCATACCAGTATAGTTCTTACGCTGGCCAAGATAGGTACGGGCAACGTGAATTGCGCTCTTGCCTTTAATAAAGCCCATTACCTGGGCAACGGAGTATTTCGGTGGTATTGATATCAGCATATGAATATGATCTGGACACAAATGGCCTTCCAGAATCTTGCACTCTTTCTGCCGAGCTAACTCATGCAAACATTCTGAAAGATCTTTACGAATACGTCCATACAACACTTTCCGACGGCATTTCGGAATCCAGACTACGTGATACTTGCAATCCCACACTGAGTGACATAAACTTTGTGCGTCGTCCATTGAAGCCTCCTTTTCGTGTGCTTTGAGCGGTTCACGTTAAGGAGGCTTCTACATATTTCAGGAACTGTCAAACTCTGTGAGTCCCCCACCAAAGGTGGGGGATTACTCAAAAGAATTTACACTTTTTTTCCGTTTTGCGTCAGATCCTTCACCGGAATCGCTTTTTCGTTGACATTCAGGTGTCACTCCAATTCTTTAAGCTTCGTGAAAACCTCTTCCAGATAGGAAAATGACTCGGAATAAATCCCACCAGGACATTTTGATTCGCGTGGACCGGCAACATTGAGAACGCTGATGCACTGACCATTCAGCCAGCGAACCACATGCTCCGGCTTGATAACATCTACTCCATCCAACTGAACGATAAGGTTTGGCTTTCTGTTCTTGATGGAGAGGTCATGGGTTAACCTGGTACCTTCCGACAGAATACCTTTATTGAGGATCAGCGTTCCATCGGATTCGATGACATTCTTTTCGGTCCGGTAATACGATTCCGGCGATTCCAGCTCAATCATCGGGTACTGCTCCGGAATAACGCCATCCTCTGCGCATCTGCCTTTTGCGCAATAACCGCCAATTGGTATACCTGCATTAACGGCGGCATCGAGAGCTGCGCGGTCGACACCTGTCTGTCCACCTGAAATGACTTTCCGGATCATTCGGTTGTTCCGTTGATTGCCTGTTTGAGCAAGGTACTCGGCTTGAACGTCAGTATGCTACGGGCCTTGATTGTAAGGGTCTCGCCGGTCTGTGGGTTACGGCCACGGCGATCTGCCTTTTGCTTGACGATGAAACTGCCAAAGCCGGATATTTTTAGATTTTCGCCGGATTCGAGAGTGCTTTTCATAATAGAAAAGACTGTCTCCACCATTTCGGCGGATTCCTTTTTTGTCAGGCCGGTACCAGCCTGGACTTTTTCAACGATATCTGCTTTGGTCATTGTTCCCCTCACTCATGTTTTTACAGCATAAAATATATCTTACCGAAGTAGCCCAGATCGGTAGTGTCACACCACTATTTGGCAGTTAACAACATAGTATGTCCGAAAAAATTAGACATACTATGTTTAAATGTAGAAATTAATCCCTTTAGTATTCACGCTCGCTGGTTCAGCCCAAGTGTCAACCCCAGAATCTTTGAAACAAAACGTTCACCGTAAACCTCCCCTGCAACCATTGTACAGATGCGTTCGAAGGTTTCAGGCACTCTCCGGGCAGTTTCCGCAGCTTTCATCGTATTTGAATATGCCGACCTTACGTCATCACCCGTCACTTCATAACCATATCCGGCAACAAGCCATTTGAGAGCAGTCATGCCAGCCTCAATGGCAAAAAGAGGCTCCGTCTCCGCCATATCCCGTGCAGCTCTGGTGAGGGTCTTGGGATCGCAGGGAGACCTGTTTGCCAGTTCGAGCGCTTCCGGGTAGAACCCCGCTGATTTTGCTGCGGCAAACCACTTACCCTCCTCTCCCGGTGAATGTGCCGCCAGATCGTTTAGAATTTCCCTTGGATTCTTATTCGGGTATTTCTGGGCAATAGCCCGAAATGTCGCCAGATGTGTGGTCTTCCGGTTGGCTTCAATGGCGTAACGCTTGTATGCTTCCTCAACTGATCCATCTGAAAGCAGAATTTTCTCGCATGCCCTGGCGATTCCAAAGGAACTCTCGTTTTTCCCAAGGGAATCTTCCGCATACTGAAGTGCCTCGTCATTTTTCCCCATGGCGGACAGCGCCTTCACGCCCCACTTACGGTAATGCCACGACTTATACGGCATCAATGCAAGCAGTTCCTGAATCTCCTCGTTTCTCCCTGCCTTAAGCAAAGCACTGAGGCAGGCCGAGGTTCCCTTGAAATGACCGAAGACCCCCGGCCCACCGCTCCAGGCCAAGCGTGTCGTGCCGATTAGTTCATCCGCCCACATTGAAGCGGTCCGGGACGTGCAGCAGAGGTCACCCCATTGTTCGGCCAGTTGTTCGATATAGGGGATATTATCCTCCTGGACCGCCTCCCAAAGTCGTTCCAACCATCGATGACGCAGCTTTTCATCCGCCGGCGCTTTAGCAATAGTTGGCGTCAGTTTTTCTATGGCATTATTGACCGCCGTGCCGATTGCTCCCGAAGAACTGTCCACACGTTCAAGGGCGGGGGAAAGTTTCTCCAGGAACAATACCGCGCCTGCGGCACCCAGAATTTGATCCTTGTGCGCAACCTTGCCGATTTCCGCCACAGCTTCCTTGATGCGTGAGATTGCCGGGTCAGAGCGCCAACCGAAGCACCCTTTCCGGAAACGGGCGGAGAATTCCCATTTATAGATGTTTTCTGTGCTCATTTTCACGTCCATGGCGTATTTATGGCGTAAATCGGAAATGTCTCATAAATGTCCCATAAGCAAGAAACGCCTCTCAGCAGCTCAAAACGTCCCAAAAATCAGACACCGCAGCATTTCTTGTATTTCTTTCCGCGCCCACAAGAACATGGGTCGTGGCGACCATTTTTACCGACAGGGGGTACCGATGGCATGAAGGACTTGGTTTGGATCTCAGTGTTATTTATGGCGTTCTTATCTCAAGTAATCCTTTGACATACTCATGCAGGTTTTCAACCTTATTGAGTGTGTCGGTACGGTCAAGCGGAACGTCCTCCTCTTCCATAGCTTCATAACGAAACTGTACCGCAAAACTGTTCAAAAAAATCAGCTCTCGGTAGCAGTCAACATCTAATTCCATGTCATGAAGCACAAGGAGGAGACGCCGCACATCATGTGTCCGGTCTATGGTCCCTCCTGCTCCGATAATCCACGCTTTCAGGGATTTTTCAACGGCTTGCTGAGCGTGAAAACCAAATATCTCGTCGGCAACAATATTTGACGAGATAATATACCGAAGCAGATCAATATCTTTGCCAGCCATAGTTAGCAGAGCTGAAGCTTCACTATTAACATTCATACAGCACCCTCCCGTCACTCATGGCATGGTGAATCACATGGTTTTGGGAAGTTGCCAATTTAGCTACTTCCTCGGACGAGTACACCAGAAAGTCAATGGGGATCCGTACATCAGGAAAGAGCATCCAGAGACGCGCCATCTCGGCGCGGCGGCTGTGTTGAATATTAAACGGACCATCCTCGATAACAAGAAAATCGAGGTCGGAATCAGGGCGAGCATTTCCCCTCGCATGAGATCCGAACAGCACAATTTTACGGGGATTGACTTCTTTGACGATTTTTTCGGTCATCTCTTTGAGGAGTTCTTCGGTTACGGGCTGGTTTTGCATGTATTTGGTTCTCCTGTTTTTCACGTTTTCATATAGAAATCTGCCTATGGCTTTTTCCTCGTATGGAACACCAGACTTAGCCACTGCATCAGCCATGACTTTCACATAGCTCAAACCGCAATTTTTCCGGATTACCGCGCCTGCATTCCGGGAATTTACCGGCGGCGTCTAAAATCGAAACAGCTCACTGAACCGCCAACAGTAACTTTCAAGCAGGAAGAGGTTCCAAGCCTGTTTGCTTCGCCCGTTTCTTGCCGTCCACTCCCCATCTGCCCCACCGCTTGAAGAATAAGGCTGAACGCTGCTCGCTTCATAACATACTAATTTAAAATAGATTTAATACCTTTTTTGGCCTTCAATGTCAATTGGATACGTTCAAAGGCTGAAGGATGACGGATGAATTACGAACAAATTCCTTCATCCTTGATTTTTCAATTTAGTACCTTCATTCTTCCAATATTTGCAGGTAATCGGCATAGATGTATCGATTTGTCTCTCTTGCGGCCAGTTATCTCTTTCAGGATTCCGACGTTCTCAAGTTGGGAAATCAATGTGGAAACGGCTTGATAAGAAACAGAAAAATCACGGGCTACGTCGTTTACCGAGACATATGGTGTGTAAAAGAGTTTTTCCAGAATACCGACAGCCTAAGAAGACGATTCATGTGACCTCCAGTTATTCAAGAATATTTGAGCAACATAACGCATCACGACCGCTTATTTAAGTTATCTTGAACAAGGTCGGTTTACAGGTGTGAGCGACTCAAGGATTTCAGCACGGGTTTTTCAATGTTCAACGAAAACCATCTGGCAACAGTGGATGAGAAGCTGACAATTCAACTCACACCACCTACTCTTTTTTTAACTGGTCTCTCCTGCGTTTCCATAACGGTACGAAGAATTTTATTTGTGCGAGTCTGGTACCCTCTTCCACTCCGTTTAAGCCATGCAACAACATCAGCATCGAGCCGAATTGTCACAAGCTGTTTTGCCGGCACAAAGGTAGCCTTTTCAAAAAAATCATCACCCAACTCCGGGATATCGGAATAATCAATATCCTCATCCTTAGTGGCATCAACCCTCGTCCAGTCAGTCTGTGATTGTTTTTTCAAAACGTTCTTTTTCACGGTTGTTTGCCTTTCTTACAGAAATTATCCTTATGGTTTTTGGCGGTCTTTGAGTATAGACCGCAACCATTAATCGGTTTTCAATGAATCCCACTGAGATAAAACGATTCTCCCCATATTCTTTCCTGTTATCAGGGAATATGAGCCTGTTGCCCTGAAACAACTCATGGGCTTCTTTGAAGTCGATACCGTGTTCTCGATATTCGCGGCGTTTTTTGCTTCATCCCATTCGTATTTCATATAGCCTCAGTGTAAGTACAATTGTATTTATTGTCAATCTTGCTGTTGCCACAACCGTATCCATCTGACACTCAAATTTCTCCAGACATATGACTTGCAGCCTACACCTCATCTGTTTTGACCGATCAAATCGAAAGAATTTATTCAACAGATTACCCCCTCTGTCCTACGTAAATATTCGGTCAAACACGTTGGGTGACCGAGATTGAATAGAAATAACGGGACACACAGTTAATAATCGTGTATTAGTGGGGCATGGAACAAGCCCTCGTAACGT
>CAIYZD010000193.1 GCA_903930585.1 uncultured Geobacteraceae bacterium | reverse complement strand
GAGGGGCAGGAGAACTCTCGTGGAGCCGGCAAGCTATTTGAGGGGGCTCCTGCCCTGTTCCTCAATTATCCTGCCGATAAAATAATACCCTTTACATCATTTATAAAGCTGAGATTCAGGATCACAACCGAATTGCTGTAGCGCCATGGTTTCGGCAAAGGCCAAGTATTGCTCCACCAGCAGACCGAGCAGTTTTATCTCATTTTCGGCCAGATAGTTTTTCGCGATGCTCACATCACTTTTTCGCACCGCCGGTTCGCCTTTCTTGTCAAAAGACTGCATCCCCATGAGTGGCAGCGAAGCATCGGCTCGGCGGTATACTAATTCCGCCGCAGTCTGTTGACTGATGGCCCAAAGCAGCTTGTTTTGAACCACTTTGAAAAACTCGATGGTCTTTTCGTCCGCCGGATTGCAGTCGATGCTGGTCGTGTAAATATCCTTGATCTTCATGACGATATATTCCTTCAACCGCTGGGTGGCCCAGGTGCGAAACTGGGTTCCCTGCGGTGATTTGACCCGGTAGCCGACGGAGATAATCACGTCCAGGCTGTAGAAGTTGACCTCCTGCGACTGGGTTTTCCCTTCTATGGCGCCATGTCGGGTGGTTGTCCGGAATTTCCGGACAACCACCTGTTCGTCAAGTTCACCCTCTTCAAAGATGTTACGGATATGTTACGAGATGTTTTTTGCTACAGCCTGCGTCATTTCGACAGTTAGCTGTTCACTCCCGACGGTAAAAACTCCATCGTATCTTCCAGCCCCAGAGCACGATACTCTACCTGGTACCCCTGATATTCCTGCAGCAGTCGTTCAGCCTTGTGCTGCAAGGCTGGCAGGCTGATGCGGGATTTGTTCCGTTTGATCTCGGCAATGACCAGCACTTTACGAAGATCGTTCACCGCAACCAGGTCGATCTCGTTTTTATTGCCTCGTTCCCAGTAGCTGCCGATCCGGTTATATTTACCGCTGGCAGCAAACAGATCGTGAAAGAAGCGCTCCAGGATCTTGCCGGACCAGGTGGCGTAATCGCGTTCGATGATCTCGCGGACATAACCGAAGTTGCCGGTCTCGATCGCTGACAGGTTGCGGTAGATAAAGCGGAACCAGAAACTCAGGAAATTATCGCGAAGGTAATACTTCTGCAACCTGCCGCCTGGTTTGGCGTTGATCGGACGGTGCTTGGCAATCAGGGCGTATTCGTCTTCCAGTTTGGCCAGGTATGCGCCGCTGTGAATTTCCAGAACCGATTCGATTTCGCTGCGGGCAGTTTTGCCGACGCTAATCAGCTCAAGAATGGAGAAGTAAGTGCCATACTCTCTGCCGAACTCTTCCACCAACAGGTTCTTCCCCTCGGCAAGAAAAGGTGAATGCGGCTTGAGAATAAAGTCGAGCATCTTCTTATGCGTCAGTGACTTGTTCTCGGCCAGCATCTCCAGATATTTGGGGAGGCCGCCGGTTATGGCGTAGCTGTCGAACAGGGACGGGGTATCACAGTGACCATGATCGGTGAGGACTTCGTGAATAGCGGCAATACTGAAGGGTTTAAGAAAGATGATCCGGTCGGCCCGACCGAAGAGTGGTTCCTTGGCATCCTGAAAGATACGGTGCATGAGAGAATGAACCGATCCGATGCAGATCAGGTTCAGTTTGCAGGTTGCCTTGTTACGGTCCCAGATCCCCTGTATTTCGGAGTAGACAGCCGGATTGATGCTGAAGAACTCCTGAAACTCGTCAATGATCAGGGTGATACGTTCGGTGCGGGAAAGCTCAATCAACAGGGTGAAAATGTCGCGAAAGTTACGGATCTCGCCGATGACAGGCAATGTGCCGATGCGCCGGATCTCTTCAAGGTATTCCTGACAGAGAAGGGCTTCCGCCTTGCGGGAGACAAACAGGTAGAGGTATCTGGCGGATTTTGCCGATTCGAGAGCCAGAATAGTCTTGCCGACCCGGCGGCGACCGGTGATGACGGTCATCCTGCTGGATGATGCCGACTGCTCATGGAGATTGGCAAGCTCTTCCAGTTCACTGACACGATTGTAGAATTTCATAAGCCCACACCACCGTCAATGTTTTAATGGTAATGGCGGTTACAGTAATTTATTTGCCATGCGTGTGCAACAGCTTTATTGGACGAATAGCACATTTTCAATTCGAGACTACAATCGTATCCTGCTGAATGCGGCATTTTCAGTTTCCATCGGTAATTCAGTGCGGAGCAGCGGTGCAGGGGATCGCCAGTTGCCTTCCCCAACCTGGCGGAATCGACGAATCGACTCCTCAATGGTAGCCTGGTTGATCTCTTCAACGTGAACAACCATATTCAGCCCGGTACCATAGCAGTAGGAGCGGTCTGTCTCGAATGATTCAAATATTTCCGGCGGCTCGTTCTGAACGATCTCTGCAGCAAGTTTGTCTTGATACTCGATAAAGCTGAGCTCGCTGTATTTTTCATAGACCAGCTTTGGCCTTTCGGCCATGCGGAACATACGCTGGCCATTCGACCAAATCGGTTCAAACTTTATTTCCGCTTCTGCTGCCTGTTCTTCAGGCGTCAGCAGATCCCAGGCCCGTGTGTGGGCCAACTCTTCCACTACATCCCAGAACTCTCTGGCGGCGGTGATGATGGTGGCATTCCAGATGGTCAACCCGTCACTGCCGAGGAAGTATGCATCAGCCCATTGGTTGTACAAAGCGGGACGTCCCGGTTCGTTCAGGACATGATCACTTGTAAACTCGCCGCCATAAATTGAGGTATCATTACGAATCTTCTGCCGCAGGCGGATGAAATTGTCACG
>CAIYZD010000192.1 GCA_903930585.1 uncultured Geobacteraceae bacterium | reverse complement strand
GGATCTTCCGCATTGATACGGCATTCAATGGCATGTCCCCTGATCTTGATGTCTTCCTGCTTGAATCGCAACGGTATCCCGGCGGCTGAGCGGATCTGTTCCCGGACAAGATCCACACCGGTAATCATTTCGGTGACCGGATGCTCAACCTGTATACGGGTATTCATTTCCATAAAGTAAAAATTATTCTGTTTATCCACCAGAAATTCAACAGTACCGGCACTGTTGTAACCAACGGCAGCTGCTGCCCTGACAGCAGCTTCACCCATCGCTTTTCGAATCTCCGGCGTAACGACCGTAGAGGGGGCTTCTTCAATCAGCTTCTGGTGCCGACGCTGAATAGAACAGTCGCGTTCTCCCAGGTGGATAACATTGCCATGTTTATCACCCAGAATCTGGATCTCCACATGGCGCGGTTTTTCGCAGTAACGTTCAATATAAACTTCGGGATTGCCAAACCCGGATTGAGCCTCGGCCCGTGCGGTTGCAAACGCATTCGGAAGCGCAGCCTGGGAATGAACAATTTTCATGCCGCGTCCACCACCACCGGCGGTGGCTTTGATGATAACCGGGAAACCAATCTCCTTTGCAACCTTGACCGCTTCCTCTACCGAATGAACGCCCTCTTTGGTACCAGGAAGGATCGGCACTCCCTGCTTGATGACCGCCTGTCGGGCACTGATCTTGTCGCCCATAATACGCATGCTTTCGGCAGTTGGTCCGATAAACGTAATGCCGCATTTTTCACAGACATCGGCAAATTTCGGGTTTTCCGACAGAAAACCGTAACCGGGATGTATCGCTTCGGCATCGGTCAATTCAGCGGCACTGATTATGGCGTTGATATTGAGATAACTCAAGGCGCTGGGCGCCGGCCCGATACAGACGCTTTCGTCGGCAAGCTTTACATGCAGAGAATGAATGTCAGCCTGGGAATAGACCGCCACCGTCTTGATACCAAGTTCCTTGCACGCCCTGATGACTCTGACGGCAATCTCACCGCGATTGGCAATTAATACTTTATGAAACATGAAGGCGAACCCCGCTCTGAATTTAAATTACAGTTTCTGGATTACAAACAGTACATCTCCATATTCTACCGCCTGAGCGTTATCTTTGCAAATCTTAACAATTTTGCATTTGCACTCAGCCTCGATCTCGTTCATCAATTTCATTGCCTCAACGATACAAAGCACCTGCCCTTTTTCCACGATCTGCCCAACGGCAACATATGAGGATTCATCGGGGCCGGGGGCAGCGTAAAATGTGCCGACAATCGGAGAAGTAACCGTATCGCCGGATTCGGCAGCAGGTGCAGACGGAGCTGCAGGGACCGCAGCGACGGGCGCCACCGGAGCAGACTGATAAGCGGGGGCCGCGTACTGCTGAGCGGAAGGTGCGGCAACCGTTACATATTCAGTCTTTTGTCCTCGCTTGATGATAATCTTTTCGTCGGAGTTGTCCATTTCAAATTCTGTTATGTCTGTTTCGGTGACAAGCTTTATCAACAGCTTTAGATCCTTGATATCCATTTCAGTTCGTCTCCTTTTATCTGTTTGTGATTAGATGTATCTACGTATACCGTCAATAGCCACAGTTACAGCACCAGCAATTGTTTATCCGCGCTGGTAAGAACGTGGCAGCCGTTTCCGGTCACTACCACGGTATCCTCAATCCTGACACCTCCGAAGCCGGGAATATAGATACCCGGTTCAATAGTGACAACCATCCCCTCTTCCAGTACTGCAACACTGCGCGGAGACAGTGTCGGCATCTCGTGAATTTCCAGTCCGAGACCATGCCCCAACCCATGCCCGAAATAGTCACCAAACCCTTTTCCGCGAATGTACGCCCGTGCGACCTCATCCAGATCCTTGCAACTGATGCCACTCCTTGCCGCATCAATAGCCATGTCATGGGCCGTCCTCACAATCGCGTGAATCTCCCGCGCACGGGTTCCAGGTTCACCGCACGCAACAGTGACCGTTTCATCGGAGTGATACCCGTCTTTCAACGCACCAAAATCGATGGTTACCAGCTCTCCCGCCTGAATAATCTTGTCGCTGGCTCTCCCGTGCGGCATGGCCCCCCGCACCCCGGATGCCACGATAAAGTCGAATGCCGTGCCATCGGCTCCGCGACGACGCATCTCAAGTTCAAGCTCCAAGGCAATGTCGGCCTCTCGGACGCCCGGCCGAATGCTCCCCAAAACGGCAGTGAGAGACCGTGACGCAAGCGCTGCAACCAAAGTGAGTTGCTCAACCTCGTCGCGATCTTTACGGATTCGGATCTCATCAAGGCTTGTACCCAACTCTACCAGTTCGATTCCTGGCAATTTTTCAGACATCCGCCGAAAAGCACTGACAGTCGTATGAGCCGCCTCGAAACCAACCCTGTCAAGATGGTACTCCCGCGCTAGCTCGGCTATCGTGTCGATTCGAACAGCGCCGCATTCCCTGATCTCTGCATCATGAACTTCTTCGGAGGCCTGCGCGGTATACCGGGAATCACACAAGAACCATGAACGCTCCGGCGATACCAGCAGAGCACCTTCGGAGCCGCTGAATCCGCACAGGTAACGAATATTCCTGAGATCGGTAAACAAGACCGCAGCGAGCGAATATTCCTCAAAAAACCGTTGCAGATGAATGCGCCTGTTTTTTAGCATAAATGAAACCCTGACTACAAACTGTTTTTACTTTAACCTGAAAAATGGTGGAACAAACCGGAAAATACCCGTTTATTGATTTTTAACGTAATTAAATAATGCCCGCAGTCCGAGCAGATAGCTGTCACCGCCGAATCCGCAAATCTGGCCAATCGCTACCGGGGCAATCATACTGGTATGCCGGAACGGCTCCCGCCGGTGGATGTTGGAAAGATGAACTTCAACTATGGGAAGCCCCACGGCCGACAAGGCATCGCGAATCGCGATACTGGTATGGGTATAGGCAGCCGGATTGATCAGTATGCCGTGACAGTCATGTATCGCTCCCTGTATGACGTCGATCAGGGCACCTTCACTGTTGGACTGATAACAGGACAGCTCGCATCCCAACTCGGCAGACAGGGCTTTCAGCGATTCATTGATATCGGCGAGTGTTTGACTTCCGTAAATCCCCGGTTCGCGGGTACCGAGCATATTCAGGTTGGGGCCGTGCAGCACAAGAATTTTCATAGTTACGAAAGCTCCTGCAATACTTCATATGATTTGAGCTTAAGCATAAAACGCCCCTTGCCGATATTGCCGCCACGGCTTAGAATTAGCGCGGCAAACAGATCGTCATTCAAAATTCTGACAAGAACGGACGTTCGCGCCGTAGTAATAATAACCTCTTCAAGAGCACCCATCTTGATGACATCAACAGCCCGTTTGATTTCCTTCAATACCGTCGCATATTCAACTGACAGGAGTTGCATGTCGAATTCCGACTGTTCGACAATGATTTCGTCAATCGGAATACCGTCATACGCCATTATCAATGCCGCCAAAGCGCCGTCGACGCTCTGAACAATCGTGTTCAGCATCTCTCTTAGCGACATGACTTTATCTTCCTGATATTTTCAAGCCAGCCGTTAAACGTAGCAAGAGCGTTATCGGCACTCCCTTTCGGAGGGAGTGCTGAAGAAGCAGCACTGCCGAACCAGGGTGTATCCGGAATGCTCGCAGCGACATCACGCAACGGCATTTCATCAACGGGTTCCGGAATGGCTGGTTCAAACTCCTGGACCGACACTACCGGTGGAATTCTGAAAACCGGTTCATCCTCCGGCTCGGTTTCAAACGTGTCATCAGATAGCTCATCTGGTTCAACCGGACCTGATTCCAACAGTTCGAGCTCGGATATCCGCGCGGTCGTAATCATATCCGCCGGGTTGTCGGCTACAATGGCGCGATAAATTTCAAGTGCTTTTTGGATAAATCCCTGTTTAACATACAGTTCAGCCAGGGTTCCGGTTGAGAGAGGGTCATGACGCGGCGCCGCCACAGCTTCCGGCTTGCAAGTAACCTCCGGAAACGGAAATTCCGCTTCCGCATAATCATCATCTTCAATAATCTCGATCTCTTCAAAAATCTCCAGATCTTCTATGATCTCTTCGGAATCGTCTTCCGGTTCACTAAAGACACCTGTTATCCGCGCCGCCCGTTCAAGAGATTCCAGTTCGATCCGACTCTCCACATCATCAGGTGCAAATTCGAGAGCGATCCGGAATGCCCGACCGGCAGCCTCCTGATTCCCGGCCTCGGAAAGAAGCCGCCCCAGCAGTTTTTGAGACGCCACATCTTCGGGAAGCGCTTCGGTAACAAGCAGCAATGCCGCCATAGCCTCATCGTTCAATCCCCTGGCGTAACACGCCTGAGAAAGAGCTCTCTGTCCTGATAGATAACGAGGGTGTTTTGCCACTCCCTGACGCGCAACATACAAAGCATCATCAATCAGCCCCACTTTGAGGTAAACGTCTGACAACCGGGCAAAACAGAACGAGTCAGGTGCTTTTTCGAGCCGTTCTTCAAGGCTTTTGATGTCTGTCCAGAATGAAGCCGATTCCTGCATGGTCACGCCTCCAACCCGCTCAATAAGAGCAGCTCTTCGGGAGTATGGTGCGACATGGCGTACATGCCGATGCCCTGGTTGCAAATAAAGGTAATAGTACCCCCCTTGGACTTTTTGTCGGCTGCAATAGCATTCAAAAGATGTTGACGATCATAGGGGGGGATTTCAACCAAAAGCCCGCACCGGACAATAAGAGCGTGAATCCTCGAAACATCTTCCGGGCTACAGAACCCTTCAGCAGCCGAAATCTTTGCCGCAAGCACCATTCCAAGCGCTACCGCCTCGCCATGTACCAGACCGGAGAAACCGGAGAGCGCTTCAAAAGCATGCCCAAGCGTGTGGCCGTAATTCAGAATGGCACGCAACCCCGCTTCCTTTTCGTCAAGTTCCACCACGTGCGCCTTAAGTTCACAGGAACGACGAATTATTTCTATCAGGATATCCGGCTCCATTGCCAGAATTGCAGCAATATTCTCTTCAATGTATTCAAAAAAAGGAAGGTTGACAGACGCCCCGTACTTTATTACCTCGGCAAGTCCGGCACGAAACTGACGCTGGTCGAGAGTCTTCAACGTACTGACGTCGATCAACACCAGGCGGGGCTGGTAAAAAGCACCGATCAGATTTTTACCTTTGGGGTGATCAATCCCCGTTTTACCGCCGACACTACTGTCCACCTGGGCCAGGAGTGTCGTGGGAACCTGAACAAAGGGGATACCTCGCAGCCATGTTGCCGCGGCATAACCGGCCACGTCCCCCACCACACCACCGCCTAGCGCGACCACAAACGAACTGCGATCGACTCCGGCCTCGAGAAGATCATCATAAAGCCGGTTCAAAGTTGTGCTGTTCTTGTACTCCTCGCCATCCGGTATCACTATCTGCACAACGGAGAAACCGACTGACTGCAGAGACTCGGTAACAGCCGCACCGTACAATCCGGCAACCGTCGGATTCGTAACGATTGCAGCCATCCCCTTCAGTCCGACAGTTCGACATCGCCGTCCCAACGAAGCAAGAGCACCCCGCTCGATCACAATTTCATAGCTGTTTTCAGCAAGATTTACGGTCAGCACACTCACGCGGAAAACCCCTTCAACCGGCACAGAATCTCTTCTGAAACATCTTCCACGGATTTTTCATCCGTGTCAATTCTAATATCGGCGTCAGCATAAAATTGTTCCCGCGCACTCATCAGAGCCGCAGCACGAGTTGCAGCATCCTCACCGGCCAGCAGCGGACGATTACTGCACCCCTTCAGGCGGTCCAGCACCTGGTCCAGGGTTACCTGCAGGTTGATTATCACAGCACAGCTGCGCATCACGGCTCGATTCTGATCAGAAATAACCGCACCACCTCCGGTGGCAAGCACACATCCCGCCCCCGTCGCCAGAATCCGTTTCAGGTGAACACTCTCCAACTCACGAAACGCCGGTTCACCTTCACGGGCAAACAGTTCATTGATCGAGCATCCCGACGCAGAAACAATTTCGGCATCCAGGTCAACAAACCGGCAGGCAAGCCGCTTCGCGAGAACTCTGCCAACCGTGCTTTTACCACTCCCCATAAAACCGGTCAGGATCACTGTTTTTTCAGGCATTGCGAATCTGCTCCCGATATCCTTCCAGATTGCGACGGATTTCAACAATCGAATCACCGCCAA
This sequence comes from uncultured Geobacteraceae bacterium, assembly GCA_903930585.1. Lineage (GTDB taxonomy): Bacteria > Desulfobacterota > Desulfuromonadia > Geobacterales > Pseudopelobacteraceae > JACRCG01. The sequence continues at coordinate 3,136 of CAIYZD010000192.1, read as the reverse complement.
ACTTATCCAGAAACGCAGATGCAATTTCAATTGCGACAACCGCCTCCGCCACAACCAGAGCAGCCGGAACGGCACAGGTATCAGAACGCTCGACGGTTGCCACAAACGGCTCATGCGTCCGCATATCAACGGAACGAAGCGGCGAGTAGAGCGTAGGGATCGGCTTCATGGCGGCCCGCACGACAATCGGCTCACCATTTGACATCCCTCCCTCGATTCCGCCGGCATTATTACTGTGTCGCCGGTAGCCGTCCTGATAAAAAATTTCATCATGCACACGCGAACCGGGTCTGCCGGCGGCATCAAAGCCGATGCCCACCTCGACCCCTTTGATTGCCTGAATACTCATCAGTGCCATGGCCAGACGCGCATCCAGCTTTCGATCCCACTGCACATAGCTGCCAAGTCCGGGAGGAACGCCAATCACCTGCACTTCAACAACACCACCGAGTGTATCTCCGCCTGATTTTGCGGCGTCTACAGCCCGCTTCATTTCGACTTCCGCAATAGGATCGCAACAGAACGTTTCCGACATTCCGGCACGCTGCCACAGGTTTTCCAGCGGTTCCTGCGGCGTAACGGCACTAATCCCCCCCAGCTCCGACACAAAGCCCCCGACCTTGATGCCGAATTCGGCCAGCAGCGCCTTTGCCACGGCGCCGACAGCAACTCGAACCGCCGTTTCACGGGCACTGGAGCGCTCCAGCACGTTACGCGCATCATCCAGGTTATATTTCATGACACCGGTAAGATCGGCATGTCCGGGACGCGGGCGAGTAACCGCGATGGATTCGTCGCGATGTTCCGGAAGCGGCGACATCTTCTCCGACCAGTTGCCCCAGTCGCGGTTCTGTACCACCAGTGTTACCGGAGAGCCGATCGTTACGCCCCAGCGCACGCCGGACATCAGTTGAGCAGTGTCCTTCTCGATTTTCATCCGGTCACCACGGCCATACCCCTGCTGGCGCCGTGCCAGGTCGTGATTTACCGTTTCAACAACGATATGGATCCCGGCCGGAAGCCCTTCTATTATTGCACTCAACTGGGGTCCGTGTGACTCACCAGCCGTTAGATAACGAAATATGTTCACAAAAAACCTCCGCAGATGATTCAAAATCTTGGCAAAGTAGCATTTATGATACGATAACGGCAAGACAAAAGAGGGTGTTTGACGAGTTGAAACGCGTGGAAACCGGTTTAGGCGCAGGCGGTATGTTGCCGGATGATATCGACTGGAGCAATTCAGAACATAAATGCATATCCTCGTCGGGACTGATATTCTTATCTCAGAATTTGATATCCAGCCCGATGCCGACGGATTGCGGAACTGTTCTGGGATCACCTCGTTGCTGATCCGGCAGTGAGAGATATTTATAATCAAGCTTCAACGTGGAATTTGTTGCAAAGAGAAAGCTGAAACCAAGCTGGGCTGCCACACCGGTTTTCAGCTTCGTAATATCACCGGTTTTTGTATCCGACTGATACGAGTACGCCACACCGGTACCCATATAGGGCATAAAATCTTTTGCGATTCTGAAACCGTATTTCGCCGTTACGATGCCCGGTTCAGGGGCCTTGACATCGGTTGGGGCCGTTGTCAGACTTCCCGCACCCAGTGAAAACTGTCGATAGAGTTCTTCGGCTGTAGCAGGAAATGCCGTCAATAACATGAAAAAGCAGAGAAATGTAGTACACTGTTTCGACTGAAGCTTCATATTTTATATCAGCCTCTCTCAACAACAATCAGGAGAGTTGTGACTTCCGCGCCAGAGTGCGTTCATTGAGTATCCGTGCGTAATCAATCTCACGCATAACCCCTTTTACATCAGCCGGTCTGTCACTTTGCACAAAAATCCCGGTCAACTCGGTTGCAGGAGTAAGTTCCCCACTCGCATACCGTTTCCAGATTTCCCTCCCATAATCCGTAGAGAGAAGTTCCGGTGCAAATCGACCGAAGTAGGCCGTAATATTTTCCACATCACGCTCCAGCATGCTGCGAGCATTGTTATTACCGGCGGCATTGACCGCCTGCGGCAGATCGATAATAACCAGACCATCACAACCGACAAGCACATTGTACTCGGACAGATCGCCATGAATGATTCCGGCACAGAGCATGAGAACAATCTCTTGTATCATTTCGCGATGATATTCACGAGCCGTCGCACCGGTCAAGCGAAGGTCATTAAGCCGTGGAGCAGCGCAGCCATCCGTATCAACGACAAATTCCATCAGAAGAATTCCGTCAACATAGTTATAAACCTTCGGAACCCGCACTCCTGCATCCGCCAAGGTTTTCAATGCGTCTACCTCGGCATTTTTCCACGCTTCCTCAGTTTCCTTGCGGCCGTACCGGGAATTTTTCTGCATGGCTCGCGCCTGACGGCTGTTACGACCCTTACGACCTTCCTGGTATTGAGCCAGTTGAGTGAAACTGCGTCGTTGTGCTTCTTTGTAAACTTTGGCGCAGCAAAACTCTCCTTTTGCCTGAACGACGTATACATCGGCTTCCTTGCCACTCATCAGGCGGGAGACAACTTCATCCACCAAGCCGTTGCGGACCAGTGTTTCAAAACATTCCGGAGTCTTCATGAGGTAACGGCTGTAACGGAAAAGCTCTCAAGCTGATACATATACGATCCTTTATATATTTATTCTCCATCAAACATGGAGACATATTGACTCTATGGATTTACAATACCATTTCTTCAACGATGACGGCAAGTCAGATATAGCAATAGCAGTACCGTTAAAACGAAAGGCCCGATGTCCGGACATCAGGCCTTTCGTTTACTGCTTACCTGACATCCACACTAGGCGCTGGCAGCCAGAGCCTTTTCATAACCGATACTGAACGCTTTTTTATTCAGTTCAATAAAGGCCTCGGGGACACTTGAAAGAACCGCTTTTTCAGCATTTTCACGGCTGATCTGGCCGGTCAAAGCTACCATTGCCCCAAGAGCAACGATATTGGCAACGATTTCACGACCAACATCGGTTTTGGCCGTATTGATGATCGGGAAGGAAACAACCTTGAAATTCCCTTTGGTCGGAAGTTTTGTAACGAGATCAGAATCTACCAGCAGGATGCCGCCCTCTTTCAGATCATGCGTATATTTGTCGCATGCTTCCTGAG
>CAIYZD010000191.1 GCA_903930585.1 uncultured Geobacteraceae bacterium | reverse complement strand
TTTATAACATACCGTTACTAAGGGGTTTTATTTGTTTATGGCGATTTTATGTCTTTAGAAGTCAATCATTTTCGTCTTTAGACAAAGCAATAACCCAACGAGCCCAGCGTCGTTTCCCTTGAAGCACCACGCGCCCCTCGTCCCGCATTTCCAGCAAAAGGCTTTGGATAGCTCTTTCAGACTCTGCAGGTAATACCTGCCGAAGCTCAGCCAAGGGGGCACCGATGTTCCCTTGGCCGCGCAAATGCTGTTCAAGGAGTGCTTTGTTGGTGCCATGGTCCAATCCCTTCTTGCGGGTATATACACCCTTTGCGCCCATTGCCGCATAAAATCGCTGCGAAAGAAGGTAACGTGTTCCCTTGCCACGTCCAACAGACTCGATTGCACCAGCTTCTATAAGACCTGGAATACGAGCCTTCAGGTGTTCGGGCAGTGGTTGTTCACGATGAAGGTAATCCAGCGTAAGAAAATCGTACGTCGAAAACGACCGCAAGGTTTCCTCGCCAAGACGCTCCATGAAACGCACAAAGGCAGTGCTCTTCACCATTCCCTCCAGGGTAAGGCGAACTTCATAAGCCGATGTACCTGCAAAACTTGGCAGCGGTTTACCCTGACGGATTGCACTCTCGAATATCAGATTCATTCCTTGCCCGGATCTTTCAATCAAGCCGCACTTGGCCAGCGCCTCTGCCAGGCGGCGGTTACGAGGATTTTGTTGGTCGAGAATATTCTCTGAAGTGATCCCTGGAGGTAAGCCACCAGGGCTGACGACCTCAAGACGGTGAGCATACTGTCGGACAAAAATTGAGCCGCCAAGCCGATAATCGCGGTGAGCCACTGCATTCAGCAACGACTCGCGTACCGGCACTTCGTCAAATGTTGGGATATCCAGGCGGAACAATCCGTCCTGATAGCTTTGGCGGTCGTTGCGCAAATTTATCTTCTGCCAGATTGCATCTTGCCAGAGGAAAAAACCTTCGCGAAACTCCTCCCGGTCAGCGGCTGGGCCGGAGGCTTCCGAAGAACGGTATTCAAAAACCAGCTCAGCCTGGGCAAGTCGCTGCCCCAAGGCCAACCGGGTACCAAAAAGGATCAGGGCAGCGTAGGTGATTTGACCGTCAATCAGCAGCTCGGCATTATTCAGAACATCGATATCGGTCCAACCGTTTTTGCGCTCATCGCGAGTTTTCTTTGCCCAACGCTGTCGGAACAGTAAAATCGCTTCCGGGGCCAAATCAGCCAGAGTAGCACCAGGGCAAAGCTCGGCAGAAAAGTCCGGCCCGGTTTCCGCGAATATAGCCTTCAGCTCGGCATCAGACAAAGCCGCCGGGTCATCACCGGCCCTCTTCAGGTACCGGCCACCAATATGCCAAGCAGTACCCGGCAATCGCGGCGGCACATGCACCACCAGCACACGCCCATCGGCAGTGAGAATCTCTTCAACTGGAATGCGATGCATGAGACGTTCATGCAGTCCTGCTTCGGTACGGCCAGGTTCTGCGTAGGCGGCAGTACCAACAATCTGGCGTGGTCGGCGGTCAGTAGCCCCAAGAATAATCTTACCACCACCCTCATTGGCCAGGGCTACGCAGTACTCAACCAACTTATCAAAATGATAATTCTGTTTGGCTTCCTTGAACTCAATGTTGGTTCCTTCGGGTTCAGCAAGCCATGTATGTAGTTGCTCAATACTTGTATGTGTTAGACTCATACGAAATGCTCCGAATGCTTGTAATCCACAATCACAATCTACTCCTGACCGTTCAGAGAGTCGTGCGGGACAATGTTCCCGTTTCCATCGACGACCAAAGCAGTGACCTTTATCAAAGGTGACTCGGGAATCGACAATTTTGTCTGGGCTGGCAGTTCTTTCTGCAATTCATCCAATCCGTCGAAAAAGAGTTGGTCAATACCGCCCAAACGAATTGCATCGTCATGGTGGACAACCGCGTACTTCGTCTCGCTTCCGTCAGTTTCTATAAAATTGGTGTTAAAACGAGCTGGAACTGAAAATGGGCGGGCTATCAGATAGTCCAGATAGGTGCGGCTTTTCAGGAAAGACAGCTTTTCATTATCTGTGCCTTCACAGACATAGGGCTTGATGCGCAGGCTGTAGATGAAACCCTGATCATCCATCACATACCAGAGATTGGCGACTATTTCAGCCGACTCAGACAGTCGAGCGGACTGACTCGTTGTGTTTGTTTGACCCGTCCATTTCATAAAAGACAGCTCTCCCCTGAAGACACGACATCCAGATATTTAATTGCTACGGTTTCACAGCCTTTACGAAATCTGCTATGAGCGTTCGAAACTTCGGATCAGCCAATAGTTCAGCAATATTGGTTGGACTTTTGGCGTCGGCATGCCCCTGGGACGTCTCACTGTGCCCAAAGGATCTTTCGCCAAGCTTGATGCGAAAATCTGCCTGTTGGTCCGTGGTAAGAGGCGCGATGAATGGGCCAATAGCCTCCAATTCGAGTGCCATCCTACGATTGTACCTTTCAATCTTCATGTACTTATCTGCCTGTGTCCCTGCATAAGCAGCTAAGGCACCAACGGTCAAGGTAACAAAAACTCGTCCCGCGAAGCCAGTCCATGTAAAACCTGCCTCGACAGCCGGCAAAAACGCTTTGAATGCAATAGCGATCAAAATG
>CAIYZD010000190.1 GCA_903930585.1 uncultured Geobacteraceae bacterium | reverse complement strand
CTGAGAGAGAAGTCCTTTCATAACCGGGTTTTTAGCAGCATAGAGGCACTTGAACAGCATTTGTCCTCTTCGCTACGCGAAATGGAGTTGGACAATCGACGTGTACACTCGATTACTGCTTGGCCATGGATTATAAATGCACTATTGAATTAGAAATGGAATAACTCACTCAAGACCTCTTCCACCGCGGCAAGATCGCCGAACGGATGCATGCGTTCTCCGCGGGTGCGCAGTTCACCGACGGTTTGCGGACCGCGCACCAGCAGCTCGCAGATGATTGCCTGCTCAGCCGGCATCAACCCCAGTTTTTCAGCCATCAGATGGCGGTATTTCGGCACGCGGCCGCCATCCGCCGAAAGTACCACCAGTTGTTTGAAGCGGAGCGAGTCAAGGGCGCGGACAACATCCTCCTCCGTCAGCGCCATTACCGGATCTCGGTTGGATTTCTGGTTGCAGGCGTTGGTGAGAGAGTTGAGCGACAGCGGGTAATATTCCGGCGTGGTCAGCTCTTTTTCAATCAGGCTGCCGAGAACCCGCACTTCAATTTCGTTCAGTGTTGTTTCCATTTTGAGCTCCAGAATCAAGCAAAAGCATTTCGTTACCGCAAAGACGTAAAGTGCGCAAAGAAATTTAAAAGCTTATGGGTGAAATGTTTTTCAGATAACGGCCGGTTTACTCCGCGTCCTTTGCGTCTTTGCGGTTCAAGAGTAATTCGAGGTTAATGAAATGTCGGTATTTTTTCCTGGAACAGCACATACGGGCTGACAATCAGCATGGCGAACTTTTTATGTTTGTCCTCTTCCCACGAGCGGATTTTTGAGTCGGATGGTTTGCCTATCATGCCGTTTTCGACCAGATGCTGGATGATTTCCACGTCATCCGCGGCAACTTTATGGGCGGTATCCGCCAGATCAAGTGAATCATCAACCAGTATCAGTCCGCCGCGATGCAGGTGGGCGCGCAGACAGCTCCATTCGGCCTCATCGATGGTAAGCGCCATTTCTTCTTTGCTTGGTAACATGTGCAACTCCTTCTTCGTGCATCTTTCACGCCCTGTTGGCGGCGATGTTTTTATCATGCGACGCAGACAAAGTCTATCCCTTCCTGCCAACCACGTTTTTTGGCCACATTCCTGAACTGCTCACGCGCTCCTCGCACGCCGATGGCAACAATCATCTTTCTGCCACTCAGCTGAAGCGTATCGGGGGAGATCACCGGCGCCCCGTGCAGCATGCGTCCGATCTTTCGCGGATCGACATCGAGCCAGGTGGAAACCGTCACTTCTACCTCCGTCAGCAAGCGCTGCCACGCCCGAGCTTCCTGACCTGCACCGGCGATAACGACATCCCGGCTCTCTCTCAGAAACCCGCGCAGCAGGTAGTGACATTTGCAGGCGCGGAAGGCATCTGTTACGTATTCATGCATGGTGCGGGTGGCCCGTTCCGGGTGATCTCGCCAGAAAAGGAGCGTCTGCGGCAGACGGGCAAAGCGTACCCCGTTCGCAGCCATCCGGAGCCAGAGATCGTAATCTTCCGGCCAGCCGGCGTCGTGATATCCCCCAAGCTCTTTCATGATGGTACGGCGGGTCATGATGCCCGGGTGAACAAAGGGAGATTCAATAAACAGGTCCCGAACAATCAGAAAATGCTCATTCAAACCGTTTTGCCACCGTTCATAGTCAATCATTCCCTGTTTAAGAGCGGTTCGTGGGAAATGGCGGAAGTTGCAGGCTACCAGTCCGATATCGGGATATGTCTCCAGGTAGGTCGACTGCAGTTCGAGCCGCCGGGGATGGCAGATGTCATCACCGTCCATTCTTGCAAGCAACGCGCTCCGGCAGGCTTTCAGGCCGGTATTGAGCGCCGATACCAGTCCCTTGCCTTCAGTCCTGATTGCCCGTACACGACGGTCTTTACAAGCGGCGGCGTCAAGGATGGCTGCAGTACCGTCGTTTGAACCGTCATCAACCGCGACAAGCTCCCAGTCGGCGCAGGTTTGGCGAAACAGGGAGTCAAGTGTCGCTTGCAGGTACCGCTCTTCGTTGCGAACCGGCATGAGGATCGAGATGCGGGGAATGGCAGAAAGATGATGGTGTGTCACGGTGGTCCTCGTATTATTTTGCTTGACGGTATCGAATGATACGGTAAGTATGTAAAATAATCCAGACCCGAATACCCGGAGTGATGAGAGGTTTGTCAACAGAATATGGATCGTACGTTTAATCGAATTGCGGAATTGCTTGAAACGCGTAAGAGTGATACCGTTCAGGCCCCAGGTGACCGGACGCCTGCCGCGGTCGCCATGATACTGCAGCGGGGCAGTAATGGCCTTGAACTCCTGTTCATTCAGCGTGCTGCACACGACCTTGACCCCTGGTCCGGGCACATCGCATTCCCGGGAGGGAAATTGGAAGCGGGTGAGCTGGAATGCCAGGCTGCCTGCCGGGAAACGTATGAAGAAATCGGTATCGACTTGGAACAGGGGCGTTACCTGGGGCGGCTTACCGATATTGTCGGGGCCAATCTGCCCGTGAGGGTTTCCTGTTGCCTGTTCAGTGTCGACCGGGTGCAGTGCGCCCCGGTTTTGAACGAAGAGGTGCGAGATCTGTTCTGGGTCACGCTTTCCGATCTGCGCGATCCGGGACGGCATCTGCAGAGTCGTGTCGCTTTTGATGACAAACGATTTGAAGTGCCGGCCATCAGGCTTCCCGTTGAGGACAAACCGTTGTTGTGGGGGATTACCTATCGATTGGTGATGCAATTTTTGCAGCTTCTGGAGGGAGAGAGTGCTGCAGATGAAGATAGCTACAGACTACCTGAACTGGTAGAATTAGACGAGGAGGATTGACATGAGTGACAAGACAGGAATTATCACGTTTAAAGGTAACCCGATGACTCTGCAGGGCCCCGAACTCAAGGTGGGAGACGCCGCTCCGGACTTTGCCGTGGTTGACAACGGGCTGGCCGGCGCAACGCTCTCCAGCTTTGCCGGAAAGATCAAGATCATCAGTGCGGTGCCGTCCCTCGATACGCCGGTGTGCGACACCGAAACCCGGCGTTTTAATCAGGAAGCGGCTTTATTGTCGGGAGACGTCGTGGTACTGACGATCAGCCTTGATCTTCCGTTTGCCCAGAAGCGGTGGTGCGGAGCCGCCGGAATCGACAAGGTGGTCACACTTTCCGACTATCGCGAACGCTCCTTCGGGCTTGGTTACGGGGTACTGATCAAGGAATTGCTGCTGCTGACCCGCGCCGTATTCGTCGTTGATGCCGCGAATATTATCCGCTACATCCAGATTGTTCCGGAGGTTACCGGCGAGCCGGATTACGCTGCTGCAATTGCAGCAGCTCAAGCGCTGCTGTAGATGATGTTTACCTGATTCGGGGCGCTCTCCGGAGCGCCCCGAATCAAGCCGCCACGCGGCGATCTTATGGAAACAGGTGAGATGACCATGTCAATCAAAGACAGTTTTTTTCTGGAACGGGACAAAGCGGTGCTGGTGGTAATCGATGTGCAGGAAAAACTGTGCGTCGCAATGGATGAAGTCGTACTGAAACAGGTGGTTAAAAACAGCGGCATCCTGCTTGAGAGTGCTGCCGTATTGAATATTCCGGTATTGGTTACCGAACAGTACGTCAAGGGGTTGGGGGCGACACTGCCGGAGTTGAAGGAAAAGGCTCCAGCTGCTCCCTGCTTTGAAAAGATGACTTTCAGCTGCTGTGGCAGTGCCGAATTTGTCGCTGCCCTTAAAGCGACCGGCAGGACCCAGGTGATTATCATCGGTATGGAAACGCACGTATGTGTTCTGCAGACGGTGATTGAACTGCGCGATGCCGGTCTGGATGTCCATGTTGTGAAGGATGCCGTCATGAGCCGAAGCAAACAGAACTGGCAGACAGCCATCCAGGCCATGACGCTTGCCGGGGCAATCCCGACCTGCACGGAATCCACCCTGTTCCAGTTGTTGAAGGTCGCCGGAACGGATGAATTCAAAAAATTGTCCAAACTGGTGAGATGAAGCGCGATGGAGTTCGTTATGTGCACGACTCCGGGGGGAAACTACCCGGAGTCATCCGGTCAAACGGAAAAAACATGCCGGACAATCTCGGCGTGATGCTGGATGCGCGCCAGAGCGGGCAGGTGGGACTTGTAAGAAATGAAAGGAATACCGGCGCCTCTGGCGGCCTGCATGTCCACTTCGCCATCGCCTATAAAGAGAGCCTCTTCCGGTTTGACCTTAAAGAAGTCCAGTACTTTCAGGAGCGGTTCCGGATGGGGCTTTGGGTGGGTAACCTGCGATGCCGTCATGACAAATTCGAAGTACCCGGTCAGTCCGAAATCCTCAATAATCATTTCCATGGACGTTGCCCGATTGGTGCAAATCGCCAGGGATGTGTACCCCTTCAGCTGGTCAAGGGCGCTGACAAAACCGTCTTCCATCCGCATGTACGGCATCAGATCGCGGTAGCGAATCGTCTTGGCAAACCTGAGAGCCTCTTCACGCCGCACGTCTTCGGTAAAAAAATAGTCCATCACATCATTAAACGAATAGGTGTGGAGGATCCTTCTGGCATCGCTGTTATCCCGGTCAATCTCCGGCCTCCCCAGATATTCCATGATCTGGTTGTAAAAAACGTAATTGGATTCGACGGAATCAAGGATCACGCCATCACAGTCATATATGACGACTTTATATCGGCTCTTCGGTTTATTCACGTTTGATGCTCCGGTGCTGGACTTTCATACTGGTCCAGATATTCTTCCCACTCTATCGGGAGTAAATATTTCTTGCGGCTGTTGCACTCTTTGCAGGCGGGTACCACATTGTTACGGGAAGCTTTTCCGCCGCGCGACACGGGTACCAGATGATCCATGGTCAGCTCTTCCGGAGCAAAACTGCCGCTGCAATAATGGCAACGTCCCAGGGCCACACGATTTTTCCACCAGCGACTCCTGCGAAGTTCTCTTGATTTGTCCCGTTCCCGTTTTACATCGGCTTCGTCGATTTCCAGAATAAAGTGATTCATAACACAAAGAGTCCTTCAGAGAAGTATCCGCCCCTGCCGCTCAAGACTATCTGAAATCAGCATGACTTGGTAGTGATTATATAGTGGCGGGTGGAGGATGCAACAAATAATAAAAAAATAGTTGAAATATTCTGTCCGGTGCGGTATAAAGCCAGTTCCTAATGCGCTTGTAGCTCAGCTGGATAGAGCAACGGACTACGAATCCG